>JAFLUL010000076.1 GCA_022508845.1 Oscillospiraceae bacterium | reverse complement strand
GAAAGTGGATTGGTATGCTCTTGCGGAATTGCTGCAAAAAGCAAACTATAACGGCGTTTGGATGTATGAACTCGGCTTCAAAGCTCCCGCTTCGCTCCATCGCAGCCGCGACCTGATTTGCAGTGATTTTGTTTTAAACGCGCGTGAGATATTCGGCGGAAGCCCGATAACACGAATTCTATAAGATTCCTGAGCTTAAATTAGAATTTTTCTATTGACATTATAATTTAAGTGTGTTAAAATTCAAAAAACGATAGAGGTGCGCCTGAAATTAGTATTTCGCGCTGAATGCCGCCAAGGCAGCGAAAAAAAGGTGACGGCGCCGAAACAATTAGTCCCGGCAAGGCTTTTTGTTGGCAGCTCAGAGAATATCTGTTCTGTTGTCGCAGAAAATGCGGAGAGCTATTCGTAACACGCTTAATTTATTGTGCAGTAACGGGTATTCGCATTTTTTGCGCATACCCGTTTTAATTTTGAAAGGATATATTTTATGAAAAATACATTGTTTGAAGGAGCGGGAACGGCTATCGTTACCCCGATGAGCGAAAACGGAATAGATTATGAGAGCTTTGGCAAACTAATTGATTGGCAGATATCAGAGGGGATTGACGCAATCGTTGTTGCCGGAACATCGGGCGAAGCCTCAACCTTAACCGACGAAGAGCATAAAGAGGTTATTTCTTATTGCGTTAAAAAGGTTGCAAACCGCGTTCCGGTTATAGCCGGAACAGGCTCAAACGACACCGACTATGCTATTGGCTTAA
Source organism: Oscillospiraceae bacterium (assembly GCA_022508845.1). GTDB lineage: Bacteria > Bacillota > Clostridia > Oscillospirales > Acutalibacteraceae > RUG806. The sequence goes on along the minus strand of JAFLUL010000076.1, from coordinate 9,830 downwards.
CAAAATTTGCCTGTGACGCGGGAGCCGACGGAGTTTTGCTTGTAACTCCGTATTATAATAAAGCAACTCAGAATGGACTTATAAAATCGTTTGCCGCAGTTGCGGATGCTTCATCAAAGCCCTGCTTTTTATATAATGTACCCAGCCGTACGGGCTGCAATCTTTTGCCGAAAACCGTTGCCGCGCTTTCTGAGCATCCGATGATAACAGGGCTTAAGGAGGCCGGCGGCAATATATCTCAGGTGGCTGAAACTGCGGCTCTTTGCGGTGATAAAATTGATATTTATTCGGGAAATGACGATCAGATAGTTCCGATTATGTCTTTGGGGGGCAAAGGTGTTATCTCTGTTCTTTCAAACATTATGCCGAAAGAAACATCAATGATGTGCAAGCTCTATCTTGACGGAAGCGTAAAGGAAGCCGCCGGTATGCAGCTTAAATATCTGTCTTTGATAAACGCTCTCTTCAGCGAGGTTAATCCTATTCCCGTGAAGGCGGCAACCGCGGCTATGGGGTTTGGCGAAAATTATCTTCGCTTGCCATTAACGCCGATGGAAAAAGAAAATGAAGAAGTTCTTTTAGGTCTTATGCGCGAGCATAAGCTCATATAGTTATTATAAGGGGATGTGCAAATGAAGATATTGCTCAGCGGAATAAAGGGTTTTATGGGGAGTGAGGTCGTTAAGCTCTGCGAAAAAGGAGTAAGGGATGCTGATCTCTTGGCGGGCGTTGATATAAACGCAAACGGCAATGAGGAAACGCTGTGCTTTAAGACGTTTAACGAAGTAAATGTTGTTTCGGACGTTTTGATTGACTTTTCGCATTTTTCTCTTACCGAAGCTCTTCTTGATTTTGCCGTAATGAATAATTTGCCCCTTGTTTTGGCAACAACAGGTCAAACCGATGAGCAAAGGGAGCTTATAAAAGAAGCGGCAAAAAAAATACCGATTTTTTTTGCGGCAAACTATTCTCTTGGCGTAGCCCTTCTTATAGAGCTTGCAAAAAAAACCGCAGCCACCTTTCCCGAAGCGGATATTGAGATAGTTGAAACCCATCATAACCGCAAAATTGACGCGCCGAGCGGAACTGCATTGGCTATATTTGACGCTGTAAAGTCCGTTCGCTCAAATGCCGTTAAAAAGCTCGGGAGGGCAGGACTTGAAAAGAGAACCTCCGATGAAATCGGACTGCATGCCATAAGGCACGGCAATATTGTGGGAATCCACGAGGTTATAGTGGGAACGGAAAATCAGACAATAACCCTGAGGCACGAAGCCCATTCAAGAGCGCTTTTCGCCGAAGGAGCCCTTGCTGCGGCCCAGTTTTTAATAAATAAAGAGCCGGGCTTATACACTATGAACGATTTAATTAAGGAGTGATATAGATGAAACTTGCAATTTACGGTTACGGTAACCTTGGCGCAGGTGTTGAATGTGCAGCTCTGCAAAACCCTGATGCTGAGCTTATAGCCGTTTTCACACGGAGAAATCCTGATACTGTTAAAACTCTCACAGGCGTTCCGGTTTACAGCGCGGACAGTATTCTTGACTTTAAGAATAAAATAGACGTGCTTATTATCTGCGGCGGAAGCGCAACCGATCTTCCCGAAATGACGCCATATCTTGCCAAGTATTTTAACGTTGTTGACAGCTTTGACACCCACGCAAATATCCCGGTTCACTTTGATAATGTTAATAAAGCGGCCGAGGAAAACGGAAATATTGCACTTATATCCGCAGGATGGGATCCCGGTATGTTCTCAATTGCCCGTATTTATGCTTCGTCAATTCTTCCTGTGGGCAATGACTACACTTTCTGGGGCAGGGGAGTAAGCCAGGGACATTCCGACGCCATAAGACGAATTGACGGCGTTTTGGACGCGCGCCAGTATACTGTTCCCGTTCCTGAGGCGGTGAATTCCGTAAGAGCGGGCGAGGAGCCGGAGCTTTCAACAAGGCAAAAGCACACCCGCGAATGCTTTGTTGTTGCCGCCGAAGGCGCAGATAAGGCTAAAATCGAAAGCGAAATAAAAAATATGCCGAACTATTTTTCGGATTATAACACCACCGTTACGTTTATAACAGAGGAAGAAATGAAAAAGAACCATTCTTCTCTTCCCCACGGCGGCAGCGTTATCCGTACCGGCAAAACCGGAGTTAACGGAGAAAATAAACACGTTATTGAATACAGCTTAAAGCTCGATTCCAATCCTCAGTTTACCGCCTCTGCTCTCATAGCCTTCGCAAGAGCTGTTTTTAAGATGCACGGCAGGGGAATAACCGGCTGCAAAACCGTTTTTGATATCGCTCCCGCAGATATGTCCGCGCTTTCATCGGAGGAGCTAAGAGCGCATTTGCTGTAATTTCAGTTTTTTGGGTAAAAATAAATGAAGTCAAAAGATTTAATTTGTGAAAACTTATCGGTAGGAGAAAACGGCCGTCTCCTTTTTGCAGGCCATGATACCGAGCTTCTTGCAAAAAAATACGGAACCCCGGTGTATCTCTTAGATGAGGATAGAATAAGGCAGCGTTGCCGTACCTATCTTCAGGCGATGAAAAAAGCCTTCGGCTGTAAAGGCAAGGTGCTTTACGCCTCAAAGGCCGCGTCCTTTAAGAGAATATACGAAATTATGAATGAAGAGGGGATGGGAATAGACGTTGTTTCCTCCGGTGAAATCTACACCGTCCTCAGGGCAGGCTATCCTCTTCAAAATGCGTATTTTCATTCCAATAACAAAACAGATGAGGACGTTTCCTTTGCAATGGAAAACGGCATAGGCTATTTTGTTGTTGATAATGAGGAGGAGCTTTTTGCAATTCAAACAGAGGCTGAAAGGAGAAATATAAACCAAAAGATTCTTCTTCGCATAACCCCCGGAATTGACCCCCATACCTATATGGCCGTTTCAACAGGAAAGGTTGATTCAAAGTTCGGCAGCGCAATTGAAACTGGTGCCGCGGAAAAAATAACTAGGCTTTCATTGGAGCAAAAAAATATATCTCTTATGGGCTTTCATTGCCACGTTGGTTCGCAGGTTTTTGATTCCGAAGTTTATCTGAGAGCAGCTGATGTTATGCTCAGTTTTATTGCCGATATAAAGGCAAAAACAGGGTATGAGGCAAAAGAGCTCGATTTGGGCGGAGGCTACGGAGTTCGCTATGTTTCAGAGCAACCGGTTATCGACATAGCCGAAAACATTTTATCGGTTGGAGACTTCATAAAAGAAAAATGTATGTCTCTCGGCATTTTACTTCCCTATATAGCTCTTGAACCGGGCAGAAGCATAGTTGCCGACGCAGGGCTTACGCTCTATACCGTTGGTTCGGTTAAAAAAATACCGGGTTATAAAAACTATGTATCGGTTGACGGAGGTATGACCGATAACGTGCGCTTTGCAATGTACGGTTCTCCCTATACTATTTTGCCGGCTCTCGATATGAATTTGCCGCGGGAAATGCGCTGCTCAGTTGTTGGCAGGTGCTGCGAGAGCGGAGATATAATTCAAAATAATGTTCCTCTGCCGGATAGCATCAAACGCGGTGACATACTGGCGTGTCTTACAACAGGAGCCTATCACTATTCTATGGCGTCCAATTATAACCGGATTCCTCGTCCTCCGATAGTTATGCTCAGCGCAAACGGGAATTATATCGCGGTTAAACGCGAAACCTTTGAGGATCTTACTCATCTTGAAGTTTAAAAAACGCTCTCTTCAAAACCGAAGAGAGCTGATTTTATTTTTTTCCTGCAAATGCAAGAACAGAGCTGTTAAAATTCTTGTTGTCCGACATAAAGCAGCAGTCGTTTTTTGAGAAGATAAGATGATCGAGCATGGTTATTCCGAATTTTGAAAGGTCGGCAGATATTTTCAGCGTTGCTATCTCATCTTCAACCGACGGTTTTGCATATCCTCCCGGATGGGAATGAGCAAGAACACACGCTGACGCTCCTCCCATAAGAACCTCCCTTACTATCAATTCCGCGCTTAAATAAACGCTTTGACCTCCGCCCTTTGCGAGCAAAACCGCTTTTATCGGAACATACCTTTTATTTATAAGAAGAAGGTAGGCTATTTCCATATTATATCCGAGAAAATACGGATAGAGATATTCCTTTGCATCATCCGGAGTTTTTATCTTTTTATTTTTCGGCCTTTTTTCAATAAGCATCCGCCGGCACAGCTCCGGAACTCCCTTTATAAGAAATGCTGCATTTCCGTTAATATAGGGCAAATCGAGAAGAGAGTCCAATGACGCGTCAAATATATTTCTGAAAGAACCGAAACGCATCAGCAGATCGTCGGCTGCTTCAAAGCAGTCCTTAATTCCCATAGAACACCCAAGAAAAAGGGATAGAATCTCCTTTTCGCTCATTGAATCAAGCCCGGTCAGTTTAAACTGTTCTCTCTGAGCATTTTTCCGAGCCTTTATTTCAGCCGCTTTTTCAAGCTCTTCCGGTGTTTTTTCCTTTGCCATAGTTTTTTTGCCTTTCGGTTGATTGTAATTATAATAATATCATATTTTATGATTTTGTAAAGAAAATCTTGGTAATAAAATTCAGATTTATGTTGTATTGAGAGAAATAATATTATAAAATGATAAAAGATAGGGGAGTGATAATCTTGAAAAACAGCGCTGTTTTGGTTAGAAGGGTCTTTTTGTCCGATGCCGCCGATCTTGCGGGGATATATAAGCCTTATGTTGAAGAAACCGCTGTAACCTTTGAATATACCGCTCCGGATGAGGCTGAATTTCGCCGCAGAATAGAAAAGATATGCGAGAAATATCCTTATATAGTGGCAGTTAAAAATCAAAAAATAATAGGCTATTGCTATGCTTCTGTTTTTAAGGACCGTGACGCTTATTCGGGCTGTGTTGAGATTTCTGTTTATATAGATAAAAACTGCCGCAGGAGCGGAGCCGGCAGCGTTTTATATAAGGTTATGGAAAGAAAGCTGCGAAAAATGGGGATAAAAAACGTTTATGCCTGCATAGCTTATCCCGAAACCGATAATGATTACCGCCTTTCTCCCGACAGCGTTTTGTTCCATAAAAAGATGGGGTATTCTCTCTGCGGGTATTTTAAAGACTGCGGAATTAAGTTCGGCGAAAAATGGTCTATGATCTGGATGGAAAAGCAAATATAAAATTTACAGTTGTTTTTTTGTTCACAGTATGTTAATATATTAAAAAGATTACCAAAAGAGAGGTTCTATTTATGGGTTTAACATCAAATTTCGGAGTTATGCTCGGTAACTATACCTTTAAACGCTTTGACGAATACACGGCAAACGCTATGGAAACTCAGAATAAGATTTTAATGAAAATCGTACATGATAACGAGAATTGTATGCTCGGGAAAAAATACGATTTTAAGAATATCCATTCAATTGAGGATTTTCAGAATAAGGTTCCGCTTTCAACCTTTGAAGACTACGCGCCTTTGATAGACCGAATGCTTGAGAACAACGAAAAAAATCTTATAACCAGCAAAAAGATCCTTCGCTATTGCTCCTCCTCAGGAAGCGTTGGAAAGCCGAAGATGCAGCCCAAGACCTTTAAGGATATATGGAGTATGCAGTGCTGCGGTTTTGCCGCAACTCCGGGCTGCGCCGACAGATATTTCAGAGCTCGCGGAATGAAGAAGCTCCCCGGTGCAAGAGGCCCTCTGCTTATGTCATTAAACGGCGGAAGAACAAAATTTGATCTCAAAATTAACGGCGCGGCGCAGGTGCCTATAGATAATTGCCGTCCAATATTAAAATATTTTATAACAACGCCCGCGGATATTCTTTATCCTGAGGATGAGGAAAACACAAACATACCATATTTCCAGATGCGCTTCGCGCTTGTTGATAAAGAGGTTACATATCTCGGTTCAATGGTTATAACTCTTCTTTCAACCGCGTTTGAATATCTTGAAGAAAACTGGGAAATGATTTGCGACGATATAGAAAACGGAACTCTTAACGAGAGCGTTAAATGTCCCGAATCCCTTCGCAAAAAATACGGACATATGAAGCCCAATCCCGAAAGGGCAAAGGAGCTCAGAGCCATATTTGAAGAGGGATTTGATACCGACGTTCCGATCGCAAAAAGAATCTGGCCGAAGCTTATATGGGGCTACGGTATGATAAGCTCAACTCTTTCAATTTATATGGAAAAGCTCAGACGTTATATCGGCGATCTCCCGATGCACAATATGGGGTATGCCGCCTCTGAGGGTTATATGGCAATGCCCGTTGAGCTGAACGCCTCTGACTATGTCCTCCTTCCGCGTTCTATGTTTTATGAGTTTATTCCCGAGGGAGAGGATGACCCCAATTTCCGTCCGCTTACGCTCGATAAGCTTGAGGTTGGCAAAAACTATGAGATAATAGTAACCAACTGGTCCGGGCTTTACAGATATCGTATTCTCGATATTGTTAAATGCACCGGAACTTATAACAATTCAAAAAAGATTGAATTTCTTTACAGATCCAATATGGGGCTTAATGTTGCCAACGAAAAGACCTCAACTCAGATGCTTGACTTTGTTGCCGAAAAAATTCAAAAGCACTACGGCGTAAGCTTCAAGTCCTTCTCCTATTATCCCGACGTTGAGCCCGCGGTTCCGAGATACGCGCTTTATGTTGAAACAGATTCCGATTTTATCCAAAAAGACCCCAAGGGCATATGCGAGTTTGTGGACGAAGCGTTCAAAGAGGCAAACGAGAAGTATGAAAAATACAGACGCTGGGGAATGATAGACACTCCCGCAGTGTATCAGTTTGAAGACGGAACCTATGATGCTTATAAAGCGTCGCTTGTTGCTCAGGGCAGAGCTCTCAATCAGATCAAGCCTGTAACTGTAATAAATACCCCCGAAAAGAAGGAATTCTTCCTTTCAAGGGTTAAGAAGTTTGCCGATTGATAACAAAACTCAAAAAAAGGGTTGACAACAGTAAAATTTTAGATTATAATTTGCCTCGTAAAGGCAAGGGCGTCTTTGAGTTTTATAAACTCGAAGGCGCCCTTTCTCCTTTTTGTGAAAATTTGCTGACGATAGGAGAAAAAGGTATGACAAAATATATTTTCGTAACCGGCGGCGTTGTTTCCGGCCTCGGAAAAGGAATAACGGCGGCCTCTTTAGGGCGGCTTTTGAAAGCGCGCGGTTTGAAGGTTGCCGCGCAGAAGCTGGATCCTTATATAAACGTTGACCCCGGAACTATGAGCCCTTATCAGCACGGTGAAGTTTATGTAACCGAGGACGGTGCGGAAACCGATTTGGATCTCGGGCATTATGAGCGCTTTATTGATGAGGATCTTAATAAGTATTCCAATCTAACAACAGGCAAAGTTTATTGGAATGTTCTTAATAAGGAGCGCAGGGGAGAATATCTGGGGTCAACTGTTCAGGTTATTCCCCATATTACAAATGAAATCAAGGAATTTGTTTATAGCGTAGGCAAAAAAACAAACGCCGATGTTGTTATAACCGAAATCGGCGGAACTATAGGCGATATTGAATCTCAGCCCTTTATTGAAGCGGTTCGCCAGATATCTTTGGAGCAGGGCAGAGAAAACAGTTTGTTTATCCACGTTACTCTTGTTCCGTTCCTCAAAGGCTCTGAGGAGCATAAGTCCAAGCCTACCCAGCATTCCGTTAAAGAGCTTCAGGGAATGGGTATCAACCCAAACATTATCGTCCTCAGATGCGATGAGCCGCTGGAGGAGTCAATTTTTAAGAAAATAGCGCTGTTCTGCAATGTAAAACCCGACTGCGTTATTGAGAATATAACCCTTCCAAATCTCTATGAAGCTCCGCTTATGCTGGAGGAATCGCATTTTTCCGAGGTGGTTTGCAGAGAGCTGAATATTGACGCTCCGAAAGCGGATCTTACGGAATGGAGAGAAATGGCGGACAGAATCAAAAATTGCTGTTCGCGCAGCGTTGAAATTGGATTGGTTGGAAAATATGTCGGACTGCACGACGCCTATTTGTCGGTTGCGGAGGCTCTTCGCCACGCGGGCTTTTACCACGGCGCACATATCAATATTCATTGGATAGACTCAGAGGAGATAACGCCCGAAAGCGCAGAAGGTTTTCTTTCGGGGCTTGACGGCATAATTATTCCGGGGGGCTTCGGGAGCAGAGGTATTGAAGGGATGATAGAATCGGCTAAATACGCCAGAGAAAACAATATTCCTTATTTCGGAATATGTCTCGGTATGCAGATAGCCGTAATTGAATATGCTCGGAACGCCGCAGGAATCAGGGACGCGAATTCGGGTGAATTTAACGAGTTCTGCAAAAATAAGGTCATTGATTTTATGCCGGGTCAGAGCGGCGATATTGATAAAGGCGGAACGCTTCGTTTGGGGAGTTATCCCTGCGTAATAAAACAGGGGAGCGTTATGGAGCGTTTTTACGGTTCCTCTGAAATTTCCGAGCGTCACCGCCACCGCTATGAATTTAATAACGATTACCGCGGGATAATTGAGGGCGCGGGACTTTCGCTCAGCGGTATTTCTCCCGACGGAAGGCTTGTTGAAACAGTTGAACTTACTGATCGGAGTTTTTATATCGGCGTTCAGTACCATCCGGAATTCAAAAGCCGTCCGAACAGGCCGCATCCTCTGTTTCGGGGTTTTATCGGAGCTGCCCTTCAGAGATCGGAAGAAATAAAAAAATAAACTCAGCAACCATATAAGCATTTCGGCAGCCCTTCGCTGCCGTTTTTTTTGTAACATTCTTCCGTTTTCCGAATAAAGTGTGAATGACACTTTTTTTGGAGGGAGATAATGTGAAAGTGTTTTTAATAGCCTTCTCTGTTGGCGGAGCAACAATGCTCGGCGGCATTTTGGGCTATCTGATAAAATATAACAATAAAAAATTTGATGGGGTCATTTTCTCATTTGCGGCAGGAATAATGATGGCAGCATCATTTTCCGAGCTTATATTGCCTTGTGCCGATGAAAATTATTTTATGTTTTTCTTATGTCTTTTGGGAATAATCGGCGGAGGCGGACTTATAGTTATGCTCCAGCAGCTTATTCCTCTTATTGAAAAAAGAATTCTGCGCCGGGGAATGTCGCTTTCGGACGCTCAGGCGAGCAGCCGCACAGGTGTTTTGCTGTTTGTTGCGGCTATAGCGATCCATAATCTTCCCGAGGGCGCGGCGGCAGGCGTTGGGCTCGGAACGGGAGATATGGCAAAGGCCGTAACTGTTGCGGCAGGCATCGCTCTTCAGAATATCCCCGAAGGAATGATAGTTATTCCTCCGCTTACACGAGCGGGATTCAGCCGCAGAAACGCTCTTTATTTATCTGTTTTTACGGGAGTTATAGAAATTTTCGGAACCTATCTCGGATATTTAACTTCTTCTGTTGCCGGTAAAATTATGCCCTTAATTCTTTGTGTTGCGGGCGGAACGATGCTCTATGTTATCTGCACGGATTTAATTGACGAAGCCTGCTCTTTGGCGGGAAAAAAAGCATCCGGCTTTTCGTTTTTAGCCGGATGCTGCATAATGCTTATTATGGAAAAGATTATTTAACGGAGCCTATAAGCTCAATAAAGCTTTTAGCAATCGTTGATGCGGATTTGGTTGAAGCAGCGGTTATCTCTTCGTTTTCGGTGAAATAAGAGCGAACGTCATTATCGCATATAATATAACCGATCTGATCGTTAGTCAGTCCGAAGCATAAAAGCTTTTCCATACCGCAAACAGATTCAAGAGCGGGGTAGTCCCAGCTTTGTCCCATCCAGCTCATCTCGGGAGTTGCCGCTCCGCCGAAAAGAATTTCGGGAGCCATTTCACCGGGAGCAAGAATAATACCTATCTTGTT
>JAFLUL010000075.1 GCA_022508845.1 Oscillospiraceae bacterium | reverse complement strand
TCATTTTCCGCGTCCGCGAGTTTGAGCAGATGGAGCTTGAATTCTTCTGCAAGCCCGATACCGATCTTGAATGGTTTGCCTATTGGCGCGCCTATTGCCGCGATTTCCTTTATTCTCTGGGTATAAAGGAAGAAAATCTCCGTTTAAGAGACCACGAAAAAGAGGAGCTTTCGTTCTATTCAAAGGCAACGACCGACTTTGAATATCTCTTCCCGTTCGGCTGGGGCGAGCTTTGGGGAATTGCCGACAGAACAAACTACGATCTCTCCCGCCATATTGAGGTCTCGGGCAAATCGCTTGAGTATTTTGACCCCGACACAAACGAAAAATATATCCCCTATGTTATCGAGCCTTCGCTGGGCGTTGAAAGACTGTTCCTCACCGTTGTTACTGAAGCCTACGATGAAGAGATCGTTGACGAGGCTAAAAACGACGTTCGCACGGTTCTTCGTCTGCATCCGTATCTCGCTCCGTTTAAGGCGTGCATCCTTCCTCTTTCAAAGAAGCTCTCTCCCAAGGCTCAGGAAATTTATGACGAGCTTTCAAAATATTTCCTTGTGGACTTTGATGAGGCCGGTTCCATAGGCAAGCGCTACAGAAGGCAGGACGAAATAGGAACTCCGCTTTGCATCACCGTTGATTTCGGCACCGTAGGCGACGACAACACCCCCGCCGACAACTGCGTTACCGTCAGAGACCGCGACACCATGGAGCAGGTTAGAATACCCATTGATTCGCTTAAAGCCTATATTGATGAAAAGATAAGCTTCTGATAAGGCAAAAATCAAGACCGCTGCCAAAGCAGCGGTCTTTTTTTGCTGAGAATTAAATTGTCAGATAACAAACCCGCCGTTAACTCCTATAACCTGACCGGTTATATAGGAGCTTTCTTCTGACGCCAAAAACGCGGCGGCGGAAGCTGTTTCCTCAGGGGAGGAGAGCCTGCCAATGGGTATTTCATCGCACAGTGTCTTTTTTTCGTCCTCGCTGAAAAGCGCCATCATAGGGGTGTCAACAGCTCCGGGAGCTATGCAGTTTACTGTTATTCCCGAGAGAGCAACCTCCTTTGCCAAAGCCTTTGTGAGTCCTATAAGCCCTGCCTTTGACGCGGAATAAACGGTCTCCATCGCCGCTCCGGTCTGTCCCCACATTGATGAAATGTTTATTATTCTGCCAAAGCCTTCCCTTATCATATAGGGGAGAACCTCACGGCAGAAATTGAACGCGCCTTTGAGATTGATGTCAATAACCCTGTTCCATTCTTCATCTGTGGTGTCCTGAAGCAGCTTATAAAGCGAAACTCCGGCGTTATTTATAAGGACGTCTATTTTTCCTGTTTGTTTTGCCGCCGTTTCAACAGCGTTTTTTACCTGAATCGGGTTTGCCGCGTCAGCCTTAATCGGGAAGGCGTTATATCCTTCAGAAACAAGCTCAGAGGAAAGGGTAAATGCCTTTTCCTCTGAATTAAGGTATATTATTGCCGTTATAAAGCCCTCTTTGCAGAGCCTTTTTGCGATAGCGGCGCCTATTCCTCCGGAGCCGCCTGTTATAATAGCGGTTTTTTTCATATTGCTGTTAAAGATCTCCGGCAACAAGCTTGAAAAATTCAAGGTAGCTCATCTCTTCAAAGCCGTCGGGCGGCATTTTCGGGAAGCCCGCGGATACCGATGAAAATGAAATTGAGTATGTCTCCTTGCCGGATTTGTCAATATATCCTATTTTTAAGAGCTTTTGTCCGTTCATATAAACGCAGAGATTGGGGTCTTCGGATAAAAAGCTGTATTTTTCGCACGAAACGCCGTTTAAGGAGCTGTTTTCAACGCTTGAGGCTAAGGATAAGTCGGGGAGTTTATCAAATCCGAAGCCATTTGCCATTTCAACAAAGTCATCCGGATCAAGCTGGAGCATCTTTGCAACAACGGAATTCATCTTAAGGTATTTTTTATGCTCGGGGGCGTAAATATAAGTTTTTTTGCCTTCAACATACAAACCTATCTGAAGTCCGTCGATCTCGGAGGTAAAATAAATTTTGTTGCTCGCCGCCGAGATGTTGATATCCATTTCCTCATTGTCGTTAATTATAGTTCCTACAAAGCCGAATTCTCCTGTTTTTAATATGTCGTATTCCGAGTTTTTCGGAGCTGAAATGCCCTGTGTTTCGCTTTCGGATGGTTCCTCAGTAGAGGAGGAAGGCTCTGTGTTTTGAGTTGGCGGCTCTTTTGTTTCGGTTTCAGTGTCCGATGAGCTGTTTTCCTCCGATGACGGCGCTTCGGTAAAGCTCGGCTCAGGCTGCTCTGTTTCAGAGGGGGAGGAGCCAGGCTGAGAAGAAACGGTGAGATCAAAGGAATTTTCAAATTTAATACAGCCCGCAAATAATAAAACACAGGAAACGAAGAGGGCAATAATAAGCGGGCGCAGTATTTTTTTAATCATAACTGCCTCCGGCCTTTTTTAATCGTCAAAGAGCGATTCCATTGATGTCATAAATGTAAGGATGTTTTGCTTTGTGTAGTTCTGCGGAGGAAGAACGGGGATGTCGGCTGAGATGCTGTTTATATATGTTGCGGAATCAACAACACCGTCAATGCTGACTATCTCAAATCCGAGGAGACGGTTGTTGTCCATAAAAACTCTTACCTTTGTGCCGTCGGATTTATTGAAAATATAAACTGTGCAGGCTTTTCCGTTGAGCGAAGCGCTGTTCTTTTCGTCCGCGGAGGAGAGATCGTCCATTGACGAAAATCCCATTTCGTTTATATATTCCATTATTTCTTCCTGGCTCATCATACCCGCCTGAGAGAGTATGCCCGAAAGAAGCGAGCCGAATTCGCAGTAGGTTTTTTCGGCGGGATTGAGAAGATATGTGCTTCCGCCGGAAATAAGGAAGCCCATTGACGCGCCGTCCATAGTTGCCTGCATATAAACAAGGTTATCGCCAACGGCAAGGGTTATCGGGTTTGATTCTCCGTCGGCATACATAGTTCCGTCCATATAGAACTTGCCGCTTCTGAGGATGTCATAATCGTTAACGCCGGGCTCGGGCGCGGAGGTTGAGGTTTCGTCTGCGGGAGCAGTTGTTGTCTGCGAAGGAGTTTCCGATGACGGAGCTTCAGAGGAGGGAGCCTCAGAGGATGACTTATCTTCTTCTGCCGCGCTTGAAGAAAGCTCATTATAAATGCTGCTGTATTCTTCCTGTAAGGATGAAAGCTCTTCCTCGGAGAAAATCGGGTTGCCGTTTTCATCGGTCAGTCCTTCAAAAATATCATTCGAGGAGCTCTCTTCGGCGTCGGAGGATGATTCTCCCGAATTGTCGCTCTCGGAGGGGGTGTCCACAAGGGTTTTGCATCCCGCAAAAACAAGAAGCGCAAGAATAATTATAAAAATAATTGCATAGGGCATTTTTTTCATCATTATATATCCTTTCATATAATAAACAATTTCAAGCTGCTATTATACAGCAAAACGGTTGATAAATCAATATTTTTATCGGGTTTTATTAAAATTACCAAATAATATATCCCGAAACTCCCGAGAAAACGGCGGCGTTATGCTCATTTTCAAAATTCCCGGTTTTGTCAAAGCATAAAAAAGAGGTTTTAAGTCCCGAGTTTTCGGCGGCATATTCGCCCGCCGATAAAATAAACGCATAGGGAATTTGGGATGGGTCGGCAAACTTTTGAGAGCCTATGGCAACGTTTTTTTGCTGCTGAGATATTCTCGCGTCCGCGCAGAGTATGCCGGCGGCAGTTTCGAGCAAATTTCCATAGTAGGGTGCACGATCGGAGGCGGCTGCGGGATCAAATGCCGAAAACGAGCAGAGAACCGCCGTTTGAGCGCTTCCCGCGTTTGCAACTGCGTCGCTTATAAAGCTCATTAAAAGCTGGTTTCTTGTTCCGTTATAGTCGCTTTCTCCCGAATAATAAGGGGGGCTGGTGCCGGAATCAGACGGAAAACAGACGTTATCGAGAACGATGATGTCAAACCCGAGCTTTGAGGCGGCTGAAACCGTGTTTAAGATATAGCTTTTTGACTGCTGTGAAAACGGATTGAGCCAGCCGCTTCCGGAATTATCCTTCCATATTTCGCCCGCGGAGGAGTTTTTTCTTACCCTGAAGGCGATGTCCTCATCCGGAGAAACGCTGTCCTTAAAGCAGCTTATATATGCTGCCGTTTTGATACCGGAGTCTTTGAGCAAATTAACCGTTTCGGAGGTTTCGCTTCCGAGGTAAGTTTTTCCGCTTACGTCCTTTATTTCGATCAGCGCGCCGGTGCAGCCGTATTTTTGCAGCTCGGCCATAACCGCTTCAAATCCCACGCTTTTAATATCGCCGGGTGAAATCCGCAAAAATGAGCTTATTTCATCCTTTTTTTCGGCTTCGTGCCCGCTCGCCGTTTCCGGCTCAACCGAAGAGAGATACACGCAGGTTTTTGCAAGAATAAAGGATGCTAAAAAAACGGCGAGAACCGAAATTATCCATATTGCCTTCTTTTTTGCCGTGCGTTTTTTCGCAGGGCTGTTTTCGCGAAGACCGTTTTCGTCAACCGTTATGGGGTAGTCCCTTGTGAATCTGTAATACCCCTTTGTTCTGAGCGTTTCGGGCGCGCGCTTTAATGGGTAAGCGCGAAGTCTTTTCGCGAAAACCGCCTTTTTTTGCTGCTCGGCGCCGGTTTTTTGCTTTTTTCTGCTCTCCTGAATTTTTGAGAGAGCCAGCCTTCTGCGACGCAGAGCCTGGGATTCATTCTGTTTTTCGGAAACCTGTTTTTTGTTTTTTTTCATAGATAATTTTAAACGGAAAAATTCGCATAGCTTTCCTGTTTTTTTGCATTGCAAAAAAAAGCTCCCTCGAATAGAATATAAGTATAAAAGCTGAATTTCGGCTTAAAAAATCTCGGGAGAAAAGATATGAAAATTGAATCTGTTAATGAATACAGAGTTGAAATAGAGCTTGCCGACAGCGAAATGGCTCAGCTCGGCATAAGCTACGAAGCTCTGAACTGGGAGGATATTGAAACCAGAAGAGCTATGTGGAACATAATAAACGCGGTGAGAGAAAACGGAATTGACCTTACCCTGTCGGGAAAGGTCCTTATAGAAGCGGGAAAGCTGAAAAACGGGTGCCGCCTGATAATAACTGTTTTGCCTCCGAGAGGCGACGCCGCTTCGGTTAAAAGCCTTGTTAAAGGGGGAGTTCCCGCTATGCTTCGCAGCAGGGAAAAAACGAACATAGAAAAGGCCGCGTCCTTTTTCAAAAATGCCGAAACCTCCCTCTATGAAAGGGACGGGGTTTATGTTTTGGCGGTATCGGGAGATTATTCCGATAACGAACTTTACCGAGCGGAAGAATTCTGCGAATCCTCTAAAAACACGGGAACTCTCGCCGCAGCTTTTTTAGAAGAATACTTTAATAAGTGCGAAGGCTTTTAATTGCCTTTTCTCTGTTTTGTGAACCGAAAATAAAGCTGCCCGCAACAAATACGTTTGCTCCGGCAAGGGCGCACTTCTGAACGGTTTCGTCGGTTATGCCGCCGTCAACCTGAATGTCCGTTTTAAGGCCTCTTTTATCGCATTCGTTTCTGATAAGCCTTATCTTGTTGAGCTGACTGTCCATAAACTTCTGTCCGCCGAAGCCCGGTTCAACTGTCATAACAAGAACCATTTTGAGGCTTTCGAGATAGGGAAAAACCGCCTCTCCGGGGGTTGAGGGCTTTAAGGCTATCGCGGGCTGAACGCCGAGGTTTTCCATAAGCGAAACGCACTGCGAAGCGTCAGCCCCGCTTTCAAGATGAAAGCTTATTAGATCCGCTCCCGCCTTTGCGAAGTCGGGTATGTATTTGAGCGGGTCGCTTATCATCAGATGAACGTCAAACGGCAGGCTTACCCTGCTTCTCAGGCATTTAACTATCGGAGCGCCCAGGGTTATGTTCGGAACAAAATGTCCGTCCATAACATCTATATGCAGCATATCCGCTCCGGCATTCTGAACCGAAAGAGCCTCTTCTCCGAGCGCGGAAAAATCCGACGCGAGAATGGAAGGGGAAATTTTTGTTACCATAGAATTATCCTCCTTTTAAAAAATATATCATATTTTTTTTAATAAAGCAAATACTTTTTTGTTTACGAATTATCTCTTGACGGAAAGTCCGCTGATATGTTAATATTAAAATGGTTTAATATATTTAAGGGAAGTGCATAATAATGGCTGATTTTAAGGTAAGCGGATTTATGTACGGCTTGGCGGCGTTTGTTATTCTCTTCGTTGTTATAGAATCGGTATTTTTTATGGCAAAGGCGTGGAAACGCGGCAAAGAGCTGGGCATTTCAAAGCAGACGCTTAAAAATACCGTATTTTCAAGCATACTCTTCACAATAGCTCCGGCTCTCTCTATTTTAACAACGGTTATTGTTCTTGCGTCCGCGCTCGGCATAGTTTTGCCGTGGATAAGGCTGTCCGTTATAGGAAATCTTGCATATGAGACCGTTGCAAGCGAAACTATGCTCAATGTTTTCGGCTCGTCGCTGTCGGCGGAGATAACGGATCCGTCGCAGTTCGGGGCGGTTGCGTGGGTTATGACAATAGGAACCTCATTTGCCCTTGTTTTGCTGCCTCTTATGTGCAAAACCATTCAGATGAAGGTAGGCAAGGCAGTTCATAAGAGCGAAAAAAGCTCTAAAACAGCCGATGTTATTTCTGCCGCCGCGTTTATCGGAATAATTGCCGCATTTATCGCAAGAGCTATTTACGGCAAGAGCACTGACGGAGTGGGCGACGCGGGATTTATGTCTGTATGCACCTTGGTCACGGCAATAATAGTAAGTCTTATTCTTGAAACCCTGTGTGAAAAATTCAGCCTTAAAAGGCTTCAGCCGTTTGCAATGCCGCTGAGTATGTTTGCGGCAATGGGTATGGCGGTTTTGCTCAATCTCGTTGTTCCGGAGGCGGTTGCAAATTTCACCTGGTGGGGATGAGAAAATTTAATTGGGAATCCGGAATGCGAAATATGATTAATAAAATAAAATCTGATAAAAAAATTGTTTCGATATTTCCGTTAAATGCTGAAATATAAGATTATGATTTTTCCGAAATTCCTCATTCCGAATTAAATAGGATCCCGAATTTGACAGTGTTTATTTATCAGTCAGGAGAGGTTAAATGAATAAGAATAAAACAGCGGAATTAAGTCCGTATTATAATAAAGTTCACTTTTGGGGGAGGCTTTGGAGCGTTGGCGCGCTGCTGGTGCTTTTGAGCGTACCAACAGCCATTTGCGCGCATCTCGGCGTTTGGCCGGACGCGGGGAGCGTTTTAAAGGCCCTTATAAAGGTCATTCCCATCTATTGGGGAACGGCGGTAATTGAGGTTTTAACCTACACCCCAATGCTCGGCGCGGGAGGAACATATCTCAGCTTTGTTACGGGAAATATAACAAATCTCAAGATGCCCTGCGGCCTTAACGCAATGGAAAACGCAAAGGTCAAGGCAAACAGCGAGGAGGGCGAGGTCATTTCAACCATAGCGATAGGAGCCTCCGCGATAACAACAACCGTTATCATAGCAGTTGGCGTTGTTATCTTCGCTCCGTTTTTATCAAAGCTTACAGACCCGCAGTCGGTTTATTCTCCGGCGTTCACCTATATTCTTCCGGCTCTCTTCGGCGCACTTGGAGCTGGTTATTTCAGAAAACATTGGAAGATTTCCGTTTTCCCCATACTTATCGGTGTTGCGGTTTTGTTTTTCTCCCCAACTCTCGCTGTAGGCACCCTTATTTTCATTACAATAGTTGCCTCCGTTGGCGGAGCGCTTTTGATGATAAAATTAAAACTCGTATAAAAGGAGTCAGGAATATGAAAAAATTTTTAAGCATAGCGTTAGCGGCAATCCTTGTTTGTTCCTGTGTTCTTCCGGCGTTTGCAGACGGCAAAATAGCAAGCGATGAAGAAAAGGAGCAGTACACTCAGTTTTTTAACAACAGCGTTAACGCCGTTAAAACCGATCTCCCCAAGGCAAATGTAAAGTTTAATAACTATGTTCCCGAAGGCGGCATAAAAGCCGGCGGAACCTCCACCGCGGACGAACTCGACGATATGGCGGTTAAATATCTCATTCCCGTTCTTGAGGGTCTTTTCAATAACCGTTCGAGCGTTGCAAAGAGCTTTGCCAAAACGCTTTTCGGCGATCAGGGAAACACGGTTGAAACCCTCTTCCTTCATAAGGGAGCTCTCAGAAATAATTCTCTTCCGATTTACGGCGAAAAATATATGAGCAGTCTTACCCCCGCCAACGATTTTGATATGGCTGTTTATGAAAATGAGGGCGATGAATATCCGAACCGTATTATAGTTTCTTTTGCCGATATGCCTCTGAGTGAAGCAAAAAAGGGCTCCCTTGCAAAGACATTCAGCCTTCCCTCGGGAACTCTTGACCCAACTATTCTCGGCGGCTCCCGCACAGAGCTTACCTCCCGTCTTGACGATGCTGAGCTTCAGGATTTTACCATTAAAAACGCTCAGATCCTCACCCGCTACGATTCTGACGGCGCGCTTACTTACTACGGCTCCGTTCTGGATTACAGTTTTGCGGTTTCATTTTATGACAGTATGAACCTCATTGCCGCCGTTATGGGTTATAACTTTTATACCGCTGTAATGAACACCGTAAACACCGTTTTGAAAAATATCGGGCGTGACGATATACCGCCTGAGGAGCTTCTTAAGACCCATAAGATATATATAACATACAGACGCGTTGTTGAAATAGATGAAATAGACTTCCGCGACCGTCTCTTCGGAGATATTGATGATGACAACAGCGTTACCGCCTCCGATGCGAGAGCGGCTTTAAGACACGCAGTCGGACTTGATCTGATAACCTCCTCAAACGATCAGATTTATTCCGACGTAAACTTTGACGGCGTAATAACCGCCGCCGATGCAAGGTCTATCCTCAGGATGTCGGTCGGACTTGAAACAACCTTCTCGTCCGTTCCCGAAGGCTGCGCTATAAAGATAGTTAAAATCGAGGAGGAAATAGCCCCTGACGAAGAGGACGGCGAAACTGAAACGCCGAACGGCGGAAACGGAGGCGGCTTAGCCGGTATTTTTGACGGCTTTGACCCGGACGTTAAGCTTGAAGATATAGCTAAAGCCGTTTTTGACGCCATCGGAGTAACCAAGGACCTTGAGGGCGAAGTTCAGAATTCAATCGATGATTGGATAGAGGCTATAAAAAAGCTTGTTGAGGCCGCCAGAAAATAAAGCTCTATTCGCAAATTAGTGTTGACAAAATCAAATTTAATGGAATATAATAATAAATTGTATTATAACGAAACCGAAAGGAAATGTTAATATGGCAGACGAATACGTATTACCTCAAAAGGTCATAGACCAGCTTAAAGAAGAACTCAGAGAACTGCGCACAACCGGCAGAAACGATATAGCCGAAAAAATCAAGGAGGCAAAGTCATTCGGCGACCTCTCCGAAAACAGCGAATATGACGAGGCTATGTCCGACCAGGCAAAATTAGAGGCGAGAATAGCCGATATTGAATACACCCTCTCCCACGCCAAGGTGCTTGACGAGAGCGCTCTCACAACCGAAACGGTACACACCGGTCTTTCTGTCAGGGTTTATGATAAAACCTTTGATGAGGAGTGCGTTTATCATATAGTCGGCGTTCCGCAGGCTAACCCCGCCGAGGATAAGATTTCGGATGAATCTCCCATAGGCAAAGGCCTGATCGGGCATAAGGTTGGCGACGTTGTGTCCGTTGAAATACCCAACGGCTACGACGAAATGAAGATACTTGAAATATTTAAATCGTAAATTTCTTTTTGAAAGGAAAAGCCATGGAAGAAAATAACGTAACGCCCGAGGTAAACAACCCGGCGCAGGAGGAAAATATAAGCGAGCTTAAGGCGGTGCGCCTCGGCAAGCTGAAAGACCTTCAGGAGAGCGGCAATGATCCTTTTGTTAAAACCAAATATGAAATAACGGCCGTTTCCTCCGAAATAAAGGCGGATTACGATAATTTTGAGGGAAAGACCTTCGCGCTCGCGGGGCGTATTATGAGCCGCCGCATTATGGGAAAGGCGAGCTTTGTGGGTCTCAGAGATTCCGGCGGAGATATTCAGCTCTATGTCCGCCGCGATGATGTAGGCGCCGATGACTATATGGCGTTTAAGAAATGGGATATAGGCGATATAATCGGAATAAGAGGCTTTGTTTTCAAAACGCAGACCGGAGAAATATCCGTTCATTGCGATCATATTGAGCTGCTTTCAAAGTCCCTTCTTCCTCTTCCTGAAAAGTTCCACGGACTTCGCGACACCGACACCCGCTACCGCCAGCGTTATGTTGATCTTATTGTTAATCCGGGTGTGCGCGACACCTTCTTAAAGCGTTCCAGGATCCTCTCGGAAATCCGCTCTTATCTCGATGCAAAGGGCTTTTTGGAGGTTGACACCCCCATTCTTGTTCCTCTGGAGATAGGTGCGTCGGCACGTCCGTTTAAAACTCACCATAACACTCTCGATATGGATATGTATCTCCGCATAGAAACCGAGCTTTATCTCAAGCGTCTCATAGTGGGCGGTTTGGACAGAGTTTATGAGGTTGGCAGAATTTTCCGCAACGAGGGTATGGACACCAAGCACAATCCGGAGTTCACCACCATCGAGCTGTACCAGGCCTACACCGACTATTACGGTATGATGGATCGTGTTGAGGAGCTTTATAAGAGCCTTGCCGA
>JAFLUL010000074.1 GCA_022508845.1 Oscillospiraceae bacterium | reverse complement strand
CCACTGAATTCTTTGGGGCTATCCGCTTGCAATTTGCTGATAACAAATATTTACATAGCCGGTAACATATCTTTTTTGCTCTCTTTTGGAGCCACAGCAGGAATAATAACTCTTTATCCGTATTTTTCCTCAAAAAAGGGAATAAAGATATTAAATCCTAAAAATCGACTGATCAGCATAAAAAATACAGTTTTTCTTTCGCTTAGCGTACTGCTCTTTACCGCGCCGATATCAGGATTCTTTTTCGGAAGTGTTTCACTGCTGTCACCGATTTCTTCCGTTGTTTGTTCTGCGCCGGTTTCCGCGGTTATAATAACGGCATTTATTTCGCTTTGCACTAACGCGCCTTTTATTTATCAAATTTGCGGCTTTTGCTGTTCTGCGCTCTATCGCATAATAGAATTTCTCTCCGAATTTGATTTTTGTATTTACCCTCTGAATATGTCAAGAATTTATATTTATTATGTGATTTTAACTGCTGTGATATTAACCGTATATTTCATATCAAAGAATAATAAGAGCGGTAAAGTTATATTATCGGTCCTTATCTGCTGCACTATAATGCTGATGAGCGAAATACTTCTTAACTACTATTCGTACCCTAACACCGAAATTTTTATTTCAGCCTGCGGTAACGCAACAAACATCTGCATAAGCTCCTATAATTCGGGGTATAACGTTTTAATCGGAACAGGTGAAAATTATGATGATTACAGCTTAATGCTTGCGCATATGAAAACAAAGGGCATCTTTAGATTTGATTCACTTATTGTGCCGAGAGATTCGGCAGCTGAAAGCGGTATGATAGAAAAATACAGCAAATTCTATGCAGATAACATTTACGATTCAGAGAACTTCATTTTATCGCTTAAAAATAATATGACATATAAAAATATCAGCAACTCCTCTTTCAGCGCGGGTATACTTTCGGATGAAAACATAAAAATCGTTTTCTCTTTTTATCCCGGCGGCAATTTTGATAATGCCGATGAGGAGCTGCTGTATGGAGATTATCTTGTATGCAGAGGTTCAATACCAAAGAATTTGCTTGCAGATAACTTTGATAAAATAATAGTTTTGAGCGATAAGTTGCCCTCTGAGCTTGATCTTCCGGAAAACGCTTCTACAACTGCGCAAACAGGAGATATATCAATAATAATTTAGGATATTATTTCCGAAACAGAAATAATGATCTTCTTCTTTTTATTCACGCTCGCTTAGCAGCAACACCGCTCTTCCTTTTGCGCGTAAAGTTGAGCGTATACCGTTTTTTATATGCAAAAAATATAATTTACTTTTTTAAGATAACACCCCATCGCGCATATGAAGTATGCAGTCGGTGCGTGAGGCAAGGTCAAGATCATGGGTTACAATAATAACGCAGCGATCTGTGCTGTGGGCAAGATCAAGAAGTATATCCATAACTTGCTTGCTGTTTGCCTCGTCAAGGTTTCCCGTTGGTTCATCGGCAAGAAGGATACGCGTGTCCATACCCATAGCCCGTGCTATGGCAACTCTCTGCTGCTCTCCTCCCGAAAGCTGACCCGGAAATCTGTTTAGCATAACATCCGAAAGTCCAACCCTACTGATAAGCTCAGCGGCCTTTTCCCGGGCCTCCTTTGGTTTTATTCCTCTCAGCTCCATGGGATACATAACGTTTTCGGCAACCGTAAGCAAGGGAAACAATCTGAAGCTCTGGTAAATTACCGCAACTCTTTCACGGCGATACTGCTCCAGTTTCATTTGAGACATAGGAACATCGTCGCACAGTATTTCCCCTTCGGTTGGAAGATCAAGCCCTGCCATAAGTGAAAGCATTGTTGTTTTGCCTGAGCCCGATTTTCCGATTACCGCATATATTTTTCCTGCCTCAAAAGTCTGATTGACTCCCTTAAGAACTTCAACACTTTGATATTGAGTTTTATAAGTATATTTAACATTTTGCAATTCCAAAACTGCCATAATTTTCTCTCCTCTAATTATTCTCGTTCACTAAGCAATGTCATCAGTTTTATACGGCTGACATACAGTATGGACAGCGCGCATCCAAGAAGATAACATATAGTGAATCCCGCTGCTGTCAGCCATACGGCCGGTATCGGATATAATATGGTCATCCCCAGCGCCGCAATAAGACTGCCTGAAATACAAAGGGCTGCTTGTTCAAAAAAGAAAGTTTTGAAAACCCGCCATTTTGAGGCGCCGAGACCGCGAAGAATGGCGAATTCCATTCTTCGGCTGTTCACCATAAGCCAGGAGATAACAAATCCCATCAGAGCAACGACAGCAAACAGAACAGGGAACAGAATTTTGCCAAAGGAAATGTATCTGCTGAGGCTGTCAGCCGCCTCCTGGAAAGTGCTGTCAAGAAGAAGAATTGTTGTGCGGTTTGTATTTATATTTCCAACACTGCTGTAACCGTTAGTTTCAAGAAAACTTCTGAATTCTTCAAGATTATCGGTTGAAGAAAGAGTAAAACGGCAGGTTTTGAAGGTAGTTATATGGTAATTAAATTTATCGCGCTCTTCTTCGTCACTGATAACTGTGGGAACGCGGTCTCCGTGTGTCAAAATATCTTCATCGCCAGTTATCCATGCAGGGTCACACCAGAAACTAAGCGGAACATAAAGATTTGCATTTTGTCCGATTTGTTGAAATGATCCAACAATTTTAACAGGGATTTCCATTTCATATTCACTAGTATATATTCCGCTAAGATAATCGGGAGTTGACACAGCTATATATGAGCAGATTATTATTTCATCGCCAAGTTCAAGAGATTTGTTTTCCATAAAAGAACGACTTGCCAAAACAGGATAAGTTGGGGTTAAATCTCCCCCGAAATAGTGTGAAAGAGAAGTTGAGTAAATAATTGTTCGGAGAATGGAATAAAATTCATCATCCGCAAGAAAGCTCTCGTCCCAACCTTCAAGCCACTGTATTTCGGGCTTATCGGAATAATAAAACTCCGGAATTGCAGATATAGCGTTGGTTGCAGTAAGCTCCGGTTGCTCAGATATCCAATTTATTTTAGTTTCTCTCCCATATTCGTTATTTGCAAAACTGGGCATTTCATCGGAAATCCAATAATTCCAGCTCTTAGAAACTCCGATATCCGATAAAAGCCCGGATTTCCACAGAGCTCGTGCGGTTGAAGTGTTAACAACAAGATTTGTGGCATATCTGCCGTTTAAGCTGACTATCTGTCCTTGAATGGTGCTGTTTTCATATAAATCGTTTAACTGATCTTCCCAGCCTGTTGAACCAACTGCAAGGATACCGATCAGAATTGTTAAAACCAACGCCGCTGCCGGTACAACGGAAGAACGCTTACCTCCGCGTTTTGCTGAGAGCAATGAAAAACGGGCTGCTCCCCTTCCAAATGTGCTTGTTTTATCCTTTGGAACACGAATCGAGCTTTTGCCCCGTTTCGGAGTGCTTTCCTTTCGGGCCTGACGAAGGAAAACAACGCAGAGGAGTAAAGCCGCAAGAAGAGTTGCGCCGCCAACCGCGGCAGAACACCATATCGGAACGCTTCCGGCAACAGGACTTTCTTTTACAATACCGAGAGAAGCGTTACTATAGCGGATATCCATTGTGTATAAAGACGCAGCGAGAGCTAACGCCTGTTTTATTACTATACCAAGAGATAAATGTCCTATAATCGCGCCTGCCGCCGAAGAAATGAAGGCAATAAGAGCGGCGCCGGATAAGAGCCAAATATGGATTTTTTTAGCGGGGGCGCCCAAGGAAACAAGCACCTGTACAGTTTCACGCTGGCGGCCAACGAACATATACGCAAATAAAAACAATACTGCCAATGCTCCGCAGAAAGACGCGGTCGCCACTGCCGATGATGTTGTTTTCATAGCGTTAATTGGTCTTGCAGCGGCGGAATACCCCTGGTCATACAGAGTTAATCGAACATTATCAGGCATAAGAGCTTGCATCTCACTCAAAGCCTGCGGAGCCATACTGTTATTAAGCACCGCGCTTCCGAGAGTGTAACCATAAAACGGAGAAGAAAATCCGCCCTCAGAACCCGATACCCATATGTACCCCTCATAATCCGACAAGTTATTGGTAACGCCAACGACTTTCCAAACTCTGTTATCATCGCTTTCGGTTAAATCATATCTGTTATCGGCAGATGAATTAAGAATATTAAACTCTACTTCATCACCAACATTCTTTTTCATTCGCTGGGCAGTAGAGCCGCTGAGAACACATACTCCCTTTTCATCCGCAAGAGGTAAACGTCCGTCTTCAAGGTAGAGCGTTCCCTGCTGAAACTGCTCCAGAGAGGCAATATCATTGCTTGCCGTTACGATTGCGGCGTTATTTGCAAGGGCATAGTGTTTTGCGGCTTCGATAAACAAACTGTTTTGTATTGCAGGGTCGTCAAGTCCCGAAACCTCAATCCAAGGTGCAGCATTGCTATTCCCGGAAAAACCGGTTAACACAAAAGTACGGTTAGAAGAGACATGTATAAAAAATCCGTGGAGAAGATATTTTTTTCCTTCTTCGGGAGCAAAGTCGGTTTCTCCTTTATCAATAAGAACAAGGACATTTTCTTTGTTTTCTTTTGTATATATAACATTATTTATAAATCCCGAATAATCGCCGGTTGTTGATTCAAAAAGCCCCGAAGCAATAAAAACACCGTATTCAGCATATGGAATTGTTCCTATAGCGCGAGTATAATCCTTAGAATAAGCAAAAGCGGTGTCAGTGAATTCCCAATTGGCAACGCCCTCAACTTTGGAAAGACTCTCACCGTCAATGGCACTAAACGCAGCTCTTGCATCTTCGTCGGCGGCGTTCATATCCGGATAATCCTCGCCGATATACTCTGAAATAACTATTGTGGTGTAAGTTTCGTCAAATTTTTCCAAAAGCTGAGAGCAATATACCCACATTCCCACACCTAATGTCTGTGTAAGAGTAAGTATCAATATCAGTAAAACAAAAAGCACTGCTCGTCCTTTTGCACGCAGGGTTGTGAGTATTCCGTTTTTTATGTGCATATAAAAATCACTTCCTTGTGAGCTTATTATCAATCGGGATTATAAAGCGGTAAAATGTTTTTTCACTCTATTGCATTAGAGCAATCTCACCATTACTCTAACATATTAGACCGACTTTGACAATAGCTTTTTACATCATTTCACAGATAAGAGCTGCAAATTCTGCGGGATCTTCAATTGTCATACCGCCGATAAGTCTTGCCTCGCCATAGAGCAGTTTTGCATATTTCCCGAGCCTATCCTTATCATTATCGTAAAGCTCTTTAATTTTTTCGGCTATAGGATGATTTTCGTTTATTTCAAGGGCAAACTCCGCCTTAACGCCTCCGGCTCCGGGCATTGAATTGAGAACCCTTTCCATATCCGCCGAAAGCATACCCTCGTTTGATAAGCAAACGGGATGGTTTTTCAGCTTGTGAGTAAATCTTACGCTCTGAACCTTATCTCCGAGAGCGTCTTTCATAAAGCTGAACATATCTTCAAAAGAGGCGTTATTTTCTTTGAGCTTTTCTTTTTCCTCAGCTGTATCAAAATCGGCTTCAGCTGAGCAGATATTAACAAAATTCTTATCCTCATACTGCATTAGCGTTTTAACGGCAAACTCATCAACATAATCGGTGAGATAAAGAATTTCATATCCCTTATCTTTTGCCGCTTCGGTTTGAGGAAGCATTTCTATTTTTTCAATGCTCTCTCCGCTTGCATAATAGATCGAATTCTGATCGCTCTTCATTCTTTCTTTGTATTCAGCGAGAGTTACATATTTTTTCTCATTGGACGATTTAAACATCAATAAATCCTGAAGCTCGTCCTTATGCATACCATAGTCGTTATATACGCCGAATTTCAGAGAATTTCCGAACGCGTCAAAAAACTTCTCATATTTTTCTCTGTCTGTGCTGAGCATTTTTGAAAGCTCGGACTTGATTTTTTTCTCAATGGTTTTTGCAATGAGCTTCAGCTGATGGTCGTGCTGAAGAACTTCGCGGGAAATGTTCAAGGAAAGATCCTCGCTGTCAACAAGCCCTCTTACAAAGTTATAATAGTCAGGCAAAAGATCGGCGCATTTTTCGGTTATTAAAACTCCTTTTGAATAGAGCTGTAAGCCCTTTTCGTATTCCTTTGAATAATAGTCAAAAGGAGCGTGAGAGGGAATGAACATAAGAGCGTTATAGGTGGCGTTGCCCTCAGTTTTTGAGTGAATAACTCTGAGCGGATCATCATAATCATAATATACTTCTTTATAAAAAGCGCTGTATTCTTCATCAGAGATTTCGCTCTTATTCTTTTTCCAGAGAGGAACCATACTGTTTAAGGTTCTGTCCTCTAAAACAGTTTCATACTCCCCTTCCTTATCTTCTATAGGCTTTGAGGTTTCAACATTCATTTTGATGGGATAGCGGATATAGTTTGAATATTTTTTAACAAGCGCAGAAAGGCGGTACGTATCAAGGAATTCATCATATGAAACCTCATCGGTGTTATCACTGATATAGAGGATAATATCCGTTCCTGCACTTTCTTTTTCGCAGGGATAAACAACATATCCGTCAACTCCGTCTGCTTCCCAGCAGTTTGCCTCATCGCTGCCAAAGGCCTTAGAAATGACCTTTACCTTTTTGCTCACCATAAAGGCCGAATAAAATCCAACACCGAACTGACCTATTATCTCAACATCGCCGCTCTCGACTCCGGCATTCTCGGTCTTAAAGCTCTGGGAACCGCTCTTTGCAATAACTCCGAGATTATTTTCAAGCTCTTCAGCGGTCATACCGATACCGTTATCCGAGACGGTTAAAATGCGGTTTTCTTTATCGGGAATGAGCCTGATGCAAAAATCGTCCTTATTGAGGTTAACGCTGTCGTCGGTAAGCGAGCGGAAATAGAGCTTATCAACGGCGTCGCTCGCGTTTGAAATAAGCTCGCGCAAAAATATTTCTTTATGTGTGTAAATTGAATTTATCATCATATCCAAAAGTTTTTTGGATTCTGCCTTAAATTGCTTTTTTTTCATAATTATTCTCCTCAGTCCTCTATTGCGGCTTTTCTTGTGTTAACGTTATAGAAAAATTCCGCTTCAAATTTTGGTTCTCTGTTATAATAATAGCAGCCGTTTTGCTCCTGCTCAATGTCGGTGAGCTGAGTATAGCAAAAACCCATAACCTTTGGGTTGTCAAGAAGAGCATCTGTAAGCCCCTTATACCGCGCCTTGAATTCCTCTTCGCTTTTTGGAGAGTTTCCATAGCCCCAGGATGTGCCTGTGTTTTCAAAAATATCGCTCCATTTAATTCCGCCGTACTCGCTGTAAAAAACAGGCTGACCGGACTTATATTCCTGTCGGTGAGAGCAATGGTTGCGGAGAACATCATCTTCAATAAGCATACGCATTGTCTCTGCAAAAACATCAATGTCCTGCTCATAATCGTGAACGTCAAAAATATCGGTTTCAACATGATAATTTCCGCTTGTGTCAATGCAGGGGCGTGTTGGGTCAACGGCCTTTGTTGTCCTGTAAATAAGCGAAAGAAGCGGATCAAACTGCTTTTTGCCGTCAATATCCCAGGTTTCGTTAAACGGACACCAGCCTATTATGGACGGATGGTTAAAATCACGATCAAGCTCTTCGATCCATTCGGGTAAAATGCCGAAAATGCTGTCGGTTCGGGTGTGATCAAGCCCCCAGTTCGGATATTCACCCCAAACCATATAGCCTTCCTTATCGCAGTGATAAAGAAATCTCTCTTCAAAAACCTTCTGATGAAGTCTTGCTCCGTTAAAGCCGCAGGCCTTAGAAAGAAGAATGTCGCCGTGAAGGGCTTCATCTGTGGGAGCGGTGTATATTCCCTCGGGATAAAATCCCTGATCGAGAATAAGGCGCTGAAAAACAGATTTTCCGTTGAGAAGGAATTTATATCCGGAAAGAGATACGCTTCTAAGGCCGAAATAGCTCTTAATCTTATCCTCACCAAAGCTGATATCGAGATCGTAAAGTCGGCCGTTTCCTATCTCCCAGAGGTGCTTTTCTGAAAGCTCAATTGAAAAATTAACGTTCCCTGAAACATTATTAAGCGTTTTTGCGCCGGTATCATTTCCCTTATATGAGGTTTTTATTTCAAGATTGGCGCATCCCTCAAGCTCGGCGCTTATGTTTACGCTGCCTGCAAAAGCATCGGGGATAAGCTTAATGCTCCTAACAAATGTTTTCGGAGTAAACTCAAGCCATACTGTCTGCCATATTCCCGAGGTTCTCGTATAATCGCAGCCGTGGCTAAAGTATTCGCGGCTCTGCTTTCCAACGGGGATATAGGGATTTCTCTCGTCATCCTCGCAGAAAATAACTATAATATTATCTCCCTCGGTAACAAATTCGGATATATCAAAAGAGAATGAAACATATCCGCCTTTATGAACCCCCGCCTTTTTTCCGTTTATAAAGGCAGTTGTTCTGTAATCCGCAGCTCCGATATGAAGAACGGTTCTCCCGCTTATTTGTTCGGAAGAAAGATTTACCGTGCGTTTATACCACGCGCCGTAAACAAAATCCTTATATTCTATCCCCGAAAGTTTACTTTGAACACAAAACGGCACATTGATTTTTTTATCAAATGAGGAAAAATCTTCAAAAAGCTTTCGCGCTTCTCCCGTTCTTCCCTGGTCAAAACAAAAATCCCATTCGCCGTTGAGATTAAGCCAGTTTTTTCTTTCAAACTGGGGCTTTGGATGTTCATTTCTAGGTATCATTATTTCTTCTCCTTTATCAATAGAATGTTGCAACCTGTTCCTCAGGCGGATCGGTCTTTGTTAGTTTTTTAACATTGAAAATCGGGCCTTTTTTTCCGTAAAGACGTGAAAATCTGATGTCTATCTCCGCTTCAACGTTATACCATACGGAGTTCTCAGCTTCAATTCCTGCCGGGAGTTTTGAAACAAGCCCGCAATACTGAATATCCTCAACGCAGCAGGTCATTATATGTCTCCCCAATGCGCAGGTTTTTTCGGGGAATTTTTTATCGGCCGCGGCAAGAGCCTTAAATTTTACTGTTTTTCCCTTATACTTTTCTTTTTCTTCCGTTAAATCGCGATAAAAAAGCGCAAAATCCCTGTCAGATATATCAATAACGGGAGCGTCAATATCAAAGGGCAGAGGATCCTCTATTTCATCCGGCATAAGTCGGCCGGAAGCGTATTCATAGAGTATATCTGTTCTTCTTGAAACGCCGCGAACTATCTTATGCAGCTCCATTGTGTCCGCGCCGTCAGGAAGACGGTTAAAAACGCACACATCACAGTCCTTGAGCTTATCAACAACAAAACTTCTCATATTCGCGTTGTAGTTAATAAAGCTTCTTCCGTCAAAAAACAGCATATTCTGATATGGCAGCCAGCCATCCGGCATACTGTCATAAAAGTCCTGCATCATCCACATTCCGTTATACTCAACAAGCACTCGTTCGCTGCGGGTTTCTTTTATCATTGACGCAAGATTATCCTCGTTAAGTTCCGATTTATCCTCAAGCGTTCTTATAAAAACATTCTTGCCTGCGAATTTTTCGGGATGATATTCCTCCATCCCCTCTTCGCACACCAAAAGGAGCGTGCGCTCCCCTTGATTAAATCTCTTATCCTCTAAGGTATCCTGAATAAAAACGGTTTTTCCGCACTCAAGAAAACCGGTGAAAATATATACGGGAATTTCCAAATCAGCTCACTCCTCAATTAAACAGTTCTGCAATTTTTTCTTCTTTTATCTGCGAACCGATAACGCAAATTCTTCCTATAACTCCGGCGCTTCCGGTTCTTATATTATTTTCGCCCGGGATATAGTCAAAGTGTATCCACTCGCCGTTAACCCCTTCAACAATGCCTTTTGCCCTGAGAATATAACCAAACCTGCTTTCATCGCAAAGCTCGTCCAAAATATTGTCAAGCTCCTCGGCAGAATACTTCTTTGTTGTTTCTTTTCCCCAGCTTACAAAAACCTCGTCCGCATCGTGGTGATGGTGGTGATGGTGACCGTGGCAGCCACAGGAGCATTCTTCATCCTCGTCATCGTGGTGATGATGGTGCTCGTGGTCGCCGTGGCAGCCGCAGGAGCATTCTTCATCCTCATCATCGTGGTGATGATGGTGCTCGTGCTCGCCGTGGCAGCCGCAAGAGCATTCTTCATCCTCGTCATCGTGGTGATGATGGTGCTCATGGTCGCCGTGGCATCCGCAGGAGCATTCCTCATCATTATCATCGTGATGATGGTGATGATGTTCGTGTTTATCATCATTATGCTCGTCCAAAAGATGCTCTAAAGCCGCCGAGAGGGTATCTTTTCTTTCTATTGCCTCTAAGAGAGCTTTTCCCTCAAGCTTTGATATCGGAGTTGTAACAATAACAGCAGACGGGTTTTTACCCTTAACAAGCTCAACCGCCTCTTTAAGCTTTTCATCGCTTACAACATCGGCGTGGCTCATAATAATCGTTCCGGCGTGCTCAACCTGGTCGTTGAAAAACTCACCGAAATTTTTCATATACATCTTGCATTTACCCGCGTCAACAACGGTTGTAAATGCGTTTAATACAATATCGGTGCTGCCGATATTCTGAACAGCTTTAATTATGTCGGAAAGCTTACCAACGCCAGATGGCTCAATAATAATCCTTTCGGGAGAAAATTCCGCCAATACCTTTTTAAGAGCCTCTCCGAAATCACCAACAAGGCTGCAGCATATACATCCGGAGTTCATCTCGGTTATCTCAATCCCGGCGTCCTGC
>JAFLUL010000073.1 GCA_022508845.1 Oscillospiraceae bacterium | reverse complement strand
TCCGCTATCTCAAAGAGCCGCTTTCCGCTGACGTGGCGCGATAGGCTGGACGATGAATGAGCGATGTTTGTGAGCGCAACAACTGTAAGGGAATTCTCTTTACATTTAAGAGCCAAATCAACTGCAGCTTCATTTCGTCCGGAATTTGAAATAATAACTATTATATCGCCGGACTTCATATTGTACTCCGAAAACAGCTTTTCTGCATAGCCGGGAAGCCTCTCCTTTTCGGTGCTTTCGGAAGCCGATATATGAAGCATAAGATCCTCATTTAAAACAGGGCGTATATTTACAAGGCCTCCAGCCCTGTAAAAAATCTCCTGAGAAAGAAGCGAGGAATGACCTGTTCCGAACAGAAAAATATTATGTCCTGATGTAAGTGCGTCGGAAAACGCTACGGCAGCTTTTTCTATATTATCGCTCTGCGATTCGGTTATATCTGAAATAATTTTACTCAGATTATTAAGGTATTCAATATGCTTTATCATAATAAACCTCTCTTGCAGCCATAACCGCACCGTATTCGGGCGGATAGTCAATTAAAGCTATTTCAGTTTTCGGGAACTCATTTTTTATAAATCCGGAAAAAGCGTTTAAGAACTCCGGGTGATATTGGAAAATTCCTCCCCAAAGACCAAGCGGAGCCGAATCCGGCATCTTTTTAAGCAGAGCGCAAACGGTTTTAGCAAAGCTCTCGGCATTACCGTTCATTATCCTTACAGCTTCGAGGTCTTTCGTTTTTACACAGGAAAAGAACTCCTCCGCAAAACCGGCTATCAGACTTTTTGAAAACCTTTCGGAGTAAAATACGTCAATAAGCTCCCAGATATTTCTGATATTAAAGTAGTCGAGCACAGCTCTATAAAGAGCGGTTTTATTTCCGTAGCCCTCAGCATAGGCAATTGCCGCCTTTACAGCATCAACGCAAATTGCATATCCGGAGCCTTCATCTCCTAATAAGTGCCCCCAGCCTCCGCAGGTTAGGATCCTACCGTCCGGCATAATTCCCGCTGCCATTGAGCCGGTACCGCAAACAGCCATACAGCGCGTGCCTTCGGCTTTCATTGACATAAGACCGATATATACATCGGAATCCAGAGTTATATTATCGCAGTTTATTATACCGCCGCAAAATTCTCTGACAAGCTCGCTTTCAGCCCTGCAGCTCAGCGCGGCGCTTCCGATAAAAACGGATAAAAGCTCTATATCCTCATTTTCCAAAACCGCGTCACACACGTTTTTGAGATTTTCTCTAGCTTTTTTCATGCCTATGGCGTTGAAATTTATCCCTTCGCCGGTAAAGCAGGAAACAGTATTCAGTTGTTCATCGCAGAGCAGAGCTTTTGTTTTTGTTCCGCCTCCGTCAATTCCGAGAAAACAACGCATAATTACAGTTTTATGCCGAAGGCCACGTCTCCGGGACTTTCTTCAAGCACAGTAAAGCCGTATTTTTTATAAAAGCTCTGTCCAACATTATTCTGAGAACCTACAGTAAGCATAACTCCCGGGATCCCCTTGCCCTTAAGATGGGCGCAAAGCGTGTCAACAAGCTTTGATCCAAGCCCCATACGCTGATATTCAGGGAGCAGATCTATATGCAGATGCGCCGGATATTCATTTTTATATTTATTTTGAAGAACGGTTGAATTCAATGCCCCCTGACGGTGCCCTATATCGGCTTCATCAATTCTTTCAACATATTCGTCAATAAAAACAAGCCTGTAGGGATCGTAGCTTTCAGCACAAATTATATATCCTACCGCATCATCGTTTTCATTTGCGGCAACAAAGCAGTTTTGAGGTTCTTTTTCGATAAAATAATCACAGTAGGTCGTTAAAATAAAATGCTGTCCTTTTTCGTCCATATCGCAGGGGCCTTCGCTGTTCAGACAAACAAACCGCACATTATCCCTGTCTTTTGATTCATAGGGTCTTATTGTCATATGTTTTTTTCTCCGTAAACTCTCTTAATTTCAAATATACAGTAAATTATAACTGCAAATGCGGAAACAGTAAACAAAATGCTGTGCAACTGAGCCATAGTTACGATTTCGGGTATGCCTATAAACATATAGTTAACTAAAACATATACAGTGAAAATAAGGCATAATACGGGCGACAGCTTTTTAATGGGAGCGTTTTCAAGGGAAACACCCTTTTTGCGGTAATAAATAAACGAAACCGCGAGAATAGCTATTACAGCAACGGCTGACGAAGCAATCATGGCCGGAACATTGCTTATTCTTGTTATAAGCGGGCGAACGATATTGATGCCTATTCCCGCAACAATGCACAAAACAAAGGTAAACACGCTTCTCGGCTTTTTGGGAATTATATTGAGCAGCGTTTCCGGGGCATCCTCAGCCGGAGCGGTTTTAATAAGATAAGCGGTTATTATTCCGCCTGCAATAAAGCCTGTAAAGAATTCCCAAAGGCTCCATGCGGCAAAGCTCGCAGGCAACGAAAAGCCCTGAGCCATTTTATATCCGCCATAGCTAAAGAAGAAGAATAAATCGGAAACGGTTATTGAAAACGCAAAAGCAGAGCAAACAAGCGCGCCTGTTTTCGCGGCATATTTATCCTTAACGAAAAATCTTGTTGTTAACAATACCGCAACGGCAGCAACAGCAAAGGAGATTGTGCTTATAGAAGTAAAATAGTTTCTGCCGGCGTCAATATGTTTAGCCCAGGCAACAGAGCTGAAATGCTGCATATATGCTTTATAAGCGCCGTCGGTTATGCCGGAAGAAACAAGAGAATCGTTAAACGCCTCAACTGCCTGAGGAGCGATAATCTTAAATATAAGATGAGATACGGTTGCCTTTGCGATAAGATTTACGGCAATAAAAACAACCAGCAAAACCGCATAATCCTTAAACTTCCATTCTTTGTTTCCAAAGCCCCTGCCGAGGAGAACGCCATAAACTGAGGCCAGACCGAAGCCGAGGAAAATCATAATAAGAATACCCGAAACGGGATTTATATCGCGGTAAACGATCTCTGCGCCGTCGGCATTGATAGCTAAATATCCGGTTATCTGATTAAGGAATGTTCCCCACGCGGGAGTAGTCAGCATAAATGATAAGGCCATAACTGATATGAGCGGCAGGCTTATATATTTATTCTTTTTAACGGCAAAATTCAAAAACAGGGTAAAGATAAAGCCTACATTTAGAAGTCCCCAGGATGAGCCCCAGCCTGACGTGCCTCTGGCACGCCATAAAAAGCCCATAAGACAGGCTCCGATTATAATTAAAAGCGCGTTTTGGAGTTTAGATTTTTTCATAATTTTTATTTCACCTCAGATATAAATTTTTCAAATGCCTGCGTTAAAACAGAGCCGGCATACGGTGTTAATGCGTTAATCTCTTCGTTTTCGGTAAGCATTGAGCGATAATCGTTATCGCAGAGGATATAGCCTATCTGATCATTGCACAATCCGAAACAAATAACATTTTTCGTTTCTATTGTATCGGCCAGAGGGGCATATTCCCAGCTTTTTCCTGTCCAGCTCTTGTTTGGATCAACCGCTCCGCCCCATATAATGGCGGGATCAATTTCGCCGGGAACCAAAAGAATTCCGAGGCTGTTTCCGAGCTCCATATAGCCTATTTCGGTTATAACGGCGAAATCTATACCGTCCTTAACCATAACGGTTGAAAGCAGCCCTTCCCTTCCGGCAATTATATGAACGGGGTTTTCGGCTATAACCTCAAGCTCTCTGTGAGATACATTGAGAACGGGAGCAAGAGGCTCATCGTTTTCAATCGCAATAAGCTTTTTGCCCAAAGCTTCGCCCAAAGCGGCGGGCTCGGCGGTTAAAGAAGCGGCGGGATCAAAACTTAAAGAGCTTGTGTTTCTCGTTAATGCAAGCTCGGCGCCCTGAATGAAAACAACGTCTGCGCCGCAGATTTCTTTAACGTACTGCTTAATATAATACGGGAAATCGGATGTAACATAGCCGTTTGCCGAGCTGACAGAAGTTGGATGTAGGCCTGTTTCACAAACCCAAATTTCATTTGCACTTTCATCATAGGGAACAAAACGGATACGCTCAAAGTTCGGGTCAAACACCGCCGGCTCGCGCTTATCCTTTATATATTCGCTTATGTCGGCGTTTCCGAAATAAAGAGAGCCCTCTTTCATACTGTTAACAGCCTCAATAACCGACGCGGTAACAGCGGAATATATCTCCTCCATAAAGCTTTTGTTAACTCCGCTTACCATACCTTTTTCATAAAACAGGCTCGAAAGCGGGTTTCTGAGAATAACCGGAAGCAGTGCGGCACCAAGGCCGAGAGTGTCTATACAGGAATGCTGATGCAGTGCGGAAACGTTTATTGAAGATATATTGTTTTCATCGGCGAAATCGGCAAGCCTGCTTCTTATTTCCAAAACGTCGCCTCTTGCAAGAGAGTAGCCGTCAACAGCAGCATAAACAACGGTGGTTTCCCCGTCGGAGAGGGCATAAACGGAAACTCCCTGATCGTCAAGAACGCCCTTTGCCACAATCGGTTCGGCAAAGCTTATCTTACCCGCAAGATAATATTCACCGCCGGTAAGGTCGATGTTATCAAGAAAAGAGCGGGAAGAAAAGCCCATACTCCAAACCGCGCCGTCCTTAATCTCATAATCAAATTTATCTTTGCCCGAATAAAAGTTTTCGGTTACATATGAGGAAATATCGGGTATTTTCCCAGTCCAGTTTATTCCGGGAATTATCGAGTTTAAGAATTTTCCGAGAATGAGAATCAGTTTATCAACTAATTTATAAAACAGATGCTCAGCTCTCTCGGCAAGGGAAAAATCAGACTGCACCGCCGCAAAAACGGGAACAGCAAATACACCCATAAGCATAACTACCGCAAGCAGCATGGCAATCCCTTTTTTTATTGACTTCATATCCGTTTCCTCCTGTTAACTATTTTTTGTTTTATTAACGGTTTTCATAACCTTTATAAATGTGTCCGAAATGGTCTTGGCGGTGTCGGGGCCGGCGGAGTTTGTCTCTTCATAGTGCCGGCGGCCGAGACGGTCGATTGCTTTTTCAATATAGGGCTTATCTTCGTTTAGAAGATAATCGTTTGGCGGAATAACATAGCCTATCTCATCGTTTGAAAGACCGTAAATAATAAGATCTTTATTCCCCGCGGTTTCTATAAGCGGCGGCGGATTTATTTCTCCTCCCTTTCCGCTTGCGGACTGATCCTCATTGAGATAACCGCCGTAAGCAAGCTCAGGGAAAAGCTCACACGGAATAAAGAGCAGGGGAAGTTCTCCTATTTCCATATATGTAAGTTCGGTTTTGATTGCCGGAGCGGGAAGAAAATATCTGTCAGCGCTGATTATTCCTGCAAAAGCGGCAATGGTCAGCAGAGGATTTTCAACGGAAATATAAAACGGCTGCGTTATATAACTTATTTTCGGAGCTACCTCTTTGTCGTTATCTATTTTAAGAGCGTAATCAGCAAGATTGTATCCGATTTTTCGGGTGGACTCCAAAAGACGGTGTTCGTCTCTTAAACATCTTTCATCATCTATCTTCATAGAGATCATTCCGCCGATAGCTCCAACTCCGTAAAGAGTTTCAGCACCTGTTTTATCGCGTATGCGCTCTCTTAAATAACAGGGAAAATCCGCGCTTACAAGATGATTGCAGCCCTGAAGCGATTCACTGTGGGAAGCGAAATTTATAAGCCAGATCTCTCGGCTGCCGTTATAAGGAACAAAGCGAAAGCGGGTAAGAGTTTTAGAATAAACCTCGGGAAGCCTTATATCCTCCTGAAGATCGGGAACCTCTATATTGCCGTGATAGAGCTTTCCGTCCGTTTTAGAGTTAAATGCATCAAATGCGGCCTCAACACAGGAGCTGAAAAGCAGCTCCATAAATTTTTTATTTTTGCCTGTGAGAGGAAGAGGCCCCCAAAGTCCCATAGTGTCGATTCCGGCATGATTATGGGTTGAAAAAACGGTGATATTCCTGCAGCCGGTTTTTATCTTAAAATCCGAAAGACGCTGCTTTAATTTATTAACATCCTTATTGAGCAGTCCAACAACGTCAAGAGAAATAAAGAGCATTCCGCCCTTTCCGGAATTGTCGTCAAGCCATACCGCACTAACATACTGAGGGTCAATAACCCCCCTTGCGGGATTATTATCCCCATAACCGGCGATATAATATTTTTTGGTGTCAATATCGTTCGGAATAACTGCTCTTTTTCCGAAACCCGCGGTAAAGAAATCGCTTTTGGCGGTTTTTGTATAGTAGAATTCCCCCTCCGATAATTTCGGGGCAACGGTTTTAGACGCTCTTATACCGCTTAACCGGTTAACGGTGTCTAATATTTTATTCAGTCCCGACATAAAATACCTCCTGAAAAATGGTTATAAAACTGTTTTTAGCCTTTTCAGCTCCATAATATTTTGCGTTATTCTTCCCAAATCGCGGGTTTTAGGCTTAAAGCCGTAATTTTCAAGGCTGCGCCTTAAAGCGTTTACAAGCGTCATATCATCGCTTTTCTGCGTTATCTGAATAATAAAGGAATCTCCGTGCGCGTAGGCAACTATTGCCCTTTCAACGGCAAGCATTTCGGGAGAAATCCCCCGAAGAAGCATGCGGGAAATGATATTGTTTGTTATTCTTCCGGGATAGGTTAAAAAGACTGTTCCGTTTGTTGTTAGGGTTTTAACGCCGTTTTCTCCGGTAAGAATTTCGTTTGCGCTTACTATATCGCCCATTTTATCAATTTGAGCGCACTGAGAAAGAATTGAATTAAAGGTGGCTCTTGCGTTTTTCTCAGTTGTTTGCATTTTCATATCTGCCCTTATTTTGGCGCAAAGCTTTTCGGGAGGCAAGCTGAGATCGTCTTTTGTTACAGGCAGGGGGCAGTTATATGCCATATTGGCAAGAGAATCCGTTTTTATAAATTTTCGCGGATTGACGGTTGTTATAACCGAAATAACCTTATCGCCTATATTATATGCGCTGTTTATCGCATTGGCGGCAATAGCGCAAAGCAGAGGCGCAAAGGAAGTGCCCAGCTCCTTTGTTTTTTCATAAAAGGACTTATTTGATATTTCAAGGTTAATAAGACGGCAGCTGATATCCTCCTTTGAATATTCCTCCGGCGGAAGAATAAAAAGCTTATCTGTGTTAATAAGCTCAACCGGCTTATTATCCTCGGCAAATTTTTTCAGCGGGTCATAACGCTCAACATCGTCCATTAGGCCCTGCAAATCACCGCCGAGCCTTATTCCCATACGGGTCAGGAGTTTTGAAGAAAGCCCCTTGAGCGGAGGAAACGTTCTGTTGAAATATTCGCAGATAACCGAAATAACAAATAATATCATTCCGTGGGCATCGGTGAGGCCGTGAAAAAGAGAAAAGGTTAACTCTCTCTCACCGCAGAGGAATATAAATAAATATCCGTTTGTTCCGTTTTCTCCGTCAGTTCCGAAATAATAGCTTTTGCCGTCATCAGCAGCTATCTTTACGGGAGAGTTGTTTTTTTCATAGCAAACTCTGCCTTTATGTATTACCGGACGAACTGCAAATTCTTGATAAAATTTTATAGCCTCGTCGGCAGCTTCCTGAAGCTTATGGAGGTTTAGCTTCTTCTTAAATTCAAAACGGACTCTTATATCAAAGGTTGAGCCTGTTCCGGCATACGCGCCAAAAAAGATGCTGTCGTATTTTGCGCCTTTTCTGAGTCCGTTTTCGTAAAAATAGCTGTTAAATTCAGATTTTTCCATAAAAAGTCCTTAAATAATATTGCGTTTTCATTATACATTGTTTTTCTTCAAATGTAAAGAAAAAAGACAGCGCACAGCTGTCTTTTAACAATATCGTAATATTTTCTCAGCTTTTAAACACAAGCACTCTTGCCGCGTCAAGAGAATCGGACGAAATTTCATTCATTGCTCTGAGAGAAGCTAAGGAGGTATTGTTCTCTTTTGCAATATCCCACAGTTTTTCGCCCTTTTCGCCGTAGTAAAGCACTATTTTTTCATCTCCGCTTACTGGCTTTTTCTCCTTTTCTTCGATACCTGCCGTAATATCGAGGTTTTCACCCTGCAATGATAAAATCCTGATGTTCAGCTCTCCCGAATAGGAGATTTTTCCGTCCGAAAGGATTTCGGCGTTTATGCCCCCCTGCGCTATTGATATAAAATATTCATTCTGCGGAAGAGCGCCGCTGAAGGCCTTTTCAAAGGAACAGCTTCTTGAATGGCAGCAGTATTCTCCGTCGGAATTTTTTGCAAGAACGCTTACATTCATACTTCCGCTTACATTCATTTCGCCGTTTTGAATTGAGGAGGAAAACGAAATATCCGAAACGCTCTTATCGCAAATTTCCGCAGCAGGGTTATCGAAACATTGTATTTCGCCGGAGAAACCGGCATTCTCGGATATCTCCTTAACGCAGTCGGGAAGAAAAACGGAGGATCTCTTTACTTCGAGCTGAGTTTTAACGCTGAAAACATCGTCAATTCTGTTTATCTCCGCGTTTTGTCCTGCTATTATCACCGCATCGGCAAAAACGGAAAACGAAGCTTCGCTCTCACCTCCGGAGGAATTTTTTATGTCAATTTCTATATCCGCATTTTTAATAAGAACGCTGCAATTATCGTTCTCGTTAACTCCGTAAAGCTCTTTGATTTGCGTAAACGGAATTTTTGCGTTCATTTCGGAGCTCACCTTATTATCTGAATCCACATATACAAAGCAAATTTCCGAGAAGCCGCTGAGCATAATCTTATTATTTATTGCCTTTATCTCGGTAAAATCAAGCTTTACGCTCTGACGAAGAATCGCTGAGATTTTTTCTTTGGGAACAGGAAGGCTTAACTTATCGCTTATTTCAAGCGAGGCAAAAGAAAACGCGCTTATAGAAAAGCATTCAGACTGCGCTGCGAGCTTTTCAATTTCAGAGTCTTCAATATCGGTTATAACGTTTTTTTCCTCCAAACGGATAATCTCAGCCTTTACGCTTGCGGACGCTCTTATCTCCGCCTTTCTGGGAGAAACCGCGCGAAAATTCAGCGAGGAAAGGCTTTGCGACACTATGCAGATATCGGTTGTTTCAAATCTGTCACCGGGGATAAGACGGGTGTATTTTGAAACTGTTTCATAAGCCTTCAGCTCATTTTCGGCAGAAGTATAGAGCAGCCTTACATTCGCTCTACCTGAAACGCTTATCTTATCTGCTGTTACTGTTACAGCCTCACGGCTGAGACTGACGCAGCAGTCAAGTATCTTTGAAATTTCGGGATAGTAGTCGGGGAGAACGATATCGCACTCAATAGGCTGCTCTTTTGTTTGAGAAAATATTTTTTTTGGTTCTTTAATGCTGCTTTTAACGGTTTCCATATAAACGCTCCTATCTTTTATTCGCTACATTTATATGATAAACCTGTCCGCAGTATTACAATACCATATGATTTTTACAAGCTTTTGAAAACTTCTATCGCTTTTTTCGCATCCTCTTCAAAATCGGTATAGCCTGCTTCAAGAGAACAGCGTGTGCATCCGGCGTATTCAAGGGCGTCAACAAAGGCTTTATAATCATATGTATCGGATTTTGACGGGTAAAATCTCTTTGTTGGCTCGGCAATATGAGCGTGCCAGAGAACACCCTTTAGAGTTTTTATTTCGTCGGCTCCGTCACCCGCGTTGTACATATGATACAAATCTCCGAGCGCGCCGATGTTATCCTTGTTTACTGCCGAAATAAGAATACCGCCTTCAAGAACTGTGTGGATAATATTGGTGTCTTTTGCAGAAAGAGGCTCAATAACAACTCTGAGACCGTATTTGGCGCAAATCGGAGAACAGATTTCGCGCAAAAAGAAAATAAGCTGACGGATAGCTTTATCATAAGGATAGCCCTCGGGGGTGTTTCTCGCGCCGGAAGAACCGAAAACAACGGTTTTAACTCCGAGGTCTGCCCCCCTCTTCATTCCTCTTTCAATATATTCCGTTACAGCCTTATAATCAACTTCATCACCCGTGACTTTAAGAGTTTCGGGCAAAAAGCGGTTGACCGATTCGCATGTAATATTGTTTTTTGCAAGCTCTTTCTTAAATTCTGTGAATTCCGCTTCGCTTTCATTGGCAAGCAGCGAAAAGCTGGTTTCAACATAATCATATCCGAGCTTTTTTACAACAGCTATTTTTTCGGCGTCGCCGCCAATGCAAATTCCAAATCTCATAATCTATACCTCATCAAAATAAAAATCTATTTGTTTTTCTCTGAAAGCGCTTCAACTATCTCATCCGGTTTGCAGCCTCCCTGTTCCTCGGCTGCAATAATAGCCCTTCTCTCATTAAGAGCAAAATTCATTTTTTCTCTTTTTTCACCCACAAGCTCATAAAACGCATATGCTATCATTTTGAGAATTTTCGGAAAGATATTTATTCCCGCAAAAAGGGAAAAAAACCTTTGATAAACTGTTTTGCCGCCCTGCCCCAAGGGAAGCATATCGAAAGATACTTCATATGCTGAAGGCTCATCACAGGTAAGAATTTCCAAAATTTTCAAATACGACATTATTATATGCAAGACTGAAAGTTATAGAATTGCCTCGTTAACTACTCTGCTGATAAATTCAATTGCATCTCTCTTTGTTTCAGGAAAGGGAGTTTTGCTCCCGGTGAATACAGCAGGAGGAAATGCCTTATTTTTAATTATATAAATATCAAAATGATTAAGCAAGCTTATTTAATAATTTTCTCAAAAAAATTAAATTTATTATCCTTATTTTTGTAGTAAAATCTATTTTTCGGTTGAAAAAATCATATAACTATGCTAATATTTTTATTTGAAAAGCGATGGGTAAATTTATGGCTTTTATCAGATACAACCAAGAAGAGCTGACCGGATATCAAACCACGAATGACCTTTTTGACTAAATCCACAGCCAATGCGATTTTGTTATGGTTTACCGTATGGACGAAACAACCGAAAATC
Source organism: Oscillospiraceae bacterium (assembly GCA_022508845.1). Lineage (GTDB taxonomy): Bacteria > Bacillota > Clostridia > Oscillospirales > Acutalibacteraceae > RUG806. The sequence continues at coordinate 135 of JAFLUL010000073.1, read as the reverse complement.
GCATAGCCCAATGGAAAGAGCGGGATATGTTATCCCACCTTATTGCGGGCATAGCCTGAGGGCATTATGTTGACTATTTATACGGACAGCGGGGTTGCTCTTTTGAGCTTTGATAGCAAAACCGGAAGCAGAGAA
>JAFLUL010000072.1 GCA_022508845.1 Oscillospiraceae bacterium | reverse complement strand
CTGGAGCCTGGAGAAGAAATGACTGTAAGAGAGCTTCTTAAAGCCGCCGCGGTATACAGCGCAAACGACGCTTGCTGCCTTTTGGGAGAGGCTGTGGCAGGAAGCGAAACTGCCTTTGTTAATTTGATGAATGAACGCGCAGGGCAGCTCGGGATGACAAATACCCGTTTTGACAACTGCACCGGTCTTGACGATGACACAACAACGCATCTGACAACAGCCTACGATATTGCCCTTATGGCGAGAGCGTTGATGAAAATTGAATACATAACCGAATATACAACAATATGGATGGACGAACTCAGAGGCGGCAAAACCCAGCTTGTAAACACAAACCGACTTATAAGATTTTATTCCGGTGCAACGGGACTTAAAACGGGAACAACAAGCAAGGCGGGCTGCTGCGTTGCGGCAACAGCCGAAAGAGACGGTTTAGGGCTTATTGCAGTTGTTTTGGGAGCTTCAAATTCCAATGACAGATTTAACGGAGCAAGAAATCTTCTTGACTACGGCTTTGCGAATTATGAAATTTATTCCCCCGAGGTGGATTTATCCGAATTGGGCGAGGTAAAAGTGCTTCACGGCGAAGAAAGGCAGGTCTCTCTATATGTTGACGGAGTTAAGGATATTCTTTTAAGCAGGGGAGCTTCTTCAGGGATAACTCAGCAAATTGAGATGACCGAAGAAATTGAAGCCCCGGTTGAAAAGGGGCAGACTCTCGGCGAAGTGAGCCTGTTTTCCGGTTCGTCTAAAATCGCTCAATATGAACTGAAAGCATTGATTGAAGTTAAAAAACTCACTTTCTTTTCCGCTCTTAAGAGAATTTTCGGCTCGCTGAAAAAATAAAATTAAGAAAAAATGAAAAAAAAGTGTTTATCTTCTTGAAATAATTTCAATTATATTGTAGAATAACAATTAACATTATTTCGGAGGATACACTGCAAATGTCAATTAAGCTAAACTGCCGTTTTCTGGAAGCTTATGTTAGCGAGAACGACCTTTCGGGCATAAGCGATGAAGTAAACAAGGCTCAGAGCTTTCTCTATGAAAACAAGGAGAGTGCAAAAGGCAACGCATATCACGGCTGGCTGACTCTCCCTGAAGATTACGATAAAGAAGAATTTGACCGCATAAAAAAGGCGGCAAAAAAAATCCGCTCCGATTCAGCAGCTCTTGTTGTTATCGGAATAGGCGGCTCCTATCTCGGAGCGAGAGCCGCAATAGAATTTGTTAAATCAAAGAATTATAATCTCACCGTAACTGATGCGCCGAAAATATTTTTTGTGGGTAACAGCATTTCTCCAACAGAACTCAGCGAAGTTATCTCTGTTTGTGAAAAATGCGATTTTTCGGTAAACGTTATTTCCAAATCCGGCACTACAACCGAGCCCGCCATCGCTTTCAGGCTCTTTAAAAAGTTGCTTGAAGAAAAATACGGCAAAGAGGAAGCCGCTCGGCGCATATATGTTACAACCGATAAAGAAAAAGGAACCCTTAAGGCTCTTGCCGACAGCGAGGGGTATGAAGAATTTGTTGTTCCCGATAATGTTGGGGGTAGATATTCCGTTTTAACCGCTGTCGGACTTCTCCCGATTGCAGCAGCGGGCGTTGATATTGATCTGCTTATGAAGGGCGCCTATGACGCCATGAAAAAATATGAAGGCGGCAGCCTTTATGATAACGACTGCTATAAATACGCCGCCATAAGAAACATCCTCTACCGCAAAGGGAAAAAGGTTGAGATGATGGTGTCTTATGAGCCGGACTACACTTTGATGAACGAATGGTTCAAACAGCTTTTCGGCGAGAGTGAGGGTAAAGAGAATAAAGGTATATATCCCTCTTCCGCAATATATTCAACGGATCTTCACTCTCTCGGACAATATGTTCAGGAGGGCGAAAGGCATCTGTTTGAAACGGTTGTTACCTTTGAAGAGGCAAAATGCGATATAACCATAGAAGAAGATGATATAAACGCGGACGGCCTTAATTTTCTCGCAGGAAAAACTCTTTCATATGTAAACCGAAAGGCCTATGAAGCCACTGTTATCGCTCATACCGATGGCGGAGTTCCGAATATTGTTCTTGAACTTCAAAAGGCGGACGAATATAATCTCGGCGAGCTTTTCTATTTTCTTATGAAGGCCTGCGCCGTTTCGGGATATATTCTCGGGGTTAACCCGTTTAACCAGCCCGGTGTTGAGAGTTATAAAAATAATATGTTTGCTCTTCTCGGAAAACCCGGATATGAGAGCAAAACCAAAGAATTGGAAAAAAGAATAAATAGCTGAATTCAGTTTAATCAGAAGGGAAATAAAAAAAATGGTAAAGCTTTTAATCGGAGAAAAAGGTTCAGGTAAAACAAAAAAACTTCTTGACGCGGTAAACACAGCTCTTGCTCAGTCAAAAGGGCACGTTGTTTGCGTTGAAAAAGATGATCTCCTCAGATATCAGGTGAGCTACCGTGTTCGTCTGCTTGCTGCCGCAAACTACGGCATCAGCGGTTATGAAGCGTTTTACGGATTTCTGAGCGGTCTTTGCGCCGGAGATCACGATATAACCGATATTCTGGTTGACGCAACTCTTAAAATAGGCGGAAAAGATTTTGATGAGTTCGCCAAATTTATTGAAAAAACAGCAAGACTTTCGGAGCTTACAGGCACAGTGTTTACCTTTACGGTTTCAACCGCAAAGGAAAACCTCCCTCAGGGCATATTCAATATCTGCGAAATAGAGTAATTTTTATTAAAAAATCGGTTCGCCGAAAAATTTTTGTTGACAAACGGGTTATGAATGGATATAATATAACCTGCGTTTATCCGTATGGGGATAGTGTATGTTTTCGGAGGACAAGCGGTGTTTATTGAACTTGACGCCATTTTCGGCACAGAAGGACAGCGGCAGGAATTTGATTATGAGTTCGTTCTTGAGGATGAAGTTATAGCCTCTCCTGTTCATATTTACGGATCCGTTTATAATAAAACCGGAATCGTAACCTTAAAGGCATCGGCCGAATATTCGCTGAATGCTGCCTGCGCAAGGTGCGGTGACGCCGTTAAAAGAGCTGAAAAGGTGGATATCGATCATATCCTTATCGCTCATTCCGAAAACGATGATAACGATTATTATATTGTGGTTGAAAATATGCGGCTTGATCTTAACGAGCTTGTTTCCGAGGATATTTTCCTCTCGATGCCGTCAAGATATCTGTGTTCCGATAACTGCAGGGGGCTTTGCCCCGTTTGCGGAGCAAATCTTAATAAAGAAAAATGCTCCTGCAAAAAAATCGCCGACCCCAGATGGGATGTTCTTAATAATTTTTTTGATAATTAAGCTTAGGAGGAAGCAATATGGCAGTACCTGCAAGACGAGTTTCTAAAGCAAGAAGAGATAAAAGACGCAATAACGTTTGGAAGATAACTGCGCCCTCTATCGAAAAATGCCCGAACTGCGGAGAGTATAAAGAATCTCACAGACTTTGCCGTGCCTGCGGTTATTATAACGGCCGTCAGGTTATCGCGGTTGAAGACTGATACGGAGCATTCACTTTTTTCAGCAGAGCAAGGTGGGAAAGTTTCTTCCCCGCCTTTTTGCTGTTTATTTTAAGGTAAACTTTAATGTCTGTTATTATTTCCGGAGTAAATGAAAAATCTGTTTGCTTCAAAAAAAAGATACGTCCGGGCGATAAGCTTTTAACTATAAACGGCAACGAGATCAACGACGTTCTCGACTACCGTTTTTATTGTGATGAGGAAAAACTCAGAATTGAATTTCTGACTGCTTCCGGAAAACATAAAACGGTTAAGCTTAAAAATCTTGATTCTCCCGATGAGATAGGACTTGATTTTGAAACATATCTGATGGATAAACAGAAGAGCTGCAAAAACAAATGTATTTTCTGTTTTATAGATCAGCTTCCGAAGGGGCTTCGCCGATCGCTCTATTTTAAGGATGACGATGCCCGTCTCTCTTTTTTGTTCGGAAACTATATAACCCTTACAAACCTGTCGGAGAATGATGTTCAGCGCATTATAAAAATGCATATAAGTCCGATAAACGCGTCAGTCCACACTATGGATCCCGAGCTGCGTGTTAAAATGATGAAAAATCCCGCGGCAGGAGAGAGTCTTAAATATCTTTACCGGTTTTCTGAGGCGGGAATAAAAATAAACGTTCAGCTTGTTTTATGCCCGGGAATAAACGATGGGGAAAATCTTGCTTATTCTCTCAGAAAACTTAAAGAGCTCAAAAATCTTCAGAGCATTGCCGCCGTTCCCGTTGGGCTAACAAAATACAGGGATGGGCTTTGTCCTCTCAGAGGCTTTTCGCCCGATGAAGCCGCCGCGGTAATTGACACGATAGATTTATTTAATTCTGAGCTTATCGCAGAGGGGCGCGATAGACTTGCGTATCCCTCCGATGAATTCTTTCAGCTTTGTTCCCGGGAAATGCCGCCGTATGAATATTACGGCGATTTTCCTCAGCTTGAAAACGGAGTTGGAATGTGCACTTCAATGCGCTATGAATTTTTGCAGGCTCTTGAGGATTATCCGTCCGATGATAGAAAGCGCAGCTTTGCTGTTGTAACCGGAATGGCGGCATATGAGCTGCAAAAAGAACTTGCCGGGAAATTTAAGGATAAATTTCCGAATTCCGATATTGAAGTTTACGGAATAAAAAATGAGTTTTTCGGAGAAAAGATCACTGTTGCGGGGCTTTTGACCGGACGGGATATAATAAACTTCCTGAAAAAAGAAAAGCTTCATTATGACACTCTTCTTTTTCCGTCTGCTATGTTTAAGAGCAGGGAAGAGCTGATTTTTCTTGATGATATTTCGCTTTCAGAGCTTGAAAATGCGCTTGGAGTTAAGGCTGTTGTAACAGATTGCGACGCGTATTCTCTTGTTGAGCTTTTTTATTCCTTGGAAAGGAGATAATTGTTTTATGTCTAAACCCATTGTTGCAATAGTGGGCAGACCCAATGTGGGTAAGTCAACCTTGTTTAATAAATTGAGCGGTCAGCGTCTTGCAATAGTTGACAACACTCCCGGAGTAACAAGGGATCGCCTTTATGCCGATTGCGAATGGCTCGGCAAAAATTTTCTGATAGTTGACACCGGCGGAATAGAACCCTATTCCGATGACGTTATCCTCTCTCAAATGCGTTATCAGGCTCAGATAGCTATAAACAGCGCGGACGCGATAATTTTTGTTACCGACCTCAGAAGCGGAGTTACCGCAAACGATCAGGATGTTGGCAGTATGCTTCAAAAGAGCGGAAAGCCTATTGTTCTTTGCGTTAATAAATGTGACCAGGTCGGCGATGTTCCTCCGGAGTTTTATGAGTTTTATAATCTCGGTCTCGGCGACCCTATAGCCGTTTCGTCCGTTCACGGTCACGGAACGGGAGACTTGCTTGATGAAGTTATAAAATATTTTCCCGAAAACAGCGATGTTCAGGAGGATGACGATGGTATTAAGGTTGCCGTTATAGGCAAACCGAATGTGGGAAAGTCATCCCTTGTTAATACCTTGTGCGGAGAATCAAGAATGCTTGTTTCGAATATCGCCGGTACAACGAGGGACGCCTCCGATACAACTGTTGAAAATAAACACGGAAAATTCGTTCTTATTGATACCGCGGGACTCAGAAGAAAATCGCGCGTTGACGATAAAATTGAGCAATACAGCGTTATGAGGGCTGTTATGGCGGTTCAGCGAGCCGATGTTTGCGTTATTATGATCGACGCTTTAGAGGGCTTTACCGAGCAGGATTCCAAAGTTGCAGGTATAGCTCACGAAGAGGGCAAGGGCTGTATTATAGCCGTTAATAAGTGGGATGCATACGAAAAAGACGGAAAAACTATGGACGCCTACAGAAAAAAGCTTATGGATGATTTTTCGTTTATGTCCTACGCCCCGATAATTTTTATTTCCGCAAAAACCGGCCAGCGGCTAGACAGGCTTTTTGAGCTGATCAAATTCGTTGACGATCAAAATGCCATAAGAATTCCGACAGGCAGACTTAACAGCGTTCTGGCTGAGGCTCAGGCAAGAGTGCAGCCTCCTACGGATAAGGGAAAAAGGCTGAAAATTTATTATATGACCCAGACCTCCACCCGTCCGCCCACGTTTGTTGTTTTTGTAAACAAAAAGGATCTGTTCCATTATAGCTATCAGAGATATATCGACAACCGTATAAGGGATGTGTTCGGCTTAGAGGGAACTCCAACGAGATATATAATTCGCGAAAGAAATTAAATACTTTGCCTGATACCGTCGGAATTTGAAGTTCCGGCGGTTAATTATTAAATATTTATTAAATATTTTAAAAAATATATTGATATTAAATAAGTGTTGTGATATGATTAAAAAGTTAAAAAGCAACGTTTTTTATGGAGACAAATTTCTATGTTCGATCTTACAAAATGTTCCAAAAAGGAACTCACCCAGGAATATGAAAATCAGAAGAAAAAATACAGAGAATATCTCGCTTTGGGGATATCCATCAATATGGCTCGCGGAAGACCTTCTCCCGAACAGCTTGATTTGTCGGATGACCTTTTGAACCTTAACAAAAACGATATTGAACTTAAAGACGCTTCAGGTGCGGACTGCCGAAACTACGGTGTATTAAACGGAACTCTCCGTTCAAGGGAACTGTTCGGCGATATGCTCGGAGTTTCCGCTGAAAATGTTATAACCTGCGGCTCTTCAAGCCTTAACTTAATGTTTGATTATATTTCTCAGTGCTGCACCCACGGAACGTTGGGAAATGACCCTTGGTTTTATAATAAAAACCGCAAGTTTATTGCCATTGTTCCGGGATATGACAGGCATTTTGCCATTGCGGAGTATTTCGGACTTGAGATGATAAGCGTACCGATGACCCCGTCCGGACCCGATATGGATGTTATCGAAGAAGTTATAAAAGATCCTGATGTTAAAGGAATGTTCTGCGTTCCGAAATATTCAAACCCCGACGGAGTAACCTATTCCGCAGAAACGGTTGAACGTATAGCTTCTATGAAGCCCGCAGCTCCCGATTTCAGGGTGATATGGGATGAAGCTTACTTAGTTCACGATTTATATGAAGAGGGCGATTTCCTCGCAAACATTTTTGACGCGGCAAAAAAATACGGCACTGAAGAGAACTTTATTGCCTTTGCCTCAACCTCAAAAATAACCTTTGCCGGCGCAGGACTTTCGGCTGTTGCAGCAGCGGACAGAAACATAAAAGAGATAATGGATCGCCTTGCACTTCAAACTATTTGTTACGACAAGATAAATCAGGCGAGGCATACGGCAATATATAAAAATATGGACGATATCCGCGCTCAGATGAAAAAGCACGCGATCCTTTTAAGACCGAAGTTTGATACGGTTCTCGGTGTTCTCCACAGCGAGCTTGACGGCTCAGGTATAGCCTCGTTTAATTCACCCAGAGGCGGTTATTTTATAAGCCTTAATGTTAACGTTGGTTCTGCAAAATATGCAGGAAAGCTTTGCGCCGACTGCGGACTGACCCTCACGGGAGTTGGAGCAACTTATCCCTACGGAATCGACCCTACCGATTCAAATATCAGAATCGCTCCTTCCTGCCCAAGCGTTGAGGAACTTGAAATGGCTTCAAAAATCCTCTGCTCAGCGGTAAAAATAGCCGCCTGCGAGGAGCTTCTCGGGATAAAAAACTGAGGTGAACAAAATGTTTCGTATCGGACACGGCTATGATGTACATAGATTTTCCCCCGAAAGACGTTTGATACTCGGCGGAGTTGAAATTGAATTTGAGCTTGGTTTGCTCGGTCATTCCGATGCTGACGTGCTTACTCATGCTGTTTGCGACGCTCTTTTAGGAGCTTTGGCTCTCGGGGATATAGGGAAACACTTTCCCGACAATGATGACGCTTTTGAAAACGCGGACAGCATAGAGCTGTTAAAAAAATGTTTCAGCTTGATTGAAGAAAATGGATATATTATTTCCAATATTGACGCAACCGTTATCGCTCAAAAGCCTAAAATTTCATCCTATACCGATATGATGAGAAATAATATTGCAAAAGCCTGTAAAACAAAAGCAGAAAATGTAAGCGTTAAGGCAACAACCGAGGAAGGTCTCGGATTTACCGGCTCGCTTGAAGGCATAAGCGCTCACGCTGTTGCGCTTATAGAAAAAATTCAATAAAATTACGGTGGTGTAAAAAAATAATGTTTCAGGAATTTCTTCAGAATCTTTTCTTAAGACTTAAGGATGTTTTTTTGAATTTTAATTTTTTCCCGGATATATTTGATATTCTCCTTGTAACTCTTCTCGTATATGCCGTTATTGTGCAGCTGAGAAGAACGCAGTCCATCCAGGTTATAAAGGGTATATTCTTTGTTGTTGTTGTATACGGTGTTGTAACTCTTCTGAATATGCCCGCAAGCTCTTATCTTTTCAATCGGCTTTTTAACGATATCATTCTTATCGTTATAATTCTGTTTTCGGCTGAAATCAGACAGGCTCTCGAGCATATGGGCGCAAGGAGCTTCGGCAAAAGACTGCCGTTTTTCAGCAAAAAGAATGAAGAAGAGGAAATTGACGCGATAAACTCTGTTTGCAGAGCCTGCGGTGCGATGAGCAGAAATAAGGTTGGATCGCTTATTCTGTTTCAGCGCGAGACCCTTCTCGGCGATTTAACAAAACAAGCTGTTATGATAAACAGCGACACCACCTTTGAAATGCTTTGCAGCATTTTCTATCCCAAAGCCCCTCTCCACGACGGCGCGGTTATAATAAATAACGGCAAAATAGTTGCGGCAAGATGCGTTGTTCCGATGAAAAACGACAGGGTTATAACCGAAAATGTCGGCACCCGCCACAGAGCAGCTCTTGAAGCAAGCCTCAATTCCGATTGCGTTGCCGTTGTAACCAGCGAGGAAACCGGAATAATTTCAATTGCGGTTGACGGAACTCTCAAGCGCGGTATAACAGACAGCGAGCTCAGAGAGCTTCTCGGCCACTATCTTTTAACAAAAGAGAATGAAAAACGCTCAAAAAAGAAGAAAAAATCTGATATGATTACGGACGAAAAGCATTCCGAAGATGAAAATTTTGCTTTGGAGGAGGGAAACGGCAATGAGCAGTAAAAATAAAAAAAAGAAATCGAAAAGCCCTTTTTCTCAGCTTTTTGAAAAAAATGCATTTGTACTTTTGTTTTCTTTGATCATAGCTGTTGTTCTCTGGTGTGCCGTTTCAATATTCCAAACGAGCGAAATTGAAAAACAGTTTAACAATATCAAGGTTCAGCTCAATTATGAAGGCTCCCTTCCCGACAATAATGATTTGAAAATTTTTGATGAGCAGGAATATTATATCGACGTAACCGTTAAGGGAAAGAGCTATCTCCTGAACGATTCCGATTTTCCGAATAAGATAATTGCAACAGTATCATTTGCTTCCGTTACTTCTCCCGGAACCTATAATCTTCCGATAACCGTTAATGTTGAAGCCGGTGACGTTGAAGTGGTTCAGTATTCAAAGCCGTCAATTTCTCTTTATTTTGATGAGACTGTTGAAAAGAGCTTTAATATAACGGATGAGATAATTGAGATTGAAGGATATTCTCTTCCCGAGGGATATTTAAGAGAAAATCCGAGACTCAGCGTTGATTCCGTTACTGTTCAGGGACCGTCGATTGAAATGAGCAGACTTACTTCCGTTAAGGCTGTTGTTGAGCTTGATAAGGAGCTTACTTCAACCGAAACCTTTACCTCAGAAATAGTTTTTGTAGGATCGGGAAACAATTCAACATTTAATTTTATCAAGCTCTTAAATGAGGATCCCGTTTATGTAACTATTCCCGTAAGCGTTACAACCGATTTCACTCCCGCAATCAATTTTACAAACGTTCCGAAAGATTACCGCGAAACCCCTCTTTCATATTCGGTTTCACCAAACAAGGTTAAAGTTACGGTTGCCGCCGGAGATAACGAGCTCATAAATGCTGATGAAATCATAATCGGAAGCATAGATTTTTCCGAGCTTAACAATACCTATAATGAGTTTCATATCGTTCCCGATGATACGGTCTATTCTTTTGTTGATAAGGTCGAGGCTTTCAAAGTAACCGTTAATCTTTCAGATATGAATAAACGCTGGCTTGAGGTTGCTGTTTCTGCCGATGATATTAAATTGCCCGAAAATGCCGAGCTTTTAACAAAATCCATTCAGTCGGTTCAGGTTGTCGGACCAACAGATTCCGTTATGAACATAGACAACAGCGAAGCGTATGTTGTTTTATCTCTTGACGATGTAGAGCTTAAAAGCGGAATAAACGAGGTTCCGGTAAAGATACTTCTGAGAACATTGACCGACAGCTGGGTAAGAGGCACATACACGGTTCAGATCAAAGTAAACTAATATATTGGAGGCTCGGATGAAGGCTATTTATTCAAACATAAAGCTCATCTTTCCGGTCTTGCTTTGCGCTATAATTCTTTCTTCCTGTTCCGGTTTTGAGTTCTTTTCAGCCGAACAGCTTATCAGACCTCCGAAACTCACGGGAGAAAACGCCCTTATTCAAGAGGCTTTTGAAAAGTCTGTTGGAAAAGATGTTATGCTCATAAGTCCCATCTCGGGAGAATATCGCTCTGCCTTTGTTCAGGTTGACCTTGATAACGATTCCTACGAAGAAAACCTTGTTTTTTATACAAAAGCTGATTCTCCCAATGAGGTACATATTCATTTTCTTAAATTTAACGGTGAACGCTGGTATTCGTTCGGCGATATAACGGGCAACGGAAGCGATGTTTATAATGTTCGGTTCTATGACCTTGATAAAACCGGAACATATGAAATTGCCGTTTGCTGGGCTGTTTCGGATTCGCAGAAATCCAAAACGCTGTCTCTTTATAAGGTGAGCGAAGAAAACGGAGAGCATAATGTTTCAACATTGTCGGTAATTCAGATATTTGATTATCTTATAGACGATGTTGATTCCGACGGTCAGAATGAGCTTATATATCTTACCGCCAATTCCTCCGATCAGGAAACTCCTTTCAGAGTGAGCCTTATAAAAATGAATCCGGGCAATTCAACCTTTGAATTCGTTTGTGAGCTTCAGCTTTCTCCGTCTGTAACATCGCCTGTTCAGTATTTGAGCGATATAACCAACGGAGTTTACAGATTTTTTATTGACTGCATAAACTATGACGGCTCTTATATGACGGAAATACTTTACTATGACAGTGAAAACTCTGTTTTTA
>JAFLUL010000071.1 GCA_022508845.1 Oscillospiraceae bacterium | reverse complement strand
TTAAGCGCTTTTTTGTTTTATTCATTTTTTTCAGCCTGTTCTTCTTTACGCTTTGATTTAACAAATGCAAATATCATAACGCAAACGCCAACGAACGAACCTCCGCAAAGCACAGCCAGCAGCACTATCTGCGAATCGTCGCCGGTGTTCGGCGGTGTTAAAAGTCCCGAATTGGGATCGTCCGGTTCTTCGTCATATTCAGCATAAACCTTTATGATAACGGTTAAAACAAGGTCGTTATCAACAGCAAGGTTGCCGAGCATAGTATCGTATTCATCGTTTCCCCATTCAAAAGGCCATTCCCATTCAAGGGAATAAACGGCGTTTCTTCCTGCCCCAAGCTCCGCAAAATCACGAACGGAATTGAGCTCCAAAACATCCGCCATATCTTCGGGAGAGCCTAAAAGGTATCTGTTTGTATAATCCCAAACGCGGGAATAAACCGGCAACCATAAATCCGTTCCGGTTATATAGGATTCCATTGTCATTGTATAGTCAAGAGCAACGTTTCCTGTGTTTGCAAGGGTAAACTGATAAATATTTGAGGTTCCGGGGGCTATGAGTTTATCATGGGTTCCCGGAGCGCTGACAACCGTTATTTTTCCGGTTTCATCGTAGGTAAACTTAAAAATCTCGACCTCGGCTTCCATTACAAACTGAGGATTGCTACCGCCGGAATTTGATTCAGAACTTTCCGAGGGAGGCAAAACCTGCACGTTTCCGGTTCCAGGAACACTATTCTCTGTTAATGACATAACGTTAACAAATTCACGTTGAGAATAAGATGATATTCTGCTGAAAAGAACCGACAGAGAGGCCAGCTCGCAAAGAACAAGTAATACAGCAAGAACGCCGATTCCAAATGATTTTTTCTTTTGTTTTTCCTGCACACCGACTCCCCCTTTCTGTTTTGATGAACACCTTTTTCAGCATTTCAGACAGTCCGCGTTTATGGTCGGGCGGTCTGAAATACCGAAACCGCGCAGCCGCAGCCACAGACGGTCGCGCGGTTTCAAGTATGTAGTTCATTAAATCAATTTAGTGTAAACTGAATTAGTCAACCTGAGTTACAGAAATGGTCATATCGAATACAGCTTTAAGGCTGTAGTCGCCACGGTTGGTAGCTTCAGGTCTGTTGTTATAGCCTGCGCCATAATCTTCAACGTTGGTAAGACCGGCTAAACCACTCCAAGCGGAACCGCCGTTTGCAGCATCATAAGCTGCAACAGCATCGTCAACGATAGTTGTGTCGTCAAGCTCGTCGGCCATAAGGTCGCCCAAAAGGGTATCAGCCTGATCAACCTGCTCAGCGGTGAAATTAGCGCCATTGAGAGTCTGAGCATCCTCAAATGCCCATTCCCAATCAAGACGATAGTAACCATACACATCAGCGAGATCGGTGTTCGGCTCAAACACTTCGTCCTTATACTCTTCATTCACAGCTTCAAAATACTGAGAAATCTTGTAAAGCGGAACGTTCTGAAGATCATCAACAACAGACCAATTGGCTGATTCGCTGTGACGGTTGTAAAGAGTGTACTGAATCGGATAATAATCGTCAGCAATCTCAAAAGCGTCAACTGCGTTTGTGGTCATATCGGGATATTTGCCCTGTGTAAGCCAAATATCAGACAGCTCATCGCCGAAATTGATAGCAACCTTAACGGAAACTTCGGGAGTGCCGGTGATTGAGAAGTTATAACCGCCGGTATAGGAGTTGTTTGTTCCGGGAGCAACAACGTTATCTTCAGTAGAAGATTTAACGGTGATTACTTCTCCTGTTCCGTCATCGGGACCGTTGCCTTCATAAACATCAACATATTCTTTGCCGAACAGAGTGCCCTCAGTATCGATCACTACGCCAAATTTGGCAACGCGGGCTTTATCTCCTACTTCTCCGGTTGTAACGTACTTAGCGAAAGTTCCGCTGATTACGCTTGTTGTGAGAAGAACCGCGATCAGAAGAAAGCTGGCAATTCTCATCATTTTGTTCTTTTTCATTGGATTTTTTTCTCCTTTCATAATATATGCCTTTCGGCTTTGGATTCCTCCCCCACAGGGCAAGCCCCCCGGGAGAATGTTATATATTCAACCCCGATGTGGCTTCCGGGGGAAGAATAGCTGACTTATTGGTTTTCGGAATTATTTTGCTGTTCTGCCTTCGCGGCTTTGAGAGCCTCAAGCTCGGCAAGAAGAGCATCGGTGTCCGTTTGATTTTTCTTTTCATACCTTCTGCGTCTGAAAATATCCCAGGCAACAAGAAGGATAAGCGGAACACCAACGCAAACAACAAGCCCTGCCGTTGTTTGCATAAACATTGCAACGCTGCCGGCACCCGGGATTCTGGTTCCGCTCCAGACGCCAACAAGTTTATCCTCGGAAACAGGGAGACGATCTTCCGAATCGTTCGCATCACCCTGCGTTTTGAAATACAGAACTCCGTTTTCTTCGTATATTTCGTTAACTCTGTGGGTTAATATGCTTGTTCCGTTGCCGTCGGGGTCAAAAAACGCGATAACGTCATTTTTCTTAACGTCTTTGCCGTCTGTTTGTTTAACAATGATGAGATCCCCGGTCATAATATTGGGTTCCATTGAAGGGGAAAGAACGATAAGCGGTGCAAATCCGCCGATTTTCGGAACCTCATCGGCATTAGTATAGCTCTTTATTATCAAAGTTATGTTTACTGCAAGAATAGGAATGAGAATAACGCAGAGAATTGCGCCGATAACGGTCATTATTTTATTATTCGATGTTTTTTCTTTGTTTTTTTGCGCCATCTTATTCAGACCTCTTTCAAATATTATTTAATTATTTTCGGCATTTATCGCCGAATCGGATAAATCAGTCAGTTTTCCGAAAACGGCATATCTTGCGTTGCCGAATTCATAAGAGCAGGTCGAGAGAGTTATAATGTTATCCTCTTCGGTAACGGCAACATCGGAATAAAAGGTTGATTTATCTCTTATATCCTTCAAAAACACCTTAAAAGCTTCTTTGCTGCCGAAATCGGGAGTGTATACCTCAGAATCCGCTGCAGTAACCATACCTGCAAAAAGCTCAATTTTATAATCGCCGTTCGGGGTAAGGTAATAAAGAACCGGGTGTTCGTCATAATAGCTTGGATCTTTATATTTTGCAAGCGAGCTGAACATAGTAGTGCCGCGCATATTATGCCCGTAAATGATATAGTTTTGCCCCGTAGCTACCTGAGGGCAGCGAAAATCAACAAAAATAGTTCCGCTTATGATATAATTACCGTTTAAGTCACGGCGAAGATATTTTTCATTATTTTCAGCCTGAACAACGGGATAGTCAATGGGGGTATTTTCGCTGTAAAGCCACCCGACTATATCTCCGTTTTCCTTGAGAAGATCCTCAAAATTAACGCTTATCGGGGCGTATTCTCGCAGAATTTCATCTTTTTCGTCATCTTCAAATTGTTCTGATTTATGAGAAACGGGAACAACATAGCGGTTTTGCAAATCGCTGTAAACAGCGTCCGCCTGACGGTATTTATTAAGCGTTGTAAAAAGCATAACGGATGAAAAAACAAATACTGCGGCAAATAAACATCCAATCGCAAGATATAATTTTCTTTTCAAAACCAAATCGCCTATTTTCTCAATAAATGAAAGCTAAAGATTTTTTTGCCGAACGCATACCGAAAAGCCTGAAAGAATTATTATAGCAACTAAGGATATAATCCGACAATTATACATCATAACCTATACTATGGGTCATTCTATCACAATGATTTTTATATTTCAAGTGATTTTTCAAAATTATTTCAAAATTTATTTACATTTATTATAAATATTTCCAAACAAAAAGGTGCCTTATAAGCACCCTTTTAATAAAAAGTATGTTTTCTATGCAAGAGTAATTTTGAAAACCACAGGCTTATCCGTTCCGATAATTCCGGACTTTATATGAAGAGCTTCTTCATCGCGCGTCCATAAAACCGGTTCATCATTTCCGAGCATTTCGATATTTTTTATAATTCCGTGGAAATTTGCTTTTTTTGAAGCGTCCTTTTCGCCGAGCAGGGTAAAATCATATGTTCCGTCCCCGCTTTCGCGAAGAGGGGCTGCATAAAGCTTTGAGCCTTTAACGGTATACCTTATATCCTGCGAAGTAAAATTCTTTTTTGTTCCGTCGGAAAACTGGCCTTCGGTAACCTCTGTTGGTCCTTCGCCGTGGTAACGCCATACTTTTGTATCGTAAATCGCCTCGCCGTTAATTTTCAGCCAAGCGCCTATTTCCCTGAGAATGCCGGCGTCCTCTGCGGGGATTGTCCCGTCCGCTTTCGGACCGATATTAAGAAGCAAACAGCCGTTTTTGCTTACTATATCAACAAGGTCGCATATAATAGATGAAGCCTCGCGGTAACGGTTGTTTTCGGTATAACACCAGCTGTTGAGAGCAACAGAAGTGTCCGTCTGCCAAAAATAAGGTTTAATATCGGAAAACATTCCTCGCTCAATATCAACAACCGCCGTTCCGAACATAAAAGAATCGTGCTTATAATTTATGGCAACGTCCTCTCCCCACTCATAAGCGCGGTTATAATAGTAAGCCGCAAATTTTTTGAGATATTCCTTTGCACAGCTGTGCTGTATCCACCAATCAAAATATATTATTTTGGGGTGATATTCGTCCACCAGCTCGCAGCAGCGCGCAAGCCAATCATCAAGAAATTCCTTTGTTGGCACAGGTTCGCTGAAGAGGTCAAAATGATCTTTTTCCTGCATAGCGGGCCAATAGAAATCCCCGCGCTTCATAGGCTCTTTTATATCGCTTTCAAATTCCTTGCCGTGTCCCATAAAAAACCAATGCTCAATACGGTGGGATGATGCGCCGTTGCGGATCCCGCGTTTCATGCACTCCTCCGAAAGCTCGCCCAAAGTATCGCGGCAGGGGCCCATCTCAAATGCGTTCCAATGGGAAAGTCCGCTCTTATACATCTGAAAGCCGTCGTGATGTTCGGCCACGGGAACAACATACTTAGCTCCCGCCTCCTTAAAAAGCTCAGCCCACTCAGCGGCGTTGAATTTTTCCGCCTTGAACATTGGGATAAAATCCTTATACCCGAAATCTTTATGCGCGCCGTAGGTCTCAAGATGGTGTTTATATTCCGATGAATCTTTTATATACATATTTCGCGAATACCACTCGCTGCCGAATGCAGGAACGCTGTAAATTCCCCAATGAATGAAAATTCCGAATTTTGCCCTGCGGTACCATGCGGGAACCTCGTGCTCTGAAAGAGAATCCCAGTCGGCTGAATAGGGGCCTTTTTCAATAATCTCGTCGATAACTCTTAAATATTCTTCGTGGTTCACAGCATTCAGTCCTCCAGCATATTTTTTATATTTCCGCATTCGTCCAGATTTGAAAAAGCATAAAACTTTTGTGCGTTTTCAAACAAAAATAATTCTTTTTCTTCTTCTGAAAATTCAGCAGATTTCAAAATAAAATCAAAACTCATTTTATAGGTTATTTCAACCATTGTGCGGGGATAATCGCTCCCCCACATCAGTTTTTCCATACCGCATATTTGAGCTGCCTCTTTTATTGCCCTTACGGCGGAGGGATACGGATAAAACTCGCTGTTAAAAAGCCAGGTTATCCCTCCGCTTTCAACACGGACATTTGCGTTTCTCGCAAGCTTTATCTGCTCGAGCCATCCGCTTCTTGTAACCATTCCGAAATGACCTATCGCAATGCGAAGCTCTGGGTACTGCCGTATCATTTCAAGCAGCGACGACGTTTGCTTATCGCCGTCGGATAAGTCGATCGAAACAAATTTGCGGTTTTTATCAGCCGCTTCAAAAACCTTATAATGCTTTGTAAGATCCTGATTTGGAAGTCTGCCCGCGCAAATTTTTACACCGTCAAAGCCTTCAAGGGAAAAATCCTTGTTTTCTTCATAGAGAGAGCAGATTTTCAGCCTGTTTGGATATTTTTCTTTGGAAGAAAGCAGATAAAAGTCCTGATTGCCGTCAATTTCCTCCTGAGTGATAAAAGCTCCGGAAACTCCGGCATAATCCATATTGGCAATAAATCTTTCGGCAGTGTTTTCTCCGTCGGTCATAAACGGGGGCATCATCTGGCGAATTTCTCCGCCGAAATTGCTTTTTCCGTTTCCGACAGAAAAAACGTCTCTGCCGTCAACCCTGCCCTTTTGCGTTTTCCATAAATGCGCGTGAGCGTCTATTATCATAGCGTTACACCATCCTTGAATATTGCAATTTCCCTGAAACCGTTTTGTTCGTTTTTTGTTTCCTCGCCGTTTGCTGTTTTAACAATAAACTCAAACAAAGCGTTTTCATCCGAGCTCTGGGCGTCAAAATCTATCCAGTTCTTTTTTCTTTCAGCCAAAGCGGAATTGGTTGAAATTTTTATTGTTGGAACCGGAGCGCCGAGAGGGGTGCCTCTGCCGGTTGTAAATAGAATAATATGGCAGCCCGCCGCAGTCAGATTTGTAACGGCAACCATATCGTTACCGGGGCCGCTCAGCAAATTGAGTCCGGCTTTTTCGGCAATATCGCCGTAGTCGAGCACCGCCGTAACGGGCGAACCACCGCCCTTTTGCACACATCCGAGGGATTTTTCTTCAAGGGTGGTTATACCTCCCTCTTTATTTCCCGGCGATGGATTTTCGCTTACAGGCTGACCGTTTGAGATAAAATACTTCTTCCAGCTATTTATCATTTTAACCGTGCCGTCAAATACTTTTTTGTTTGTGCAGCGATTTAACAGAAGCTGCTCAGCACCGAACATTTCGGGGACTTCGGTAAGAACCGCCGTGCAGCCCATTGAAACAAGTTTGTTTGTAACCCGTCCGCAAAGCGGATTTGCGGTTATTCCCGAAAGACCGTCGCTCCCGCCGCATTTAAGACCTATTTTCAGCTTTGAAATCGGAATTTCAGTGCGACTGTCACGGTTTGCCTGTTTTTTTAATTCATCTATTATTTTTTTGCCTTCTTTGATTTCGTCTTTTGAGTCCTGACAATTAAGAAAGCGTATTCTTTCGCAGTCATGCTCTCCGAGGATTTTTTTCAGCTCCGCGATATTATTGTTTTCGCAGCCTAGCCCCAAAACAAGCACACCGCCCGAGTTTGGATGCTTAATAAGACCGCAAAGGATTTTCTGCGTCCGCAGATGATCGTCGCCCAACTGACTGCAGCCGTAAGGGTGGGTAAAGCAAAAAGCCCCGCTCTCTTCTGCCAGACGCTGAGCGATTTTGTTAACACAGCCTACGGTTGGGATTATCCAGATATCGTTTCTTATGCCGATTTCTCCGTTTTTACGCAAATAGGCGTTAATATAAACAGGAGCTTCTCTCTGAGGAAACTCAAAAGCGGGGGTATATTCATATTGAGCTGCTCCTGAAAGAGCCGTTTTCAGGTTATGGGTATGAACGTGGTCGCCGCTATGAATACTTTCTGTTGCAATGCCTATCGGAAAGCCGTATTTAATAACAGACTCCCCTTTTTTTATATCCCTCGCGGCATATTTATGGCCGTTTTGAGAATTAACTTTTACATTATCATCAGGATGAATCAGAATAAGCTCCATCTCAGCGCCTCTCTGATGCCCTTTCGGCTAATAATTTCAATGCTCTCGTTTATAAGAACGTTCATATCGCTTAAATCCATCCCCCAAAGCTCTGCGTTTGAAAGAATTGACGATATGCTGTTTTCTTTAATAAAAGCCGAAGCATTGGGGTCATCGTTTACATCATTTGACTTATAATATTCAATTAAACACGCAAGCGAAAAAACAAGCGGTTTAGGAAGAGCTTTGTTTTCCGCCATATAATCAATAACCGTAGGCAGAACTCTTGCGGAAAATTTACTCACAGAATTCAGCGAAATAGATTTCCAGAGATGTCTGATATAAGGATTTGCAAAACGCTCCAATACGGCATTTGCAAAATTTTTATTATCCTGAGTTTCTCCGAGAACGGGAAGTATATAGTCAAAAAGACAAACATTAAGATATTTCATCAGAAGCTCGTCTTTTAAGCTTTCACCAACAGTTTCTATACTGCAGAGAAGCGAGGGAAAAACAAGAGAAGTATGGCTGCCGTTGAGAATACGAACCTTCATTTTTTTATAAGGAGCCGCATTATTTGTCCATATAACGTTAAAGCCCGCCTTTTTAAGAGGAAGCTCATTTTCAAAATCGCCCTCAATAACCCAAAGGTGATAAGGCTCAGCCGTATCGAGAAGCATATCTTTATATCCGAGTTCTCTGAAGATATTTTCTGCTTCAGCCGCAGGAAAGCCGGTCACTATTCTGTCAACAAGCGTATTGCAAAACACATTCTCGTTTTCTATCCAGCGGCAAAAATCCCCTCCAAGCTTCCAAAGCTCTGCATATTTCAAAACACAGCTTTTAAGCTCTTTTCCGTTATTATCAATAAGCTCGCAGGCAAGAATAACAAAGCCGCCGAGGTTGTTCTTAAAGCGTTCAAAAAGAAGCTGCGTTAATTTTCCGGGGAAAGAAGCTGCCGGGCTGTCGGAAAATTTACAGGAGCTGTCAAAGAAAATCCCGGCTTCGGTAGTGTTTGAAATAATAAAGCGCAGGTCGGGATTTTTTGCGAGAAGCATAAAAGAATTAAAATCACGGTAAGGATTAACCGCACGGGTCACAGATTCAATTTGAGTTTTCTCGCACACATCCTTGCCGTTTTGCTTTCCTCTTATTATAAGATTGTATCTACCGCCCTGCTCATTGATTTTATCTGCAGTTTTAGAGTCGGTTGGAGAAACGATAACGATTTTGCCGTCATAAAGTCACTTTTTATTTAATGTATCAATAAAATAATCGGCAAATCCACGCAAAAAATTTCCTGTTCCGAATTGAAGAACTGTTTCTTTCATTTTTTATTCTCCGAATTTTATCAAAAGCTTGGCAAGAGTACCGTCATTATGAACAAGCGCGTCAAAGGCTTCTTTTGCGTTTGCCTTATCATAAACGCCGCTTACCATTTTAAGAACATCCGCTTTTCCGCTTGAAACAAGGTCTATAAGCTCTTCAAAATCTCTTGTGAAAGCGTTGCGGCTTCCGAATATATTAAGCTCTTTTTTAAGGATAACAGAATGAACAAAGCTTGTTTCCCTCTTGCCGTTGCCTATCAGAATAATATTTGCTCCGTGAGAAGCCTCGTCAATACACGATAAAAATGTTTCCGGCGCGCCGCAGGCCTCAACGCAAACGTCAAATCCGTTGCCTTCGGTAAAGCTTTTGCAGACTTCACTCAGATTTTGTTCATTAACGTTTACGGCACAGTCCGCGCCGTATTCCTCTGCAAGCGCAAGGCGATTTTGGATCTTATCGGCAATCAGAACTCTTGCTCCGAAGGCCTTTGCTTTTATAAGAGCAAACAGACCGATAGGACCCGCGCCCATAATAAGGAGATTATCTCCCTTTTTTATTTGGGCTCTTGAAAGAGCGTGACAGCTTATGGCAAAAGGCTCTATAAGCGCAAGCTGCTTTGCTGAAAGACCTTTTCCGTAAATAATGCGCTCAACCGGCATAGTTATATATTCCTGAAAGCTGCCGTCACGCTGAACTCCCATAGTTTGGTTATCATAACAGGCGTTTACTATACCGCGCTTGCAGGCATAGCATTTGCCGCAATTAAAATAAGGATTGCAAGTAACGATATCGCCCTTCTTCAGCCCCCTGCCGTTTTCGGGAATCTCCGTTATCTCGGCTGAAAATTCGTGTCCGGGTATTCTCGGATATGTTGTAAACGGCTGATTACCGGTATATGACGCAACATCCGCTCCGCATATACCGCAATAAAGAACTCTTAAAAGCGCTTCGCCGTCTTTCGGTACAGGCGCTTCTTTTTCTGTTATTCTTATTTCGCATATATTCGTTATTTCAATTGCTTTCATTTTTTATGCCTCCGGGTCAATATATTCGCTGTTCCAAATTACCGCAGTTTTCAGCGGCGCGCCTTTGGAATATATTTTATTTTCATATGAATATATCGGGTCGTTTATAAATTCTTCCTTGTCGATAAGCTCAACCAGTTTGTCAAACTTACTCCCGCAAAGAATTTCAATGGCTTCTTCCATATGCGCCTGAGTAAAATTGATAGACGCAAGAATTATCTGATTTTTAAATCCGAACGGCATACTGTCAAACGAGACCTTGGGGCCTAACGAAAAGCTGTTGTAAATCCCGTTACAGCCGAGAACGCCGTGTTCAAAGGCTATGCGATGTTCAATTTCAGTTCCGCTTGTTCCTATAAATACTGTGGCGTTTCCGCCGATTCTTTCAATTATCGCCTTTGCGGTTTCCTCCTGAGAAAAACCGTTTACGGAAATATAATCGCTTTGAAGCTCCTCTTTAACAAAAACTGCTTTTTCGCTGTTTTCACCGCTTCTCGCAACAAACAATATCTTTGCGTTTTTATGGTTTCTTCTTATCTGATCGCCGATAAAAAGTCCCGTTGTTCCGAGACCGAATATAACAACCCTGTTAAAGGTTGAATCATAAGCAAGGGCTCTTGCTGTTTCTTCGTCACATCCGTTTTTTGCTTTTTCAACCCTGAAATTCTGCGCAACACCTATATCGCACATCCTTTCGTGCTGGAACACCGCGCAGGCATAGGGATCTGAAAAAACAAGCTTTTTTGCAAGCGACAGCGGAAGTTTTTTTATATCCGCATATCTTTCCGGCAAACGGAGAAGCATATCAGGGTTAAAATAGCCCTTATCGCAGAATATTCCGTCCGCTCCGTCGCAGCCGTATTCAAAATATGTTTCATCTTCCGTAAAGCGGGTGGGATCAAAGCTGTTTCCGCCGCGAATAAGAACGATCGCAAAGCGGTTTTCGTCCGGCACCCAAACAACTCCCTCGTGGCCGTTGATAAGTCTGTTTTCGCCTTTAGGAAATTTAGCGCAGAGTTCTTCTCTTCTTCCCATTTTCATCAGCTCAAAATCAGTCCCGCAAAAACCGCAAAAAACAGGCAGTGCTTCAATTCCTGTTTTTTCAGGCTGATTTCTCAGCCTTTTTCGGGGAGGATTTATTAAATTTATTTCTCCGTAACACAGCGGCTTTTCTTTGCTGTTTTGAAAATATGTTGCTTTTGTTTTCATAATTACCACTATCCTTCGATTTATAAAAGAAAAGCCTTATTCTCAACAAAAATGCTGCGAAATAAGGCTTTTGACTTGGTCCGAGTGGCGAGACTTGAACTCACGGCCTCTTGACCCCCAGTCAAGCGCGC
>JAFLUL010000070.1 GCA_022508845.1 Oscillospiraceae bacterium | reverse complement strand
AGCTCGGCGGGGGTGTGATTGATCCGCTCCCCGAAGATGCACCGTTCTATGTAAAGGATTATTACGATTACTACAAAACTGATCGCGGTTATCACGAGCGTTCACTGAACTCAAACGGCGGTTGGAATACAACTTCTGCACTTTCGTTTATGAATATGCCGATACTTGCATACAGCGATGAGATACGCAATGCTGTGCTTGTGATACACGGCGAAAAAGCGCATTCCTGCTATTTCAGCGAGGACGCTTTTAAGAAGCTCACAGGCGATAACAAAAAGCTGATGATTATTCCGGGCGCTGTGCATACCGATCTGTACGATCGTATGGATATTATCCCGTTTGACAAGATCGAGAGCTTTTATAACGAATATTTAAAATAATCAGAAACGCGTTAGCGGGGTTAGAGTATCCCCAAAAAATTTGCAAATTCATCTTTTTTCCGGCCAATACACACGAAAAAAGATACCGGCATTTATTTTTTCGAATGAAGCGCGCATTTCGGCGGATGAAGAAACGAAGCAGGGCTTCACCCTATGAAGCGCACCCGAAAGGCGATTAAAAGGTTAGCGGGCTTTGCTTTATGCGAGCTGCGCGAGTGATTCATAGCGGTACCGCCGCCTGATGTTTGCAAAGCAAACACTTCATTTATCAGCTGCTTTTTTGCAACAGAGTTGATATTTTCTTTTTATTATATTATACTGTAAACAACGCGTTCAACGGCGATACAGAGATTTAACAGGAGGGTAATAATATGAGTGAAAAAATAATCCAGACAGCAGGCAGGGATCAGCTCGGAGATTTCGCGCCGGCATTTGCGCACCTGAACGATGATGTGCTGTTCGGTGAAGTATGGAACGAAGAGGCTATCGATGTAAAGATCAAGTGCATAATAACGGTTGTGTCGCTGATGGCGTCGGGGGTTATTGATTCCTCGCTGACATTCCATTTGCAGAACGCAAAAAACCACGGTATAACCAAAGAGGAAATTGCCGCTATCATCACCCATACCGCTATGTATACGGGCTGGCCGAAGGGTTGGGCGGTTTTAAGGCTCGCAAAGGAAGTTTGGAACGAAAAAACAGCAGAGACCTGCGAAAAGGACAAATACCAGAATACGATTTTCTTCCCCATCGGCAAGCCTAATGACGGTTACGCGCAGTATTTTTCCGGGCAGAGCTATCTTGCTCCGTTATCCTCAGAGCAGGTAAGCTTTTTTAATGTGACATTTGAGCCCGGCTGCAGGAATAACTGGCATATCCATCATGCCAAAAGCGGCGGCGGACAAATTCTAATCTGCGTGGGCGGCAACGGTTACTATCAGGAATGGGGCAAAGACGCGGTTGAAATGAAGCCCGGCAGTATCGTAAACATACCCGCCGAAGTAAAGCACTGGCACGGCGCAGCAGCTGAATCGTGGTTTTCCCATATTGCGATAGAGGTTTCCGGCGAAGAAACAAGCAACGAATGGTGTGAGCCTGTTTCAAATGAAGACTATGCAAAAGCAGCAAAAAGCGAAACCAAGCAGGTATAACTCTGCTGCCTGTTAAAAGAACAGACTCTGCGGCAATTTCAAAACGCTTGCGGCAGAGCCTGTTTATTTTTTTAATATATATTATCCGAATTACTTCAGTTCGGTTCCGCCCCATTCAACCACGGTAAATCCGGTACGCTCCGGCGCAATAAGCTTTTGTTCAGGCAACGCAACCCATTCATCAGCTGCCTTCCACGCCATAAACACTCGAATCAGCGTATCCGGCGCGGGATCGACCTCAAGCTGCGCCGCTTTTGTGTAGGCGTCAGTCTGGAAGGAAATGATGTTAAACGGATTTGTCTCCATCAGAGGAAGCCAATATACGATAAACTCGTTAGCTTCCCGGCGGGTAAGTCCAAGCTTTTCAAGAGCGGCTTCAAGAAATTCGGCTGTATCTTTTCCCTTTACGCAAAATCCCTTCGAGAAATCATATTGCGCATAAGTTTCGCCCTCCCAATAGAGGTAGTTATATGTTCGGCCGTTGGCGTCGGTCAGCGTACCGTCGGGCAAAGCAGTTACATTCCAGCCGTTGTTATAAGCGGGATAGGTGCAGGTCAATCTGCCGTCCAGAGAAAGATTAACGGAAATCTCAGTCGCTTCCTGCGGATACAGATAGATAACAGGCTTATATGCAACGCCTGCTTCAAGCTGCAAGCTGCTTTCTCTCACGGTAAGCATATCTGCTTCAATACGGGAAGTCTCTTTATCGTAATAAGTATTTTCATAGGTACAAATAATCTGATCGCCAACACACCATTCGTCCGAAAGAGTACCGTTCAGCTTGATCTGATAAGGCATGGCATAAACGCTTCTGGCAAAGAAACAGTTTGAATAAATTTCCGTTATAACGATATGGTCAAATATATTGTTTTCGCATTTCTTCGCAGCTGTTTTATCGATCCACTGACCGGTGTATTCATTTGGGAGAGAATCTTCATCTTCCTCTGCAGTTGTTTTATCTATCCACTGCTCGGTGTTTTCATTTGGGAGAGGACTGCCGGATAAGCTCCAGCTTTTTGCCCGGATCTGAGCAGGATAAGATTCCATAATACCGCCGGTATAGATTACCTGCACAACGCTGCCTACTTGCGCGCCTATCTTTTCAAGGTCCTGAGTATCAAATGAAATCATATCGCTGCTGTAGAGCATATCGCTGCCTTCAACCGGCTGCACTACCACAGCGGAGCCGTTAATTTCAAGAACGGTTCCAACAAAAGAATATTCTGCATTATCCTCATCTGTAACCCCTTCTGCATACCAAAGCTCGTCTATTGACTTTAGGTTATTCGGGAAGAAATACACTTTTGTTTTATCATAGATATTTTCCCCGTCTCCGATAAAACGGTTCCAATCCACGAGCTTATAGGTCAGAGCAGTGTATTCCCGCGTGCCGCCGTCCTTATAAGTTCCGGATGGAATCGGTATAACGAGAATCAAAAGCAGCAAGGTTATAACGATCGGGATCAATATCTTCTTTTTCATTTCGACGTCTCCTCAGCTCATATTTTTGAATGCAAATTGCAGCAGTCTTTAACTGATTATAGTTCATTCAGCGGAAAAAAGCAATGCGCAGTAACTCTGCCTCTTTAAGCAAAAACTATTTTTTTAACTAAAATTTAATTCATTGACAAGAAAAAGCGAATATGTTAATATAACAAAAAGCTGAAAATAAACTGATCAGGCCGGAGATGAACCGCTCGGAGCCGGGTTACTGAAGTAACAGTGGAATTATCGCCCACGGGACAGTAAAAAAAATACTGTTCCCGCGGTTTTTTTATTCTCACAAAAGCGATAAAAGCAGCATAAGTTATAATGAATTTTAATCTATTATTTAGGAGACATACTTATGAAAAAGCGAAAATATTATGCGCCGATATCTCAAAAAGGCTATAAAAAAACCGCTGTAAAGGTTTCGGCTGTGAGCATTATCGGCAATGCGGTTTTATCGGTTTTTAAAATGCTTGCCGGACTGTTTGCTCACTCAGGCGCCATGGTAAGCGACGCTGTTCATTCGGCTTCCGATGTGCTGAGCAGCATTATCGTAATTATCGGGGTAAAATTATCCGCAAAGGAATCCGACAAAACCCATCCTTACGGACACGAACGCTTTGAATGCGTTGCGGCAATCGTTTTGGCGGTGTTGCTGCTTATCAGCGGTTTGTTTATCGGACATACCGCCATAGAAAAAATAACCGCAGGCAATGTACAGGAGATCGCAGTTCCGGGCATTCTTGCATTGGCGGCGGCCGTTATTTCAATTATCAGCAAAGAAGCGATGTATTGGTACACAAGATTTTACGCAAAGCGCCTTGATTCCGGCGCCTTAATGGCAGACGCCTGGCATCATCGCAGCGACGCTCTGTCCTCTGTTGGCGCGCTCATCGGTATTGCAGGCTCCAGGATGGGTTTTCCGGTGCTTGACACAGTTGCAAGCCTTGTTATTTGCGTTTTCATCGTTAAAGCCTCTTATGACATTTTTAAGGACGCGGTTTCAAAAATGGTTGACCGCTCTTGCAGCGAAGAGCTGGAGCGGGAAATTATGCAATACGTTTCCGAGCAGGAGGATGTTCTCGGAGTGGATTCAATTCATACCCGTGTTTTCGGAAACAGAATCTATGCGGATATTGAAATCTGCGCCGACGGCGTTATTTCCCTTTCTCAGAGCCACGATATAGCTAAGCGCGTTCATAACGCCGTTGAAGAAAAATTTGTTAAAATAAAGCATATAACCGTATGCGTTAATCCCGCTTGCGATAAGACGTCCGAACAGGCGTGAACCTTGACATTTTTTGGCTTCGGGAATATAATAATCGGGCAAAAAACGAAGGAGAACATATAAAGAAACCAAAATGAAGCTTATTTTCAGAAGCTTAAAGCGTTATTCCGGGAAAGTTGCGCTCGCAGTATTTACTAAGCTGCTCGCAACCTTAATAGAGCTTGCTCTGCCCTATATTTTAGAGCACATAATTGACTATGTTGTTCCCTCGGGAGAGCTTATTAAGGTCATATTATGGGGCGGGCTTATGTTTATCGCAGCCCTTCTCTGCAGGCAGGTAAACGTTAAGGCAAACGCCATTGCAGTTAACAACGCCCATAAGGTGAGCTACGATATTCGGCAGGAGCTTTTTATAAAAACAACAAATCTTTCGGGAAATCAGTTTGACTCGTTCGGGCTGCCGAGCCTTATAAGCCGAATGACCTCCGACAGCTATAACGTTCAGTCGGCGGTTCAGTCGCTGCAGATTATGTGCATTCGCGCGCCGATAATGCTGATAGGCGGCGTTACGGTATCGCTTTTTATGGACGCGCATCTGGCTCTTATTATGGTTATAATGCTGCCGGTGATCATGGCTGTAGTTATTGCAATTTCGGCAAAGGGAATGCCGATGTTCTCAAAGGTGCAGCAAAAGCTGGACGGTATTGTTCGGGTTATGCGCGAAAACATAACGGGCATTAGGGTTGTTAAGGCTCTGAGCAAATCGGACTATGAAACACGCCGTTTTGCAAAGGCAAACGAAGATATGACAAAGCAGGATATTTCCGCCGCAACCGTTATGGCAATGCCCGGTCCCTTTATGCAGATGTGTTTGAACACAGGCCTTGCGCTGGTTGTTATCATAGGCGCGGGGAGAGTAAACGACGGGCTTATGAAGCCCGGAGTTATTCTCTCCTTTTTAACATATTTTAATATGATAACTATGGGCGTTATGGGAATAAGCCGAATTTTTATGACGCTCTCAAAGGCAAACGCCAGCGCAAACAGAATTGACGCTGTTATCAAAACCGACACCGACCAGAAAATTCTATCCGAAGAAGCGGCTGAAAAGCCCTCGGGCGATGGCTTTATTTGCTTTGAAAACGTTGATTTCAGCTACGGCGAAAGCCTTCAAAGCAATAGCGAGGATTTCGGCGGACAAGAGCGCGAAAAAGCTCTGTCCGGCATATCATTTGAGATAAAAAGGGGCGAGAGCCTCGGAATTATAGGACCCACCGGCTGCGGGAAAACAACGATAATAAATCTCCTTATGCGCTTTTACGATGCCGACAGCGGCTCAGTTTTCGTTGACGGAAGGGACGTAAGAACATACGATAAGGACGAGCTTAGAAAAAATTTCGGCGTTGTTTTCCAAAACGACCTGATTTTTAAGGACTCTCTCAATGAAAACATCGTTTTCGGCAGAGATGTGAGCCCTTATCAGCTCAGAGCCGCAGTTGAGGATTCTATGGCGGCGGGATTTGTTGACAGCCTTCAGGAAGGGCTTGATTTTGAAGCCGCCATAAAGGGAGCAAATCTCTCCGGCGGACAAAAGCAGCGAATTCTTGTTGCAAGGGCGCTGGCAGCAGATCCCGAAATTTTAGTTTTGGACGACAGCTCCTCAGCCCTTGACTACAAAACAGACGCCTCTATGCGCAGGGCGATTTCCGAACGCCATTCCGGCAGCACCGTTATCATGATAGCGCAGCGCATTTCGAGCGTTATGAATATGACAAAAATTCTTGTTCTTGACAACGGCAAATGTATAGGCTACGGAACTCACGGGGAACTTATGGAAACCTGCGAGACCTACCGCGAAACCTATAAAGCCCAGATGGGCGCGATCGAATAAGGGGAGGAATGAAAAATGCCGGGACCGGGCGATAGAGGCGGCGAAAAGCGCAAGCCTAAGGACGCAAAAAGAACTCTCAGACGCATAATAAAATATCTTTCCCAATATGTTTGGGTGGTTGCAGGTTTGGTGCTGCTTGCATTTTGTTCAAATATAGGCAATTTAATGGGGCCGAGGCTTGCGGGCAAGGCTATAGGTGCAACCGAGGCGGGAGCAGGTGCGGTTGATATGGACACCGTTTTGCACTATGCTATACTGATGCTCATCTTTTATATCGGAAGCAATATTTTAAGCTTTCTTGCAAACATCGGTATGACCAGAGTTGGCAGAAAAATCGCCCGCAATATGCGAAGAGACGTTTTTTCAAAGCTGATGTCTCTTCCCGTTGGCTTTTTTGACCGAAATCAGGCAGGTGATATCATCAGCCGGGTGAGCTATGATGTTGACGTTGTAACAACCAGCATTTCGGCGGATGTTATTCAGATAATGACAAGCGTTGTAACCGTTGTCGGCAGCTTTATTATGATGCTCATTATCTCGCCGCCGCTTGTGCTCTGTATGATTTTCACGATACCTGTTTCCGTTATATTCACCCGCCGTATGTCAAAAAAGACCCGCCCGCTCTATTCAAAGCGGAGCAAGTCCTACGGCATTATGAACGGCTTTGCCGAAGAAATGTTTACAGGGCAAAAAACCATTCTCGCCTATGCAAACGAAGATAACGTAACAAACCGCTTCAGCGATATAAACCGAAACGCTGCCGAAGCTTACCGGGACGCCGATACCCTCGGAACAAGGATGGGACCGACCATTGGTATGATAAACAATTTCGGCCTTGCCGCGATCGGCGTTGGCGGAGCGATACTCTATCTTTTTAATATCATCGGGCTTGAGCAGATATCCAGCTTTGTTCTTTACAGCAGAAAGTTTTCGGGTCCCATAAATGAGATCTCAAATATCGTTAATGAAATCTTTTCCGCTCTTGCGGCGGCTGAAAGAGTTTTTCAGCTCCTTGACGAGCCTGAGGAAGCCGCGGATATCTACGGCGCAAAGGTTCTTGAAAATTGCAGCGGTCAGGTTGAAGCAAAGGACGTGTCTTTTGGCTATGTTCCGGAAAAAACGATACTGCATAACCTGAACCTTGAGGCAAAGCCCGGCGAGACGGTTGCAATAGTAGGCCCCACGGGAGCCGGAAAAACAACCATAATAAATCTGCTTATGCGTTTTTATGACGTAAACAGCGGCGAAATTCGGGTTGAGGGTGAAAATGCCCAAAACTACACAATGCAATCCCTTCGGCGTTCATTCGCAATGGTCTTGCAGGACACCTGGGTTTTTTGCGGAACCATTTTTGACAACATAGCCTACGGCAAAGAGGGCGCAACAATGGAAGAGGTTATAGAGGCGGCAAAGGCCGCGCGCATACATAACTATATTATGCGTCTGCCCCAGGGCTACAATACCGTAATTTCAGAGGATGGCGGAAATATATCTAAAGGGCAAAAGCAGCTTCTGACCATAGCCCGCGCAATGCTCTATAACACCCATATGCTGATTTTAGACGAGGCCACCAGCAACGTTGACACCAACACCGAACAGCAAGTTCAAAAGGCGATCCGCAGCCTTATGAACGGAAAAACCTGCTTTGTTATAGCCCACCGCCTCAGCACTATCCAGAACGCGGACAAAATTCTCGTTATCGACCACGGCGACGTTGTTGAACAGGGAAACCACGAAACCCTTATGGCTAAAAAGGGATTTTATTATAAGCTATACGCAAGTCAGTTTGAATGATCCAGCGAAAGGAATAAAGATATGGTTAGAATATCCTCTTTAGATGATGTTCCTGCAATTTCTCTGCTTTACAGAGAACAGTTTAAGGAAATGGCGAAGTTAGCCCCCGACTTCATTAAAGAGGGCGAACAGAGCGCTGAATTTATTGAAAGCATAATTTCAGAAGACAGCTCCGATATTCTTGTTTATGAGGACAGCGGAATTATTGTTGGATTTATTCTTCTTCAGGCCAAAACAAGACCCGATTTTTCGTTTATGATTCAAGGTAAATACTGTTATATAATGGATATTATTGTTACAGAAAACAGCCGGGGCAACGGATACGCAACGGAGCTTTTAAACGCCGCAAAAAATTGGGCAAAAGAAAAAGAATGTGTTTTTCTAAACCTTGATGTTCTAACAAACAATACAGGGGCAATTGCGCTTTATAAAAAACTCGGTTTTATACCCAAAGCCCAGGAAATGTATTGCAAAATTTAACAAAAGTAATTTAACCAAACAAAAGAGGCTGTGCAATCTGTTTGCCGCAGCCTCTTTAAATTATTTCTTATATCTTGTTATAGTATACCAATTCTCCGGAAACCCCATAGAATCCAAAAGTGTTTTCCTTGGTATGGCAGATGACCTGTGATAATATTTTTGCAAAATAAAGGTCAAGCTGCGTTTAAATATTTTGAACTCCTCATTCGGCAACAAATACCGAAATGCTATAACTAACGAAAACAAATCTCTTTTACCCGACAAAAATTGATTACCTCTTTTGGGAATCATTAATTTGCTATGGAGTACCGTATTCGGAATATCATCCTTTGTTTTAAATGAAAACAATCTCTCGTTATGAGCACAGACATTTCGGAATTTTGTCATAACTTTTAGATACTGCGACAACTGTTTTTCGTTTACTTTAGGAAAATTCTTTGCAACCTTTGCCTTTATATCTTGGGTTGATAAAAGATAAAACTTTGACAATGTACCAAAAGTTATCCCGTTCATAAGCACCCATAAAGGAACATTTCCGTAGGTATTTCGTTGATGGTTAATGTATGGATAATCACCGGGCTCATTCGCCAGCTTATTCAAAGTTCCTATTAATCTGCTGACATCTTTTTGTACAGATGGTGCCGGATCATAATTTCTCGGGTCCAGATACTGTGCTTGCGATTCACCGTGTTTTTCTGTAAAAGCATAAGCCAAAAGAGAACGTATATGTCTTTCAATTTGAAGAATATACTTAAAAAACAACTCTCTTAAATCTTCATCAAAAGAATATAGGGCAACAATATCGTCAAATTTAACATATCTGTAATATAGGTTGTTCGTTGGGTTTTTAAACGGTTTTTTATAACCTCCGATCAAACTAAAATAACCTATGCGCTGCAACATTAGTGTTGCATAATCACGATCCGGAATCGCCAAACATTTTTCGTGTTCTAATTTGTTTAATTGATCTTCATAGGATAAAAAAGGTTTTGCCATAATAACCTCCAAAAAAAAGGGGAGCCTCCGCAGAGAACTCCCCCGGTTGCAGGCCTCGCAGGATTCTGCAACTCGATCAGTGAACACATTATACACGATTGTAAACAAGTTGTCAACAATTTTCTGTATTGTGTTCAAAAATATTATATTCATTTTGCCGTTTTTTATTCTATACTTGTTTTAAGCATGAATATGGATTTTATTGGTTTGCTGCACTATAATCAGAAGATACCGGGCAGTATCCTTGCCACAATAAAGCCGGCGCCGAAAGATACGGCGTTTGCAACAAATGAGTAAAGAACATAGTACCAATTTCTTTTTGGCCGTTCGGACACTTTTTTAAGGAGCTTACAATACAGCACCGCTTCGATGGTAAAAACTATAATTTCAAAAAGAATATAATTGACCGTAAATGCAAGCTGACCGGAGTTATAATTGATCACATTCAGCAGCACATTCAAAATGATTTGTGTTGCAGCATTGACCGATGCCAAAACAATAAACTGCTTCTTTTTTCTGAACCCGAAAATAAGTGCCACTGCCATCTCAATTATGATTGTGATGATGATTCGGGCAACCAGAGAAAGAATTTCCTGCCTGTAATTATATGAACGGTAGGCGTCTATGCGTTCATCGGTGCTCAGCTCTTCATTATATTCCACCGAGCCGATATTAACCCCGTCCATATCCACGGTATAGTAGGTGTCAAAGGCGTATCTCTCATAAATTCCGCTCTCAACAAAGGTTTTTGTTTCGGGATAATACAAAAGAATTTTAAAGCTGGACGGCGGGTAGTATGTCCAAGCAATTTCTTTGGTCTCGCTTACCGTCCATCCTTCCTGCAAAAAGTAATAGCCGTCTTTGTCCTCATGTTCCGCAAATGCTTTCCAGGTGGCAAAGTCAAAGTCCGCATACGAATATTTTTCATTCTCATTATGACGTGCGCTCTCATCATCGCCGTTCCACACGCTTGCAGGGCCGGTAGATTCATACTTAGAGAGCAAGGTGCCGTAACACAATTCATCGCCCATATTAACAAACTGAATACGGACAGAGGCTTTCGGTCCCAAATCCGCACTTGCCGTAGCAGAAAAGTTCATCACGATAAACACAGCGCATATCAGCACAGCTATGATTTCAGACGATTTTTTTACCTTCATATTCACGCCTCCTTATTCTTCGAGCATCAGATGATATTCATTGTATTCAAAGCCCGAATATTCGGTCATTGTCCTTTTCAGCGATTCAAGCAGCAGTTCGCTGTTTATATTATCATAATAGTTTTCAATAGATTTTGTTATAGTCAGATTATACACCCGATAGCTGCCGATCTCATTATTTTCGGCTTTTTCACTCTCAAATTCCGATTCGGCCGTTTTGCCGCCGGTGTCGATATTCACTTTAATAAATTTCACTTCATCGCCGAGCCCGTTTTTATCCCGCCAGGCATTGAAGATTATTTCGGGAGAGAGCTTCAGCCATTCATTTTCTCTTCTGAT
The DNA here is from genome assembly GCA_022508845.1 of Oscillospiraceae bacterium. Classification (GTDB taxonomy): domain Bacteria; phylum Bacillota; class Clostridia; order Oscillospirales; family Acutalibacteraceae; genus RUG806. The sequence goes on along the minus strand of JAFLUL010000070.1, from coordinate 1,191 downwards.
TTCTTCACCGTCAACATAATATATCCAAACATATTCCTTGCCGATTGCGCTGTCAACGCCGTAATCAGGCGGCGCTGCGTTCTGAGGAGCGCCCCAAAAGAATAACACGAAAGGAACAAAAACTGCAACCGCCAAACACGCCGCAACGCAGCCGACTATCCACACGGGCTTATGAGATTTGGTTTTTTCTTTTGCCCTTTTCACACACGCTTCATCAATATTCCCAATAGCATCTAAAATATCACCCGCTTTCAATCAAAGCCCTCCCCCCTCAATAACATACGCAGTTTCTCCCTTGTTCTGTAAAGCATGGACCTGACTTTACTTTCGGAAAAACCGAACTGTTTGCATATGGAATCCACCGAGTCCATATACCAATATCGGCAAAGGAACACCTTTTGCTCGGTTTTTGGCAGGGATAACACAAAAGCATTGATAATATCGGTCAGCCTCCGCTTTTCAAGTTCAAGCTCCACTCTGTTATCACTTGCAACACATTCCTGCAATTCTTCCAGAACTAAGGGCATTTCACCGCCGCCTCGCTTTTCAGCATGATTTTTTCTCCACCTGTCAATGGAGATGCGGCGTGTAATTTTACCAAGGAAGGTTGACAAAACGGACGGACAGTGCGGAGGCATACTGTTCCAGGCATCGGCATAGGTATCGTTTACGCTCTCCTCTGCATCCTCGTTGTTATAAAGTATATTATAGGCAATCGAATAGCAATAATTTCCGTACTTTGACGCCGTTTCGTTTATTGCCCGTTCATTTCGCTCAAAATAAAGCTCTACGATTCGCTTGTCGTCCATTTGCAACGCCTCCTTTCGATTGCTTTCAGAGCTCTTCATCTATCAACTCGCAAAAAAATTGATTTCGTTGCATATAAAATGAAAATGAATAAAACCTTTTGATTACCCGGAAATGAAGTATCTGCTTCGTTGATATGAAGCGGCGGCTTAGACGCCATAAGGCAAATTTGCTTTGCGAATTTTTGAAGCGAAGCGTTCCTTAATGTGACGAAGGAACACTTCATATACGAAGTGTGTTTCACGGCAGAAGGACATGTCATATTCCACGCTACAGGAACGCTTCATTGAAAAAAGCATCGACTTTGTCGATGCTTTTTTCTGGTGGGAGAGGGTGGATTCGAACCACCGAAGTCACTGACAACAGATTTACAGTCTGCCCCCT
>JAFLUL010000007.1:10024-44675 GCA_022508845.1 Oscillospiraceae bacterium | reverse complement strand
TCATATGGAATATTACAGCTCTTCAAAAAGGGTTCAAGAGAGGCTGAAATCCCCTCATAATCGTTTATTATCTCCAAAAAAGCTCCCTCTTCAAAAAACCAGGTAACGTTTCCGAATTTTTCGTTGTGGTAGTTCCAGTCGCCTGCAAGAGAGGCTTCATATTTTTTCTTAAACTGTTTCCAGAGCTCCGTAAGCGCGCCGCTGCCGCCGAGAATATATTCAAGCAGCGAAGTATAAAAATCATAATAACTTAATTTTTGCTCGAAATAGAGATAGATAGCAAAAAACCTCAAAATCCCGAGAGAGTGGAAACACTGAACGCACACGGAAAACAGATTTGCATAAACCCAGTCGTCAGCGCTGAGAGAGTTTGTTGAGCGGACGAGGTATGAATATTCCTGAACCTCTTCATTCTGCTCGGGAGCGCTGTGGATATGATTAAAGCCGACCTTGATAACGTTTATGCCGTGTTTTTTTATATAATCGGGAGAAGCCATCTCGGCGTTCGGAAGCATTTCGCAGTGGTAAACGTTTAAGGAATTATGCTGTCCGCTCTCAAGCAGACGGCAGATACCCCTGCAAAAGCTCTCTTTTGTTTCTCCCGGGAGACCGAGAATAAGCTCTGAATAAGCTGGGATACCCGCTTCGTTATAGCGTTTAACAAGGGAGGAAAAATGCTCCATAGTGAGATTTTTTCTGCCTATATTTTTAAGCGCCTCAGGAGAGAGGGTCTGATAGGCAAGGGTTGCGCCCTTGTCCATCCCCTCGCGGTTTAATATGCTGCATATCTTAAAAACTCTGTCCGCGCTGTTTTTTTCATAACAGGGGCGAAACACCTCGGGATAGCCGGTCTTTCTTTTTGCTTCAACAAAATATTCGGCTATTTCAATATCCCTGTCAAACATACCGAAGTTTGAGTCGCCGCAGAAGCAGTAGGCTATTTTATGCTCAGAGAGCCAGTTTATTTCAGCCTTTACCTTTTCCAGGGGGAAAAATCTCATTTTTTTATCCGTTACCCAGTCGCAATAAGCGCAGGAATAAGGGCAGCCGCGGTTCGTTTCAAGCACGGATAAAAATTCTCTGCCGGGATTTTCCTTTATGAGCTTATCAAAAACGCCGGTTAAATAAGGCGAAGGCAAAACGCTTAAATCGCATGCCGGGGAAAGGGGGGTTAAAACCGTTTTTCCGTTTTCGCGGTAGGCTATCGACCCGGCTTTACTAATATCGCCGTTTTTAAGCGCGATGAGAAGGCGGGCAAAAACCTCCTCGCCCTCCCCGAAATTCAGCATATCCACCCACGGCAATTCCTCCAAAAGCTCGCCGTTATTTTTAACGCTGTGGCCTCCGAACGCAATAAGGCAGTCCGGATATTTTTCCTTTATGAGCGAAGACAGAGCCTTATTATATTCCATATTCCAAACGCTGCACGAAAACGCCACCATAAAGGGTTCGCGGATTTTTCCGAGAGCATCGGCAAGATTTTCTCGGCAAAAGATTATATCCGGGAAGTTATATTCTTCTGTTATTTCGGAATAGCGTTTGCAGTTGGCTATTATGGTTCCTACCGCATAGGGCAGATAAACAGAGCCGTCAAACCCAAAGCCCACCTGTACAAAATAAACGTTTTTCATCATTATTCTCCAAAAGAGGAAGCAAAATTTTTATATTCAACCCTATAATGGCCGCCCGTATAGTCCGTTTCACGGCGGTTTCTTCCGTACCACACCGCCTTGCGCGCGTAGTCCGCCAAAGAATAAACGGGGTCGGGATCGCTCACGCTCAAACTGATCTTCTCCTTTTTCAGAGGCTGAGGAGAGTTCAGATAAACGCAGTTAAAATAAGAATAAAAATCATAATCCGACTGAATAACAATATCTTTCAGACCGATTTTTTTTATTATATCAAACTGATAACGGAAAAGGGCGTTAAGCTCATCGGTTCTCCCGAATTTTTTAAGCAGGAAAAAATAAACCTCTTCATAAAACCGAGCAAGGCTTTTGAATACCTCAATATAAACCAGCTCTTCAAAGCCCCAGAGAATACCGTTTGTTTCTTCCGACGGGGCAACAAACGAATTTTTTCCCTCGGCAACGCCGATACACAGGGAAAAAATATATTCATACAGATGCGAGAGAAAGGATCCGGAAGAGTTTTTGGCGTGATCAATAAGTCCTTCGTAAAATTCGTTAAAGCTCAGTCTCAGCGCATATCTGCAATATATCGCAACGCTTCTTAAAAGCCCCATATTATGAAGCCCCTGAACAAAGCAGGCAAAGAGAAATGTTCTTGCCCAGTCAAACTTATTTAAGGAATACGTTGAAGTTACTATATCAACATATTCCGTTACCGCTCCGGGAGATTTTTCGCTGCCGGTGTGCATAAGCAAAAACGGAACCCGGGTGCTGCCTATCTTAAACTTTTCGCGGTAGCCCTTTTCGGAAATCTCGGAATTGGGAAACATCTCGCAGGGATAAACATAAACGGCAAAATGCTGACCGTTTTCAATAAGCGAGCAAAGTCCCTTTGAAAAGCTCTCATAGGTCTCTCCCGGAAGCCCCAAAATAAGCTCGCAGTAGGTTGGGATATTATTTTCGCTAAAGCGGCGCATAAGAGAGCGGAAGTTTTCAAGAGACATATTTTTTCGGCCTATGTTTGAAAGAACCTCCGGATTCATACTCTGAAACGCTATGGTTTGCGCCTTTGAAAGCCCGTTTTTTATAAGCTTGGAGCTTACGTCAAAAACAAATTCGGCGCGGTTTTTGGTGAAATTCAGATGAAACATCTTAGGATAGCCGTATTGTTTATTGCAGGCTATAATATAATCAATTATCTGCTCATCTCGGCCGAAAAGACAGAAATTTGCATCGGCGCAGTAAATATACTCAATTTTGTGATTTACCGCCCAGTCCAGCTCCGCAAAAACTCTCTCCAAAGGAAAAAGCCTGACCTTGCTCTTAAGCAGCCCCCAATCGCAAAAAGCGCAGGCGTTCGGACAGCCCCTGTTTGTTTCAAGAATAATTGAAAAATCAATATCGTCTTTAAGGATATCGTCAAATATCCCCGCTAAATAGGGCGAAGGATAGTCGCTTCCCGTTTGGGGGAGAATAGGGGTTGTAAACGCAGAACCGTTTTTTCTTCTGAATGAGAGATTTGATATTTCTTCAAGGTTTTCTCCGAGAGCCAAAGCCCGAAGCAGAGCGGCAGTAGGTTCCTCGCCGGCATTATGAACAACGAAATCAACAAACGGATTTTCCGATAAAAATGAGAGATCGGACGAAACGTGATGCCCGCCGAAGGTTATGAGGCAAGAAGGAAACGCCTTTTTAACCCCCTGAGCCAAAGCTTTATTAAACTCCGTGTTCCAAACGGAGCAGGAAAAAAGCACCATAAACGGGTCGCTGAAACGGTTTACGATATCTTCTATATTATCTCTGCAATAAACTATTCTTCCGAAATTATAGCGGGAAGAAATAACCTCGTCCTGCAAGCAGAAGGCCTGTATACATCCAACTGCATAAGGGATATACGTGCTTTTTCTCCCGCTCCCGTAGAAATCGTTTACCTGCACAAAATAAACGTTTTTCATTTCTCGTCCTTATAGCTTATATCAATAATATTCTGTTTATCCTTAATCAGAAGAGTTGCGCTCTTCTTTTTTGCAAAGAGCATAACCTGACGGCTGTAATCATGCCAGTTATACACCGGATTCGGGATGGTTATGCTTATGGTGTTTTCCCGTTTTTTAAGCGGAACAGGCCTCTGCTCAAGGGCTGAGAGAAAATAGGGGGTAAAATCATATTTGAAGGTGTCTTTTACCTGCTCCTGACATATGAGTCTTATAATAAACTTCTGATACCTGCTGAGCTCTGAGAGCATTTCCTCTTCAATTCCGAAGGAAGAGAGAAACGGCGGTATTTCCTGCCAGAATTCATCGTAGTGTTTGGCAACCTCCATAAACAGCCCTTCATCGTAGTACCAGCCCATATCTCCGAATTCATCGCTTATATATGTCCATTCGCCGTTTGATAAATCTCTGCACTGAGCCTCAAAACGGAGAAACAGGCGGTTTATAAACGTTCCCTTCGCGCTGTAAATATATTGGAGCAGGGCCCTGTAAAAATCAATATAAGAAACGTTCTTTTCCTGCCTGAGATAAATGGCAAAGCATTTGAGCAGTCCGATATGATGAAATCCCTGAACGCAGGTGCAAAACATCAGCGAACGTATCATATCGTCAAACGGCATATCCTTTGTTGCGATAACAAGGTCGGTATATTCCTGAATTTCTCCGGGGGGAAGAGGAGATGAATGGACGCTTCCCTGCTTAACGCGGGCTGTTTCGATCCCGAATTTTTCGCGGTACTCTTTTGTTCCCATAAGGGCGTTTTGAAAAACCTGACAGCCGTAAACGGTCATCGCGTTATGCTGTCCCGCCTCAATAAGCTTGCATATTCCCTCGCAGAAGCTGTTATAGGTTTCTCCGGGAAGCCCCAGAATAAGTTCGGTATAGGTTGGAATTTCATATTCGTTATAGCGCAAAACGAGATCGGCAAACGCATCCATAGTAAAGTTTGTGCGGTTGACGTTTTTAAGCGCGTCGCTGCAAACGGTTTGATAGGCGAGAGTTATCGCCTTGTTAATCTTATTGTCGTAAAGAAGCTTTGAAATGGCAAAAACATTGTCGTTGCTGTTTTTTGCAAAGCAGGCGTTGAAAATCTGCGGATATCCGGTTCGTTTATTAACCTGAACGGCATACTCTGCAATTTCATAATCGCGTTTTAATATTCCGAAATTCGCGTCGGCGTTATAAATATATTCAACCTTATGCTCGGCGCACCAGTCTATTTCCGCCCTTATTTTTTCCATAGGAAATTCGCGCACCTTGGGGGTATAGCACCAGTCGCAATAAGCGCACATATACGGGCAGCCGCGGTTTGTTTCTATTGTAACGTCAAATTCAACACCGGGGTTTTCGGCTATAATACCGTCAAATATGCCCGAAGTGTAGGGCGAAGGGTAGCTAAGCTCCGTATAAACTTCTTTTTCGGTAAATATAAGTCCGTTCGGAGTGCGAACCGCGCTGTTCGGAACGCTCAAAAGACTGTTGCCTTTTTTAACGGCAAGGAGCAGCTTTTTAAACGGCTCCTCCCCTTCTCCGAAGGTGAAAATATCAACATAGGGATAATTTTCAAGCTCGCTCTGAGGGGAAATTTCGTGCCCCCCGAACTGGATAATGCAGTTTGGATATTTTTCCTTAACGGCCTTTGCAAGCAGCTTATTATATTCTATTGTCCACATATAGCAGGAAAACGCAACAACGCTCGGCTCCTTGATCTTTTCAAGCGCCTGCGAAATTTCATCGCGCCTGTAAATAAACCCGCCGAGGTTAAAGCTCTCTTTTATTTCACTGTCGGCAAAGGCATAGGCCGCCAAGCATCCAACCGCATAGGGAAAGTACAGGGCTTTTCCGTAGGACTTGTTTGCCAACACAAAGTATACGTTTTTCACTCCTGCACCTCCGAAATTAAATCTTTTTTATCCGTCAAAAAAATTTTGAGTATCATATAATAATATTTAAGCCATCCTATGAAATTATTATGAGATTTTCCCTCAGTGCGGACAACGTTTTTGGTTGGAACCTCAATAAAATCGATCCCCAGCTTTATCGGCTTAAATGTCATTTCGGGAAGAAAGGCAAAATCGTTTCTCTCCCATTTTATCATTCTGTAAACTCTAACAGGGGCTATCTGAGTTGGATTTGTAAATTCAGTTAAATCGGAACGGTATAACAGCGCAAAGGCGCGCTGGGAAATAAAATTTACGGCTTTTTTTATCCTTCCGTAGCCCTCAAAGCCGTCCTTTCGCAAAAAACGGCTGATTTTAATTATTTTTTCGGGGTTCTCCTTTGAAAGTTTCAGCATTTCGGGAAAGGATGAAGCGTCGGTTGCTTCATCCGCGCTCCAAAGAACGATATGAGAGCCCTTTACCTCAAAAAACGAATCCCTTATGGCGTTTCCAAAGCCTTTTCCGCTCTGATATATCCAGCGGCAGTCGTCTCTTTCGCAGAGCTTTTGAACGGTTTTCAGGCATCCCTCGGTACAGCTTTTTGAAAGAATAAAGATATATTCGCTTGCGGCTTTATTTTTGTCCAGCTTATTAAAGGTGTTTTCAAGCGAATATGTTTCATCCACCGCAGGGATAACGACCGAAAGACTGTAATCACTGTCCATCAACAAAACGCTCCTTTATCTCGGAGGAATATATATTTTTTCCTCCTCTGCGCCCGTACCACACTACCTTCTCGGCATATTCGCTCCACGAAGCGCAGCAAAATTCGTCGTTTACAAAATAATTAACTTCCCTTTTTATAAGCTCGGCTCTCTTATTTTTCAAAAGAGACGAAAAATACTCTCTCCAGTTATAATTCCCCTTAAACTCGGCATAAGGACGATTTATCTCTTTAACGGTAAACGCCTGATAGCTGAGCAATTCGCGTCTGAAAGCGTCGTCGGAGATATAGAACGATAAAAAGGCGTCCATCTCTTTATAAAAAGCTTCTTTTTCAAAAACGGCTGATAAAAAGGCGTATTCCTCAAACGTCCAGCTCACTTTTCCGAAGCGTTCGTCAAAAACAACTGCGCCGGCGCCGTTTTCAAGCATATCATCTAGCTGTTTTTTTATGCGATTAAAAACGCTGTTTTCCTTTGAGAGAAGACTTGAAAGCAGACGGGAATAAAAATCAACATACTTTATTCCCTTTTCAAAAAAAAGATAGAGCGCCGGGAGCTGCATAAGCCCCAGATGATGAAAACACAAAACGCTCGCGCCGAACAGAGTTACCTGCTTCCATTCCTCCGCGCTCATAGAATAGCTTGAAACAACAACTCTTGAAAACTCCGGGATTTCATCATCGGCATTCAAAACAACGTGCGGCTGATTGAGCGGGATTTTTATATATTTTATTTTATACTTTTCAAGATACTCTTTTTCTCCCATCGGCGACAGCGGAAGCCACTCGCACAAATGGATCATCATCTGCGCGTGCTGTCCGTATTCAAGGAGCTGTTCTATACCGCTTATAAAACTTTCAACCGTCTCGCCGGGAAGCCCCAAAATAAGCTCGGAATATGTTGAAATTCCTGCATCGGCATATTTTCGGAGCAAGAATTTATAGTATTCTATGTCCATATTTGAGCGGCCTATATTTTTTTGAGCCTCGGGCGACATCGTTTGAAACGACAGCGTTACTCCCTTGCAAAGACCGGCTTCGTTCAGCTTTTCGGTTATGTTATACACCCGCTCGCCCGAATCCTTGGCATAGGACACCTGAAACTTTTTCGGATAACCGTTTTTTTTGTTCAGCTCGAGAATCTTTTCGGTTATCTCTTCATCGCGCTTAAACATACCGAAATTTGAATCGGCAAAGCCGATATATTCCATCTTATGCCGGCTTATCCATTCAAGATCGCCGAAAACACGTTCAAGAGGAAACAGCCGCATCCCCGTATCCTTATTTCCCCAGCTGCAATAGGCGCAGCGGTTTGGACAGCCTCGTCCGGATTCAATAAGCGGAGTAAACCTGAGCCCGGGGTTTTCGCTTATGAGTCGGTCAAAAAATCCCGATGTTACGGGCGACGGAAAATCGGTGCTGCAGCAGCGTTCAAAGCCCGTATAAACAAGCTTTTCTCCGTCACGGAAGGATATATTTTTAATTTTATCAAGCGGCGTTTTATCCCGAAGCGCGCGCAGAAGCTCCAAAAAGGGAATTTCTCCCTCGCTATGGATCAGCACATCAATAAACGGACAGCTTTCAAGAAGCTCCTCGCCCTCGGGCACCTGAGGTCCGCCAAAGAGAATAACGCAGTTCGGAAACCTGGCTTTCACCTTCTCGGCGAGAGCTTTATTATATTCGATGTTCCACATATATGAGGAAAAACCGAACAAGAAGGGACTGTCAAGCCGGTTTATTATTTCGCTCTGCTTTTCGCGGAGAAAAATTATATCCTTCAGCAAAAAAAACTCTTTTATATCCTCATATCTCCACGCATAAGCGGACAAAGCGCCGATCGCAGCGGGGAATGGCGCGGAATTTGAACTCATATATGAAGGCTGAGCAAGATAAATGTTTTTTTTGTTCATAATCTCTTCGCTGTAAAGCTTAATCAGCAGGTGTGGATATCCTTGGTTCCATCGGCGTTTTCAACGCATTTACTATAAAGCACAACCAAATAGGTGTCCTCAATAAAATCGAGGCTGTGTTTAACAAATTCCTCTATTAAAAACATTTCTCCGGTTTCAAATACTCTTTTTTCGGTTACTCCGTTTTTTTCTGCCGTGAGTAAAATTTTCCCGGAAAGAACAAAATATGCCTCTTTGGTGTTTTTATGATAGTGAAAATTTCCCCTAATAGAGCCTTTTTTGGTAAAAACGGCGTTTACCTGCTCATATCCGCCGCCGCAGAGCTGAACAAGCAGACCTCTTTCATCGGGATATAAAAAATCGGGGGTTAAAATTTTAATAAGCTCCATACCTGCTACACATTTCCGTAGAATGAATTTTTTATTACGCAGTAAACTTTAGTAAGCTCCATTATTCCGTCCTCAAGAGAAAATTCAGGCTTATATCCGAGAGCTTCAATTTTGGCGTTTGAAACAATATAATCGCGCTTATCGGGGTCAGAGCCGACCGGCGCCTCAAAAAACTGAAATGAGGGCAAAGCGTCTTTTATCTTTTCGCAGAGCTGAAGCTTTGATAAATTTGCGCTGCTCAGCCCGCAGTTATAGGTTTGGCCGTTCATCTTATCAAAATTATCCATAGCAAACATAAATGCACGGGCAGCATCACGAACGTGGAGATAATTCCGTTTGAAATTCCCCTCAAAAACTATCAGAGAGCGATCAAAAACCGCCCGATAAACAAAATCATTAACAAGCAGATCGGTCCGCATCCGCGGCGAGGCTCCGAAAAGAGTTGCAAAACGGAACGTTACGCTGTTTCCCGCCTCCAAAACAGCCCTTTCGGCGGCCATTTTGGTTTTTCCGTAGAGCGAGATGGGCGATATGGGTGAAGTTTCCGTACAGAATTCCTCCCCCTGCCCGAGACCGTAGCCGCTGTTTGTGCAGGGAAAAATAATTTTCTGATCCCGCTCCCGAAGAGAAATAAGCGTTTCCACCGCGGTTTGATTAACCGAAACCGCCGCGGTTTCATCCTTTTCGCAGGCGGGAAAACCAACTATTGCCGCGAGAGGAATAATAAACTCATTCCCGGGGAGAAGCTTTTTAAGAGTTTCCTCGCTGCGGCAATCTCCGTTTACAATATTAAACGACTTATAATTGCAGCAATCAATAAGCGAGCATTGGCGGTATAAAAAAGAATCAAGCGCCGTAACCTCGTGCCCTGCGCGAAGCAGCATTGGAATAAGAACGCTGCCGATATAACCCGCGCCTCCGGTGACAAGAATTTTTGACATAACCAACTTATCCTTTTATCAAAAAATAAGGCAGGTAAGAGGAGCCTTCGGCTGCCGTTTGCGGAGCCTACCTATCCTTTATAATTTTATCATTATTAAGAAAAAATGTCAAGGAAAAGTGCCCCGGACAGAAGTCCGGGACACTTGGTTTCCTTTTTGGCTGCCTTAATGCGGCAGCGCCTTAATGATTTGGGATCTTATTTATTTAAGCCAAACAAACTTCTGAAGAACGCGATAAACTTGCAAAGAAGGCCGTTTTCCTTCCAAAGTCCGGTTCTGCCGTTATGGTTAAGTCCGCACTTGGAGCATTTCGACGAGGTGGGAGTGTCGTCAGAAATAACATTTTCAGGTTCGCCGCAGTTAACGCATACTCCGCCCTGATAGCTATGTCCGGTCGCATCAACTATCTCCGACGTTGAAGCGCCGCACTCTGAGCAGTAAATCGTTGCAAGACCGTTTTCGGTGCAGGTGGCAGGAACAAATTCCAGCGTAGCTTCATCCCAGCTATGTTCGATAAGGTCTTTTTCTTCGGTGTAGGTATCGCCGCAAAGTTCGCACTCATACACTCTTATGCCGTGAACGGAGCAGGTTGAATCAGTGCCCAAATCGTTATTGATAATGTAGCTGTGATCAAGATGGCCGCCAAAGGTTCTGCCGCAGTTCGCGCAAACGGCGGGAGAGGTGCAGGTGGCGGGAGTTCCTATCTCGTGGTCAAGCTTTGCGCTGTCATACTCTCTGTAGGAGTCGCCGCAGCCGGCGGTGCAGGTGTAAACTCTGTAGCCGAGAACTGTGCAGGTTGAAGCAACCTCGGCAGAAATAACGTAGTTATGGTCAAGCTGAGCGATCTCTTCCTGAGGAAGAACATATTCGTCGCAGCGAGCGCAGTGATAACCGGCGGTAAGTCCCGGATGCTCGCAGGTTGCGCTTACGGCGCTATCCGTTACTACCTGATGTCCGAGGATCGGAGTTTCATAAACGGTATATGCATCGCAGTCATCGCAGAAAACTATTCTCTGACCGTAAGAGGTGCAGGTTGCGTCAATAACAGTCTGGCGGTTATAGCGATGTCCCTTTACTTCGATCTTTGCGCCCTTTGAAATGATCTGGTTGCAAACCGAGCAGTAGGTGTCGCCTGTGTAGCCCGTTTCAGCGCATTTTGCAGCTCTAACGTCTCTGAGCTCCGGAGTGTGGGCTGTTTTGGGCAGGGTCTTGGGCTGAGTTAATACCTCGCCGCAGAGAGAACACATTGTTCCTGCTTCCTGGCCTACCGCGGCGCAGGTTGCAATGATATTCAAGCCGTAAGGAATAATTTTATCCGAGGGATGTTCGTTATTCTTCGGTATGGTTATAACAACGGTATTATTGCATCTGGAGCATACATACTCTTCATATCCGTCCTCGGCGCAGGTTGCGGGAACAACAGCGCTCGGAACATCCATATCGTGGCCGGGGGCATTGAGGATGATATCCTCATAATTAAGCTCCTGTGTGCCCTCTTCGTCTCTGAAATACTTGCCGCATCCGGCGCATTCATAATAGGCTATATTGCCGTCCTCAGTGCAGGTTGCCTCTTTATATTCAACCTTGTTCATTATATGCCCTGTTGCGGCAATTTCATTTTCTTCAACTTCGCCGCAGCGGATACATCTGCGTTTTTCCAGTCCGGGCTCGGTGTCGGTGGGAAGAACCGCGGTCACCCATCCGGTCCAGTTGTGTTCGAGGGCGGGAATAATGCTGTCGGATCCCTCAATCGGGATAAGTCCTTCGTTATCGAGATAATCCTTATCGCAGAGAGAGCAATGATAGCGATCGGGCTTTCCGTCTTCTGTGCAGGTGGGGGCATAGCCGGGAACGGTTGTCATCTGATGAGAAAGTTTTTTTACAACCTCGGGAGCCTGATAATAGCCTCCGCAAACAGAGCAGGTGTAGCCTTCCGTGTAACCTTCTTCAAGGCAGGTTGCGGGAACGGGAGCAACATAATCGCCCTTTGTATGCTCTGCGAGTTCATCATTTTCTATATAACTGTCGCCGCAATTGGAGCAGACATATTCGGTATAGCCCGGGGTTGCGCAGGGAACATCGGACTCGTGGCGGGTCGGCTGATAATTGTGGCTCTTAGCGGGAACAACTTCGCCCTGACGGTCGGGATCAACCTCGCCGCAGACGGTGCACACATATGCGCCCTTATATCCGTTTTCGGTGCAGGTTGGCTCAATATCTTCCTCAGCGGGCTGATAATCGTGGGAAGAAAGCTCCTTATCCTTTACGGTTATATCTTCAATTTCAACTTCCGCATCGGCATCCTCATAATATTTGCCGCAGTTGGCGCACTGATAATATTCAGTGTGACCCTTTACAACGCAGGTTGAATCGGTCTCATCAATAAGAACGGGATTATGGCCTTTTGCGGGCAATTCAACTTTTTCAATCAGATAAAGATCGCAGTTGAGGCATACTGTGTAGGCGGAAACGCCGTCCTCGGTGCAGGTTGCGGGGATCTCATCGTGCTTATCCCAGTTGTGGCCTGTTGCAGGGATATTTCCAACTCTGTATTCTTCGCTGCAGCGAGAGCACTGATAATAGTAATATCCGGCGGTCGTGCAGGTTGCGCTTACGGATTTAACATCGCCGATATAATTGCCGTTTTCATCCAGGAAATTATCTATATCAACGCCGTAGTCGTGACCGAGAGGAGGAATAATGCGGTTATCGTCAGTTACGGGAGTTTCAACTCCGTCAATTATAGCGGTCTGATCCGGGTCAAGCGCACCGCAGTTTTTGCATATGAGCTTACCGTAGGAGCCGGGTCTTGTGCAGGTTGCCTCGGCAACGCCGACAAGTTCAAAGTCGTGGCCGAGAGGCTCTTCTTCAAACTCTCTTACAAATCCGCAGGCGGTGCACATCATCTTATAAATTGCACCGTTGGTGCAGGTTGTTGCGCCGTGAATATCATAGGGATCGCCCCAGATATGTTTATGGCCCACATACTTGCCCCAGACCTCATAGGTATAACCGTTTACAAGCTTTGTAAGCTTATCAGTATCCTTATATTCGGCTCCGTCTGTGTATTCCCAATGGTCAAATACATAGTGGCTTCCTGAATCCGTATGGCTCGGGTCGGAGGAATTTGTTTTCATTGAAGGAGCCACGGCGGAGAAGTTATGGCGAATGGTCTGCATATCGAGCAGAGCGCCGGTGTTATCATAGAACTTAACGTTATAGCGGAAGTCATAGTAAGCGGCGTATACGGTGGTGTCTTTTGCTATGGTGATTTCCGCAGGAAGATTTTTGCTTTCCTCCCAGGTTACGGTGCCGTCCTTATATTCGGCAGTTTCCGCATCTATTCCGTTTGCGTCAACAGCCTGGGTTTTCCATCCAACAAAAGCAGAAGAATATTCTCTTCTCATCTGAATATTATCCGGATTGAGGGTAAAGGTTGCTCTGCCGCTGGCGTTATTCGCGGCGTTCGCATTTGCGCCGCAGTTCAAAATAAGATTTTTCGTCTGGCTCGCAGGTAAGCCGGAGCCGCCGTTGTTATTATAGGAAAGGGTCACGCTTGCCGTATAAAGGGCATAGAAGTTATAAGTGTCGGTAAGATTGCCGTTCTTTATCGGGCGGGAAGCGGATGTTACGGTTGAAGCGTAATCCGCTTCGGTGGCGGTGGTGCTGTCAACCGCCCATCCGGCAAAGGTATAGGTTGTTCCGTTGGCAATAAAGGTTGTTGGGACGGAAGTCTTCGGAACGGTAAAGGTATACTGAGTTGCGTTGTTAAATACGGTGTTTGACGCCGTTGAGGAGGTTCTTGTGCCGTTAGCATTATACCAATAGAACGTGGCGTTTGCCGTTTTGCTGAAAATGGCGTAAAGAGTGTCGTTAAAATTATCAATACTTATGACCGAACCGGGCTTCGTTCCGCTTGTTGCGCTCTGAGAGCCGTTCCATCCAACGAAATCCCAGGTGCCTGTGGAATCGCTTCCCTTTTCTTTCTTGGCGGTATAGTTAGTGCCTGAGGGGATGGTATAGCTCACATTAGCGCTGGACGTATTCGTGTTTGCAGTGGTGTCGGGTCCCGGAGCGGCGGATGTGCCTCCGTTTCCGGAAACGTTATATGTTATTTTATAGGTGGGAGTTATATTAAAGGCAAAGTTGTGATACAGGTTGTCGTATTTTGCCTGTACAGTAACCGTTCCCTTTGCGCGGGTCGCGTTTGTGGGAGTCATAGTGAGAGTATTGGTCTCGGAAGCGCCGGTGGTAGTGAGAGAGGTTGTGCAGGCAACGGTGCCGCTCTGGCTCCAGGAGGTTGGAGCCGCAGTCCAGATAACGTTATACTGGTCGTAAACATAGGCGCTCATCGCCTGAGTTTTGTTTGCGCCGCCTGTGGCGTTCAGAGTAACGTTATATGTGGTGGTGGTTGCGTTTGCTTCGCCTTTGGAGGTGGCAACCTTTGTGGCTTTGGGGTAAATACCGTCGGCACAGTTCAGCGAGGTGGATTTGTAGGTTGAACCGCCGCCGCCTGAGGTTGTGCTGGATTTAAGACTGAAATTACCGAATTCATAGCGATTATATGTTCCGGTGTTATCGTCTTTAACGTAAAGATCAACTCGGACATTGATTGTCTTCTCGCTATAAAACATACTGTTGTTATTATTGATATTGCAGCCGATGGTAATACTGGTGGGCCAGTAAGTATTGGTAAATGTTTCCGTGGAAATAGTTGTACCATCAGCCCAGCGGGCGTCAAACGAACCTGTTTTCAGCGTTGTTTGCGTTCCCTTGCCATTCTGATTCTTTGCGTAAATGGTAAGCGTTCCGCCGCCGTCCTGACCGTCAAAATCGCTGTCAGCAGACGTTCTTACGAACTGGAAATAGTATGAGTGTGTGGGGCTTGCAGTGTATGCGCCGGCAACAAGGCTCGAATAATCGAGGGCAACTACCGTGATGCACATCAAAAGCGCCAAAAGCACACTCAAGGCTTTTCTTGCATAGCTTTTCATAAAGAATCCTCCTACAGTAATATTCAGTATTGGCTTAAGGGTAAAAACCCCCCTATTCATACATTATTCATTATATCAAGCAAAGGCTAAAAATTCAAATTGCTTTTTTACCAAAATTTTTTAATTTTCTTTATATAAATCTTACAAAACCAAAATAAATATTATTCTTTGATCGCATTTCAGCACTTAATTAAGAATAAAATCACACCAATTCAACAATAAAACCGGCTGCAGTTTCTGTAAGCTCATAGCGGGATTCTCCGAATATGAACGACATGACCTTTGGAATATCATCTTTCGTCATATCCGTGCGCAAACAGAATTCATCAAAATCATACATAGGAAAATAAATGATCTTTGCCCGTTTCTCAGGGAAAACCGTCAGGTACTCTCCCGTCCTTCTGTCATACGGAACAAAGAAAGCAGTTTCAACACCGTAAGGCAGATCAAGATAAAGATAACCATAAGGGCATAATCCGTCAATATACACCGGCTCACCCGTATAAGCCGCGCTTATAGTGTCCAGATCCTGCAGCAATGCGTTATAAATTCCGCTGATACGCTCTGTTGTTTTAAGTCCTTTACACGGACCTTTTTCGAGCTCTGCCGAAAGAGGCTCTCCTTCACCGGCGCCATAGATCGTTTCCACAAGATCCCAATACTCCTCCGCGTAAATAAATCCGGCATTCCAGAGCGAAAAGCTTAAAACACACACGATCACACTTGGCAGAAGTATTTTTGAAAACAATTTGTTAAAGCGTATTGCCTTACGGTCGTGTTTTACTTCATCAAGATCGCTCCGAAGCTCTTGGCACAGCGATGCGAAGGAAATAAGTCCTGTTACCTGAGCGATACCGCCGCAGCTTCCGAGAATCACATCGGATGAAATATCCATCAGCAGCGAGCTGAAGAATCCGATCAGCCATACCGGAAACAAACGGGCATCTCTCTTGTTCAGCAAAAAATACCAAACGGGAGAAAACAGCAAAACAGGCACGCCGTTATTGACAAGAAAATCAAAATTCCTGTATGCGGTATTTGACAGCGTCAGCACAGCCGCATGAACATAACAAGCGGCGAACATCAAACACGAAATAATAAAAATAATGATCTTGATTTTTTTGTTTTTCTTTCTCTGCCGCGAATACCAAAACGCAGCAACACTCAAAAAAACGCCGCAGGGAAGAAAACCGTACCCAAAAAGTCCCAGCGCGAATTTTAACCTCGCCGGCTCAATAATATCATATGGCGTATATCCTTTCGACGACAGCAAATAACCGATCGTTTGAGGCAGCAAAGCAAGACTGCCCGACACAGCCAGATAAATCATAAACGCACAGAAAACGGCGAAACTGCCGGCTGTAATACTAAAAAGCCATTTCAGATTAAGCCAGGCTGAGCCGGTATCACATTTCATAAGCGTTCTGATGACAGTTGCTGCGGCGAACAGGATATAAACAAAAATCAGCAGCGGTTCCGCAAGAATTGCCATGGCAAGAATAACGCCGCTGAACGTAAGCGAAGGCAGGCGCTTTTTCTCGCTTCCCGTAAACAGGGTCAGGCAGACCGTCATCATAGCCATCGGCGCAATTGAATAATAGGTCAGCGACAGTCCGGACGGCGGCAGGATCGCACAGAAAAGAAATGCGCAGACAAGCCCCGCGAGCTTAAAATGCCGCAGCTTTTTATACATATACGCATAGAAAAGAATATCAATAACCAAAAAGAAATACCGCGAAAACAATAAAATCCCCTCGGTAGTTCCCACAACAGACACATAAACATAATAGGGTATAACAAGGAATAAAAACGGAAGCTGCTGAACACCCCATTCGTGTACCAGCAGCAGATCTCCCTGCAGCAGACGCTGAGGAACCGTATAGTAAAATGCCTCGTCGGAAATAGCAATTCCCCTGTCGGCCGTTAAGAGAAAGTAAACAAAAAGACCCGCGCCGAGACACACCGCGGCAAAATCCAATCGCAAATTTGAAGTTTTTTCTGTTTGCACAGCTTCTGTTTTTTTCATTTATATAACACTCCTCAGTTCTGCTGTCGGTTACGGATTATCCGGTGCATATTTGAATCTGCGGAGCATTTTATTTTCTCGTTTACCGAACCAGATCTTCTGATAAGTATAATCGCTCCAGTTATCAACATCGCTTTTTTCCGCAACAAGCACGGTTTTTCTTTTGATCGGAGTCAGATATGCGGAATCAAAAATATCGCTGAAATACTCCTGCCAATCGTATTCCAAATGCAAAACCAACGCCGGATCGCCGATGCGCAAAACCTTCGCAGTTTGATACTTCAAAAGATCTGCATATAATTCATCATCTGAAAAATACTGAGAGATATACGCCTTAACGTCATCATAGAACCGATCCAACTTCTCCGCGCAGCAAAGGAAAAGTCCTTCTCTGAAATACAAATATGAATCGGAAAAGGTGGGATTATAATAACAAAGACTGCCTTTCCCTGAAACAAAACGGTCAAGATTTTCAAACACATCGTCACAAACTGCTTTCAAAAATCCGCTCTCCGATTCGATCCATTTGTAAAGGTTCATATAAAAATCATAATACGATACGCCCTGCGCTTTACGCAGATAGATAGCGATAAATTTTAACAATCCGAACGAATGTATACTCTGCACACAGGTTCCCAGACGCAGCGCCCGGCACCATTCCTGTTCGTTCAAGGTGGAAGTTGAAACGATTAACTCTGCATGTGAGGAATTGGTGCTGCTGTCGGAATCGTATTTTGTATGGTCCTGATACAGCCCGCGCACTGTTCTGATCTGATATTTTTCTCTGAGCTCAGCCGAATACAGGATAGTATTAGGCAACACTTCGCACGGGTGGATATTGATAGAATCATGCTGTCCGGCCTCCAACGCCCGAAACAGCCCCTCGCAGAAGCTCTGATAGGTTTCTCCGGGAAGCGCCAAAATAAAGTCCGTATAGGTTGACATTTCTTCATTCCTATACTTTTCAAGCTGTTGAGCATAATTATCGAGAGAAAGATTCTTTCTCCCTATTATCTCCAGCACGGTGGGAGAAAAGCTTTGCACCGCAACGCTGATACCGCAGCACATATCCGCATCGTTCAGCTTTTTGTGGATATCAAAAACAATATCGTCTTTGTTCTTTGCAGCGGCTGTTTCAAACTTTTGCGGATATCCGAAAGTTTTTTTGCAATGAACGATATAATCTGCAATATCGTTATCCCGATCCAAAATACCGAAATTGGAATCGGCGCAAATCACAAACGATATTTTATTTTCTGCAAACCATGCGATATCCGCCATAACCCGCTCAACAGGAAATATTCTGAAATTGTTTTCAGTTCCTGCCCAGTAGCAGTAAATACAGCTGTAAGGACAGCCGCGGTTTGTTTCCAACACCGCGTCAAAATCCAGCCCTTGCCGTCTTCCGTCGGCAAGAATACAGTCAAAAAGCCCTGTGGAATACGGGGATGGATAAGATGATACATCCCTATAAATTTTCCGGGGTAAATGCGTTGGCGTTCCGTCTTTTCGATATGAAATATTGCTCAGTCTGCTGAGATCGTTATCCGAAGAAAAACACATAAGAAGATTATAAAATGTTTGTTCGCCCTCGCCATGCATCAGAATATCAATAAACTCATACTGCTCCAAAAGCCCGGTATCATCCGGAACCTGCTGACCGCCGAAGGCAATGATGCATTCAGGCCATTTCTGCTTTATACGCTTCGCAAGATCAAGATTATAATCTATGTTCCACATATAACAAGAAAAACCAACAAAAAAAGGCTCCTTAAACGTTGCGCATACATCTTCAACGGGATCTTTTTTATATATAAAATCACAAAGCCGATATTCCCTTTTAATTTCATCGAACTGCCATGCATATGAAGCAATTGCGCCAACAGCATAAGGAAAATATACTTTTCCGGAAATAACGTTATTTGGCTGGATCAAATATATGTTTTTCATTCTCATTCTCCGTTCTGTTAAAATATCGCACGGTTTTTTCATCTGAGAAAAAAACCTGAGCCCCGATCATCTGTATCGTATACGAAGCCTTACGGCAGTCCTCAAAAAAGCAAAACCTGTTTTCAGCATAGCCCATAAATTATAATTTGACTTTTCTTCCGTTCGATTGAAAAATCGAGTGGGAACCTCAATATATTTTATTCCCATTGCGATCGGCATTAAAGTGTAATCAAAAACAAAGGATTTTGAATCACTTAAGTCCAATTGCAGGACCATCTCCAGAGGGTAGATCTGAAAAATAGAAAATAAATCTTTTCCGTCTGAGTTAAGTATCAATGCGGCAGCAGTATTCATAAACCTTGTACACAGCATTCGCAGAAAACCGTAATCATGGATTTCGGAATCTTTATGCCATTTTGAAGCACAAACAACAGCTTCGGGAAACCGCTTGGCTTCTTCCACCATCAACGGAATGGACGCCGCGTCAGTGGCAAGATCTGAAAACATAATCAGAAAATGCGAGCTTTTGATCAGCGGCGGAATTTCAATCAATGCTTCAGGCAATTTTTTTTCTTGCTGAACATACTCCCGTATCGGAATATTAACCGATATGCCGGCACGTATCAATTTCAGTTCATCCGCCGCGGGACAGTTGGCTGACTTGAGAAATACGATTATTTCCGCCAGATCCTCAGTCTGAACATAATCAAGCACCAAGCGGATCGTACGGCGCAGCAGCTCTCGTTCATTCGACGCCAATATTACTACTGTTAAGCCATTAAAATCCTGCATACGGTTTCCTCATCTCTCCATACGGAGCAATAATTTAAGCATAATGAATATCTGTAATAATATTTTTACTGCCCCTGCGCCCAAACCATATCGTTTTAACGGCAAATTCCGACAAATCGGCAGAAATTTCGCCCGGATCTATAATCAAAGTATTGTCACACTTTTTTAACTCAGAATAATCTGTTTCATAAACAGAAGAAAAATATGCGTACCAGTCATATTTCAGTTGGATCGGCCTTGCTTTCGAAGCAGGCGTTTTCACAACGGAATCCTGATATTTCATTAAGTCCTCAAGCAATTCCGCATCGTCAAAAAAGCAGCGAATAAATTCATATATTTCAGATCTGTAAAGGAGCAGCTCCTTCATAACTTTTAAATAAGCCGCTTCTTCCAACGGCCACGTAAGCTCACCGAATGCAGGCTCATGCCAGGTAAGCGAACCGCCCCCCCGCACAACTTCGGAATATTTTTCTTTTAACCAGGAATAGACCCTGCCGCACACGCTCTGAGGATTCTGCCGGGAATAGGCGATCAATTTCTCGTAAAAATCCATATATGCAACGCCTTTTTCATAAAACAGATAAATTGCCGAACATTGCAAAAGCCCCAGATTATGAAATGCCCGAACAAAAACGCCGAGGATGTTTGCGTCGATCCAGCGGTTTTCCGGCATAGATGATGTTGAAACAACTATATTTGAATACTCCTGAATATCCACATTGTATGGCACAATATGGTATTGATGCTGTTCTATGCGGGCGGTTTTGATCTGATATTTTTCAATATAAGCGGGATCGTTCATAATGGAGTTAGTCAACAGTTCACAGCTGAAAATATTGATTGACATATGCTGACCGTTTTGGAGCAGCAGCTCCAACCCTCTGCGAAACGATTCGTAAGTTTCGCCCGGCAAACCGAGAATGAGTTCGGAGTAAGCCGCGATCCCGTTTTCATTATAAAGCTGCATCAGGCGCTTAAAGTGTTCAAGCGGCATATTTTTTCGGTAAATATTGGTAAGCACTTCTTCGCTGAGGCTTTGGAACGATAGCGTGGCTCCTTTGCTCATACCGGCGTCATTCAGCTTTTTATTAAGCAAAAAAACAGTATCAGGATTGTTTTTTGAGTAGGTTGCCTGAAACTTTTGCGGATAACCGGTTTCATCGTGCCTTTGGATCAGATAATCCACATATCCTTCATCCCGCCCAAACAAACCGAAGTTGGCGTCAGCGGCATATACGTATTCAATTCTATGCTCCGCCATCCAGTCGATCTCGGCTTTTACCATCGCTTCGTCAAACAAACGGACCCGCGCCTTAACATTGCCCCAATCGCAAAATGCGCATTTATTCGGACATCCCCGGTTGGTTTCAATGATTGCGGAAAAAACAACTTCCTTTTCGGTTTGAACCATTTCATCAAACCAGCCGTTTAAATAAGGAGAGACCCGATGGGGAATGCACACTGTTTCTTCGGGAGTAAAAACAGATATACCGTCCTTGCGATACATAATATTCGGAATTTCGCCGATTTCATCAAGCCCCGCCAGTGCAAGAAGTATTCTCTTAAAGCTCTCTTCCCCTTCGCCGAACATAACGATATCCGCATTGCCGTTTTTAATTATATCGCTGCCTTCGTACACCTGATGTCCGCCGAACACGGTGATACACGACGGCCATTTTTTCTTCACAGCCTCGGCCAGAGCTTTATTATACTCATAATTCCACACATAGCACGAAAAACCGAAAACAAACGGCTCCTCCACAGATGCGATCACTGAATCAATTGAGTCTTTTTTATAAAAAAAGCTGCCAAAAATATAATTGTCCCGTACCGCAGTGTTCGCAAACGCATAGGCGATCAAAGATCCTGCAGCATAGGGGAAATATACGGAATTTCCGTATTTTGAATTCGGCTGAGCCATATAGATTCGTTTCATATCGTTATTTTACACTTCCGTAATCGTATTCGGGGAGCTTGAATAGAGCATTCTGCTGTTTCTTCTTCCGTACCAAACGATCTGCTTTGCATATTCAGGCCAAGATTCAACGTTAAAAGGCGATTGAAATCGATACATCACATCTCTTTTTTGCAGAGGTATATAGGTGTTTTCCATAATCGCGTTAA
Source organism: Oscillospiraceae bacterium (assembly GCA_022508845.1). Classification (GTDB taxonomy): domain Bacteria; phylum Bacillota; class Clostridia; order Oscillospirales; family Acutalibacteraceae; genus RUG806. Next base: position 23,320 of record JAFLUL010000007.1, on the reverse strand, counting down.
AATAGTCTCTCCACGCAAAATGCAGCATAATTTCCTCGCTGTTATTATCGGGATGGAGGATAACACTGCGCTGATAACAGAGGAGATCTGAAAGCAGAGCGGCATCGTAAATATACCTGCGAAGAAAAATTTCTATCTCTTTATAAAAAAGCTCACGGTCATAAAGGCATGCAAGAAAAACTTCCTCCTCAAGCGGCCAGGTTATGCTGCCAAACCTGCCGTCGATGACGGTAAGCGGACCGCCGTTATACACAAAATCATAGAGGACCCTGCGAATATTGCGAAAAAGCGGTCTGAAAACGCTGCTTTCATCAGTTAAAAACCGGAGCAGAGCCGTATAGAAATCGTGGTATGAAATATTCAGTTCTTTGCGAACATACATGGCTGCGCATTGCGTAAGTCCAAAATGGTGCAGCCCCTGAAGCCCGCCCGCAAAGAAATTTGCTTCAATCCATTCATCGGGGGACATGGTGTTTGTTCCCACAACAATGTTGGAATATCCCGAAAGCACATTTCTCATATCGTTGCAATGGAACTGATCCAGAGTTGTGCAAACCGTTTTAATGCCGTATTGCTCCATATATTCCTTTGTGCTCATACGGGAACCGGGCAGCAGCTCACAGTGATAGGCAGTAACAGAAGAGTGTTGTCCAAGCTCGAGGATCTCGCATAACCCCTCCTCAAAGCTCTGAAGCGTTTCTCCGGGAAGACCGATAATCAGCTCAGTATATGTAGAAATTCCGGCGCCTCGAAACTGCGCGATCCTGCGAACATATTCTTCCTTGGATATATTCGCACGTCCCACATTTTTCAGAACCTCGGGAGATAAGCTCTGCAGCGCGAGTGTGGCGCCTTTGCCGATGCCGTGATCAGCAAGCAGTTTATTGATGCGAAACACCCGATCCGGCTCATTCTTTGCATATGAAACCTGCAGCCTATTCGGATATCCCGCCGTTTCTTTCAGTTCCACCAGCTTTTGCGCTATCTGTTCATCGCGCGCAAACATACCGAAATTCGCATCCACCAGATAAACAAATTCCATTTTATTGGCAGCCATCCATTCAAGCTCGGCAAATACCCGCTCCAGAGAAAACATCCGCACTTGCGAATTGAGCTCTCCCCAGTCGCAATAGCTGCAATTATACGGACAACCGCGGTTCGTTTCCAGCACACAGGAAAAAGGATATCCGCCCTCGCTGATTATCTGATCGAAAACTCCTGTAAGATACGGGGACGGATAATCGCATATGCGGATAGCCTGAGTTTGCGTTTTATGCGGATTTCCGTTTGGATCGCGGTAAGAGATATTAGGTATATCGGAATATTCTATCCGTCCCGAAACAGCCAGAAGCACATCGCGAAAAGCTTCTTCGCCCTTACCGTGGATCAACACGTCTATAAAATCGTAGTCATTGAGAAAGGAATTGTCCGGCGGAACATGATGACCGCCGAATTCGATAACGCAATCGGGATACTTCATTTTAAGCTTTTTCGCAAATTCAAGATTATATTCGTAGTTCCAAATTGAATTTGAAAAACCCACCAGGGAGGGTTCCTCCATAGACGCGATAGCGGTATCGATATCTTCTAAAGAATAAATGATCCTTCCCAGAGAGAACTCCTGTTTTAAAATTTCATCATCAAGCGCAAAAGCCGCCAGCATACCGACAGCGTAAGGTAAATAATATGTGTTGCCGTAAAGACAGCCCGCCTGAACAAGATAGAAATTTCGCATAACAGATCTCTCAGAAAGAATTATATGATTTCAACGGAAAGAACTTCCGTATGCAGTGTATCGGTAAGCTGCTGCACGGTAACGCCCTCTTTGAGCAGCGCAGCCATATACCCGCCGCCTCCGGCGCCGCAAATAGAGCAGCCGTCCGCAAACTGCAAACATTTTTCGGAAAGTTTTCGTATTTTATTATTATATATCAAAGGAGATAATAAATCAATATTTTCTCTGTGCAAATTAAAACAGCGGGCAAAGCTTTCGGCGTCCTCCCGCCGGATACAGTCTTTCATATCCGAGTTCAACATTTTAAGACGGGAAAATGCGCGAAGCGTGTCTGAATTTCTTTCCAGATACCGATTCATCACATCCGTAACAATAAATCTGCCGAAATGGCGCTGTCCGGTAGAGATCAGAACAAGTCTGTCCGATATTTTTTTTAAAAATTCTTCGCTGCACGGGATCGGTGCAACCGTAATTTTCTGCGGAATACCCGCCCGGGATTTCACGGATTTAAATCCTCTGCCGAGCTGACTCCCCTGATCCTGCCAGCCTCCGCCTGTATGCATCAGCTGCTCCGCAATAAACACGCAGTACAGAATATCGCTTTCGGAGAGGTTCATTCCCAGCAAATCGCTCAATGCGCAAAAGCAGCCATAAAGCACAATACTGCTCGTTCCGAGGCCGGAGCCCTTCATAATTTTTCTCACCGAAACCGTAAGCCGGATGCCGTCCTCCAGCACAGTGTTCTTCCCCACACCGAGCGTTTGAAACACAGCACGGTGCAGATTACAGTCCGACAGCACCTGCATTTCACCGCCAGGCGTATAAATTTCGGAAACGCCGCTTACATCGGCGTTGCGCATTTCAATATGTTTTTCCTCTATTCGCTCCGCACACACGCAAATCGGCATTATACCGTTGATACGAATGGCAGCATTTATAACCTCGCCGCCATTCTCAATGCAGTATGGCATACAGTCCGTCCAGGTTCCGGAAAAATTGATTCGGGCAGGCAGCTTCACGTTTGCACAGTCTTTTACGCAGCGAAGGCTTTCCATCTGTTTTCTGTTTGCATAATATTCATCAATCAGCCGCGATCTTGCAAAAACATATGCGGAATTTTCCCGCGGAGCGGCATTCAGCGTATCAACCAGATACTGACGCCAGTCAAGGAAAAAACGGGGATCTGCATTCCGAACACAGAAATCAAGGCTGACCGCGTCCTGAGAGGATGAATTCAGCATATACTTCCGAAAAGAATCTGTGAATGACGAAGCCGGATAATACAGCGGTCTCTCCCAGCTTTCAAGAGCAAGCTTTCCCGCTGCGCCGGGATCGTTTTCAATACGCAAAACGCAGGCAACGCAACGGCCGTCCTTCAGCCGAATACCGAACACGGAGGAATCAGGCGGCACTTCAACATCGCGCAGCATAATATCGGTAACAAGACATCCTTTACCCACCCGCGCTTTTCCGGCAAGCTGAACATTATCGAGCAAGCTTCCCGTTTCGATAACAGCCGACTCACTGACTTCGCTGTTTATACAAACAGACTGCGTTTCGGCGGACATTGAAAAAACATTGCGCAGGATCTCCGACGGAGTGCCAAAATGACGAAACGGCTGCGTTTCGCAAATAACGCGGAGCTTATACTTCCGCAGGCGATCCCAAATAAGTTCACATATACGCGCCTTTCCCGAACAAAGAAACTGCTCCCGAGTAATATTACGAGCATTAACAGGAAGAATGTCGGTAAACAAATTCAGCTCAGAGCCGCATTGCCGGACATAGGAGAGCGCCTCCCGGGCAAGACGCCAAAGCTCTGTAACATAATCGGAAGATAAAAAAACAAGCCCTGCGTCAACCGGCACAGCATTTTCCGTTTTATATTTCAATGCATATTTTCGGAGTCCATCCGCCGACGGCTTTTGCAGATAATCGCACAGCATACCTTCTGAGTCCGAAAACATTACTCCATGCCGCATAGCTGTGGCCGAATCAGCATAAACGCTGACAGCGGCGCTGTCCTGCAAGCAAAGCTCCCGGCCTGTAAAATCCACGATGATATCCCCGCAGCACACAACAACTCCGCGGTTCGTACCGGCAGAAAACCGAAGCGCATTCAGCAAAGCATAGTCGATAAACGTGAGCGCTTCATTTTTTTCATCAGCTGCGATACACATAAATGCTTTTCCGCGTATGGCATAGTTTGCCGCCCGTTTACTTTTTCCTCCGGTCAGCACGATAAGGATTTTTTTTTCGCGAAGTTCCTCCTCGGAATTAAACGTATGCAAAACCTGAAAAAGCGCGCCTCCGGAACCGATTCGGGCGCCGCTGTTGTTGTCGGCAAGCACGTAAAAGGGAAAATCGTATTTTTCTTTCAAAGACGACAGCAGTGCTTCACAGATCATTTTCTGCTCCGCACTACCCGCAGCAATAAAAACCGCGTCAAAACCCTGTTTGTATGTCATTTTGAAAATCATCCTCAAAAAGTGTCATAAATTCGTTTCCGAAATTTTATTCGGAAAACTCATTCAGCGTTTCAATCACCCTGTTCTGCTCCGGGGCAGATAAACCGTTATATAAAGGCAGCGAGAGCACCGTGTCAGCCAGCATTTCGGTTTTCGGCAAACTTCCTTTTCCGAGGCCGAGATATCTGTATGCCTCGGACAAATGCGGCGGGATAGGATAATGAATAATCGTATCTATATTTCGCGAGCGGAGAAAACGCTGCAGCGCATCCCTTTGCGCGCACCGAACAACAAACTGATGCCAAACATTGACGGTTTCGGTATGCGGCACGGGAAGACTCAACAGCGGATTGGTTATATTATTAAAATATTTTTCAGCAATGCGGCAGCGTTCTTCATTCATTTCATCAAGATATTTAAGACGAATTCCCAATAGGCCCGCCTGCAGCTCGTCCAAACGGGAGTTTGTTCCCACAACGCTGTTATGATATTTTTTTTCGCTGCCGTAATTTCTGAACGTGAGAAATTTTTCATAAAGAGAGCTGTCATTCAAAACAACAGCGCCGCCATCGCCGAACGCCCCGAGGTTTTTGGTTGGAAAAAAAGAAAAGCATCCAACGTCGCCGAAAGAGCCCGCCTTTTTCCCGCGATAGGAAGCTCCGTGCGCCTGCGCACAGTCTTCCACGATCCTCAGATCATATTTCCTGCAGAGCTGAACTATCTCATCCATCGGAGTCATCATTCCGTATAAATGCGTTACAAGAACTGCTTTTGTTTTTGAAGTTATATGTTTTTCGATCTCTTTTGCCGACAGAGAAAAATGTTCGTCCGGTTCAGCGAAAACGGGAACAGCCCCGTTAATTGATATTCCCATAACTCCGGCAATAAAAGTATTGCCCTGCACGATAACCTCGTCACCGGAGCCGATGCCGAGAATGCGGAAAGTGATCCAAAGCGCGTCAAGCCCGCTGGCAAGGCCAACGCAGTGCCTCGTGCCGATATATTCTGCAAACGCACTTTCAAAGGCGGCAAGCTCTTTTCCCATAATATAACGGCCGGAAGACAATATATCCAGCGCTTTCTGCATATATTCCTCTTTGTGCGCTTCAAAAATCAGATTCAGCCTTACGGCAGGCACTTCCATATGATTCCTCCTGAAAACGGTTATCAAACCTCATCCCTGATTTGATAAATCGGCTTGTTCTGTAAATTAGTATAAATCATATAAATATATTCACCCAACACTCTGACCGCGCAGCTCACAATTGTACCGAGGAACCAAATTGACGAAAGAATACATAAATCCGTCCGGAACCCGCGCGCCCTTATGCTGAGCAAAACAAACGCGATCACGCAAATGAGCGTCAGCACAGAACAAACAACGGGGCAGAGGGTAAGCAGCGTCAGAGGAAATGTTGAATGTGCGAAAATCGTGTCAAACGCCAGTCTGAACCGCCGTTTCAGCGTATATCCGCTTTTCCCTGCCGCACGCGAAAGGCGTTTATGGGTCACTGTTGCGGTAGGCAAGCCCATTGTGGCGGCAATAGCGGGAAAATAGAACGGCATACTGATCTGCTCCCTAAGCATACCGATCGAGCGTTTGCTCATCAATCGGTAGTTTGCGTGCTCTTTGATCACGCCGGTGTGCAAGAGCGAAGCAAGTTTATAAAAGCCGGCGGAAAAAAACTTTTCGGAAAAACCGGCCTGATCTCTGGAGGACCTTACGCCGAGAACAAGATCGTTACCCTCAAGGAACTTATCGACCATTGAGTCAACAGCGTCGATATCATCCTGCAGATCGCAGTCCATTGTTATAACACAGTCTGCTTTTTCCTCAACGGTAAAAAGCCCGGCAAGCAATGCTCTTTGCTCACCGATATTTTTAGCGAGGTCGATACCCGTAACACGTTTATCTTTCTTATGAAGCTCCTTTATCACTTCCCACGTGCTGTCATTTGAGGCGTCGTTAACAAGCAAAATCCGGCTGTCCGCAGATATCTTTTTTTGGGAAGCAAGCGTTGAAAGCTTCTGCAAAAACACGGGTACGGTCAGCGGCAATACCTCAGACTCATTAAAACAAGGTATCACGAAATACAATACTGCCGACATAATGCATTCCTCTCAATAAACAAAATACCATTATTTATTATATCACCGGGGTCGTAAAATTGCAATACCTCTTTTGTCAGGCATTCTCTTACCCGAACGCAAACTCTTTTGATACATGCCGCAATATTATCAACATAGAATCCGCATTGACAAATTTAATAATATTGACTAAAATGAAATAAATATTTCCGGAGGAGGCAAAAAAATGGATCGATCAAATGCGCAAAAAAAACATATGCCTGAATATTTTTTTTCTGATGCCGCCGCGGCAGTCCTCGGAATTTTCCTGTTTGTTTTTTTGCTGCTCACAGCGCGCTATACGGTAGGTATTGCCGATGAAGCCTTCTATTATACGGTGCCCCAAAGGCTTCTGCAGGGCGACAGGATGATAATAGACGAATGGAGCCTTTCTCAGTTTGTTTATCTGCTCAATGTTCCCGCCTTCCTGCTCTACACACGCCTCACGGGCTCAACGGACGGAATAATACTGTTTATGCGCTATTTGTTTATTGCCGTAAACACTTGTTACTATATCTTTATGTATAAAAAGCTGCGCCGCTTCAAGCTTCCCGGCGCTGTCAGCACATTTCTTTTTTGCGGACTTATACCGCAAACAGCTCTTTCCGTATCTTACTTTACTGTTTCAACGATGTCGCTTATGACGGTGTTTCTGGAACTTGCTGTTGATGAGAAAAAAAAGAGCAGACCGGGGCTTATTATTATCGGAGCTATCCTCGCTGTAGGTATTATGGCGGAACCTTTGCTCATTATTGCATTCGGAGTTTGGTTCATTGCAGTTTTGATCCGCGCGGTGCGCGAAAAGAAGAAAAAACCGTTTTTTTGCAACTATTCATTTATTCTCGAAAAAAAGATGTTTTTTTATGTGACAGTCGGAACGGTATTGGTATTCGTATGCTTTATGGGGATATTGATATTTTCGGGCAGCTTTACCGGACTGACGGATGTGCTTCCTTTTCTGTTTACCGGTTCTGAATATAACGCTTCCAATATCATTGATTTCGGCAAGCTTGCAAAGGCCGTGTCATATTTCGGCGCCGTATTTATAATCGGCCAAACTCTTTGCCTGATCGCCTCGGCTGTTATTTATATAAAAAAATCAAATAATAAAACCGTTAAGAACCTGATTTTTATTCTATCGCTTGTGTTTGCGGCGCTCTGCTTTATTCACGGAGCAATTAAAAGCATATCTGCAACCGGACTCGACAGTTATATGTATTTTTATCAGGATCACGGAATCCCGCTTTTGCTGTTTGCTCCCGTGCAATTTTTTCTTTCAAAAAAACCTAATCCCCGTTTTTTCGCAATATGTATCGGAAGTATTATTTGTTCGCTCTGCATTGACATATCCTCCTATGTCATCTTTTCCAGCTGTGCCAGAATCGCCGAAGTATGCGTGATCCTCGGTTTTGCAGAACATATAAAAGAAAGCAAAAACAACTCTGACGCTAAAAAACCAACCCGCGCTCTCTATCGCGATAAAAAGCTGACGGAAAAACTCCGCAACGCCGTGATCAGCGTATGCATTGCGGTTTTTCTGCTGTGGGACAGCGCGTATATTATCGCCGAGGGCATATATAAACCCCCGGAAATACCGCTGCTCGGATCAAAAGAACCGCTGTCAAGCGAATTGACGTCAGGCCCCTTAAAGTATCTGCGCACAACTGAATCAATACAGAAAATGTATAACGGAACTCTGATCGATCTTGAAACGATAAAGCAGACCGCAAACGGAGCTCCTGTTGCAATTCTGAATGTGGTTCCGTTTATGTATCTGCATCTGGATCTGCCTTACGCAACGTTTTCTGCCTGGTATGAAAATGAAACGGACCGCCTTTACAGATACTGGCAGATCAATCCTGCGCATCAGGCTTCTTATATTTATCTTCCTTATTACGATTGCAGGTATTATCAAATCAATGACAACAGAACTCTCTCTATTCAGCTGGAGCAGCTTTTCAGTTATATTGAAGGGGAGATAACTCAAGGAGAGATGGGTTATATTATCCGCGTTACCCGTTTGCTTCCGGACGCGTGATCAACAGAAAAAAGGAACAAGGAAGCGGCTTCGCCGCACGCCTGCGGCGTGTCCGCTTTCGATTACGCCATCGCCGCTGCCCGCAGGGCAAATTTCGGCGGGCGTTAAAATCTTTTTATTTAATAGGAAACGAGAAGTTTCCTATTAAATAAAAAAAGGGCTGTTCAGCAAAAAATGCCGAACGCCCTATTTTTATCGGTCGATCTTTACGATATATCCCATTTCACCCTCAAACACCTCAGTATCAGCGAATTCTTCAAAGAAAGCAAGCGAATCCTCGGGTTTAACATTATCAAGAGCAACAAGATAACTGAGAGAAAAAAACGGAATATAAACAACATCGGGGATTCGTTCCGGGTGATCCTCCCACCAATTTTCCTCCAGATCAAATCGGTTTACCATATGAGTGGAAGGCGCCGCAACATAAAACCCGGCATTCAAATACACAGAGGGATCATAATCAGCAACAAACAGGCTGCCGCTATATTTTTCCCTGATAACAGCAATATCCGCCATACATTTATTGTAGTTTTCGCAGAGCGTTTTCGTTGTTACTATTCCCTTTAATGTTCCGGAGGTGATCTCGGTGTCCAGCGGCTCGGACAAATGACAAAACAGCTCTTCTGTTTCGTGCAGACCGCCCATATAGATATAGTGCCATAACTCAAAAGACGGAATAAAAGCTATCAAAGAACACAGCAGGCAAATAAAGACCTTCCGTGCAAAAATGTTTCTTCTGACTTCCCTGCCCTGCCATTGCTCCCGGAAATATTTGCAGATAATGATCACAGCCGCCACGTTTCCGGGAAGAAGCAATGAACCGAAGCTGTTGTTGGAAGAACAGTCTGAAACAAACGATACCGCAAACGATAACGCCAAAAACGCAAACATCCTCCTGTCTTTTTGCCGTGTAAACGTGTAAGCCGCCACAGCAAGCAGAGAAAGAAGCAGCGGATGGCAGCTGCTTTCTCCAACAGCAGAACTGTATCTCTCAACAGGATATAAAATCAAGTGAACCGACAAACAGGCAAAGAGCAGGGCAAACAGAGAAAACCATAGTCTTTCATATTTTTTGGTAAATTTGTGTAAAATCACTCCTGCAAAGAAAACTGCCAAAAACAGTATCACAAACACGCGATTATACAGCTCCAAATACATCTGAGGCTTTTCAAAAAATCGGATATGCGCGGTAGAAACTCCGAATCCGAAATCATAATTCAGATACTGCAGCATCCGGCCGATGCCTGAAAAGATAGAAGCGAGATCTGAACCTGTAAAAAAAACAGCGCACAAAACGATAAAAAGCGCAGCCGCAATGCATACCCCTCCCGTTATGCGCAGCCACACCTGCCCTGAAAGGATAAAACTATATTCTTGAAGAACGGGCTTGTTCATCTTTTTTCTGAGTTCCGCCGCTAAAACAACTATACTGTATATTATCCACACAATTGCAGCAAACGGCTCTGCTATTACGGCGCAGCTGAACAAAAATCCCGCAAAGATATAATGCCGCGTTTTTTTCTCATTTCTCACGAATAAAATCATTGAGGAAATCAGCACAGCATTTGCACATATCGAATAGTAGCTTATTGTTTTAACACCGAAAAAATCCGTGCCGACATAGCTCGCTCCGGCAAGCATAGCCCACCAGCCGTATTCACGCAGCCTGAAGTAGATATAAAAAAACAGGATAAGCTTGATGCATACATATAAATACCGCATCGCAAGAATCAGCCCCTCAGCACCTCCGAGGATCGCATAAAAAATTCGGAACGGTAAATATAAAAACACAGAGCTCAGGTTTGTAAAAGTCCAGTCGTCCGCTATCAACTTATCTCCGAGATAGAGACGAAAGCAGGGAAACAGATAAATGGACTCATCGCATTCGGTAATACCGATCGGCGCGTTTAAGAAAAAGAAAACGGAAACAGCGGCAAATATCAAAACAAAAGCAATATCCGTTATACGGATCTGCCATTTTAAAATCTTTACGGTACTGTTGAAGAGATTCTTTTTCATAAAAACGATCATACCTCTTAAATTACACTGAATAAGAATAGCTCTCAGGGCTCTGTACGTCTGAGAACCTTGTCTGTTAATCTGTTCGGCATCATAAACACCGAAGCAGCGCATAAAAGTCCGGGAAGCGTATAAACACGCAAATTTGAGCTATGCTTCAAACAGGACAAAGCGAGCAAGGCAAGCGTTAAAAATATCATAAAGAACACAGCGATCCGCTTTTCACGCAAAAAAGGTGAGTTTTCGCGAGTTCGAACAGCTCTGCAGAATAAAAATAAAGAAAAGCAAACCGCAAAACACAGCCATAACATAGAGCGATCAACCGCAAAACTGAACTCAATATGCCGCAAAACTGCAAAAGTGCAGACCAGCGAAAAACAAAAGCAAATCGACTGCAGGCTCAGAACAGTTAATAAGAACACATCCTTTTTCAAGGGAACGCGATCATCACCTCCGCTCACAGCACTCACTGCGGCAATGCAGCAAACAGAAGGCGCAAAATATGCAAGATATGAGAAATCATAAAAGCACATACCGGCAGTTAATATGGCGGCCGAAGCAAAAGCCATATACATTTGCGGAATAAGGCATAAACATATAAACGATGCGGCGAAACCCGCCGTCATTATCCATTCATGAGCGCCCGACTGAAACGGAAACAGCCAAATAACGCTCAGAATAAGCGAAAGAAACAAATAAAAAAGCTTTTTTTTCATAATTTCCCTCATATCAGTAATACGCCGTAAGAACACAAACGGCATACACCGAGCAATACATCGCAATTTGCGGAAATGAAAGCATTGAAACCGCTTTTTTGATATAAAGAGCAACCGTTTCTTTTTCGGTATACACTACATACAAAAAAGAGGCAAACAACGGCAGAAAAGTGAAATCCAGCCACTTAAAAGCGTCAAATGAAAACGGCCAGGCCGCCGCCAACCCAAACAAAAACAGCGCAGGTATACAGAAAAATACGAAGCGCCTGAGCTTTGCATTTTCTTTATTCTTCAGTTCGCTGAAGCAAAAGCGGAAAACAAGACCGATCACGGGGAAAAGAGCAAGCAGCGGAACCAGGATTTTAAGAGGGTTGCGCTCCGCAAGATGAGAATACACCATAGCCCAGCGGCGGGCAATAAAATTGAAAAACATCTGCACAAGGCTTAGGTCATCGCCCTCTGTATAAAACGGAAATCTGGCGGCAAGCTCCATAAACCAGCCCGGATAAGGCTCCTCGTATTTTCCGTAGAGCAGCGAATCGGTATAGGTGAGCTCCGTAACCCCGCGCGAGCGCATAAGCTCATTGAACTGCTCAAAGGTGTAGTTCATATTTTTCATACTGCTCAACACGAGATATGTCCAGAAAGACAATGAAACGGTAACGCACAGAATAAAGGTGCAAAGCAGCATAGCTTTTCCGCTTTTTGTTTTTTCATTTGACAGCTTATAAAGAATCATTATACAAAAAAAGGGAACATAACAGAGAATGGCCGCATAATTTACCAGCAATGAGAGAACACAAAGCGGAGCTATCAGAATATTCAGCGGCTTATATGCCAAAAACAGAAAGAACAGCGCAGCAAAATACACCCAGTATACCTCCGGCATACCGAGATCTGTTACAAATATCGAAAATGTTGACGGACCTGTTAAAAACAGAAAAATAAGAACGCCTGCAATGCGCCTATGCTCCTTTGCCACGCACAGATACACCCGTTCGAGAAACCCCGCCAGAATAATACTAAACCCAAGGAAAAGCACAGTGTGATAAACCGAAAGCGATCCCACATCCGGCGCGCCGCATATCAGCTGGTATACAGCGCCCGGCAAAATGAAGCTTGAAAAGCCCATACTGAAATCAAGCGAATGAAATTCATAGGCCACCACATCGCTGCGCCATACCTGCAGCTTTCCAACAACGACCCATTCATACAACAGAATAAACGCAAGAATTGCAAAATAATATCTGTGATCGGATAAAAACCGCTTTATTCCCGTCAAAATATTCTCTCCTCTCTTATTGTTCATTCTGTTGTTTACGGAAAATAAAAACACCGGGTATAAATACAGCGCAAAGCTTTAACCTTAAATGCTGTACTTTTATATATAAAACCTGCAGATCCGAAAATAATTCTTATCCTGCTTTACCGCATTAAAAATATTTCAGATATATTTACTTATTATTTTATCACCAAAACAAAAAAAATCAAGACCGCAAAAGCAGTCCGTATTGACAGATTCATTTTTTCTTTTTATAATTTAATCATACTTAAAAAATTCGGAGAACAAACAATGAAAAACAAAATCACCGCTCTTATTCTTATAACAGCTTTCGCCCTGAGTTTATTTTGCGGCTGCAAAAAAACAGGCTCTGAAAAAAATGCAATAAATGCTCATAACCTTACCGGGCTTTGCGATGAAAACGGCGAGGTGTTTATGTTTATGATGCTCTCGGACGGATGGATGATGGCTCAGTTTGCCCAGAGAGCCACCGTAACCGATGAATCGATGGGAGGCGTTTCATATAAGGTTCTCAGCGATGACGTTTTTTTATGGCAGCCGAGTCAGGAGAGCATTGAAGCTCTCGGAGCGCAAGACGCCGTTTTAGAGGCAAGGATACTTTACAGCGATCCCGGCGGAAGATATATTATATACGGCCCCAACACCGACGAACCGAGCGACGCCAACATTCTGATAAACCCCGATTATTTTTCCGAGGTTGCGGATGAGGGCAGTGTGATAGTGGACGACGGATATCAGATTTTTTATAAAATGAAGGATAAGCCGATGAAAGAGCTTTCAAATTCGCTTAAACTGCATTCCTTTGACGAAGCAGTTTACTATGAATCGGCAGATTAAAAAAACTTCCCGTTTGACGAAGCCGTTTACTATGAATCGGCAGATCAAAAAAA
>JAFLUL010000007.1:0-9924 GCA_022508845.1 Oscillospiraceae bacterium | reverse complement strand
AACTTCCCGTTTGACGAAGCCGTTTACTATGAATCGGCAGATCAAAAAAACTTCCTGTTTGACGAAGCCGTTTACTATGAGATTAAAAAAACTTCCCGTTTCAGGGAAGTTTTTTATTTGTTTTTCAATCAAAACTTTGCAACAAGCTGATAGAAGGAAGCGGAGTTTTCGCCGGTTGAAACGGAGATAAGGGCGGTGCCGTCACCAAGAAGGTTTACGCTTGCGATTTCACCGAACACCTCGTTTTCATAGGAGGTCTTGGAATAAGTTTCAAGATTTGTAACGCTGAAAACAGCGCCCGAGGAGGCGGTTTTGCCGCGAACGGAGCAGAATTTGCCGTTTTTGGAGATGTCAAACATATCAATTTCGGCTCCCTCTCCGAAAACGGAATAATCAAGCTGATATTTATCGCCGGTTAAAATATTCATTACTTCGCCGGAGGCCTTATTTAAGATGTATTCATACTTGATTATATAATCCTCACTGAGCGTTCCGCTGAAGGTTTCAAGGGATCTTGTTTCGCCGGAGGAGGGATTATATGCCTTAAGGGTGAAGGTGCCGTCATCGTTATCTCTGAAGAAATAAATTTCGTCCTCATAGTTCCAAAAATGGAGGGAATCAACGTCTATTATATATCTCACGTTATCAATATTTGTTCCGCTGCCGCCGGAAGTAAAGATATCGGCAAAGCCGCTTTCGGAATAATCAACATAATAACGGGAGGAGAAGAAGAGGACGTTTGTTGAGTTGTTCTGATCGAGGATATCGTCGGTGAACATCTTATAGTCGGTTTTTTCCTTCGCGTCCATACCTACAACCCGCTGGTCGTTTGAGAGGAAGAGCGAGGTTTCGTGATTTTCATTGAGAGCAAAGGCTTCGCTGTAAATCTTTTCGTCAACGTAAAAACGGCTGCTGTCAACGTCTATGAGAAGAAGCTTCATTCCATTGTTATAGAGGTTAACTCCGTTTGTGTTGCGGTAGTTCATAAACATATCGGTCACCTTAAAGAAGGCGTAGTCGTATATAAGCACATCCGGGTAGAGGATGTTAGTAAACAGGCCGCAGCCGAAGGTGCGTTCGTCAACCTCGATATAGTGTATCATCGCTTTAAGGGTCTGAGAGCTGCAATTTGCGGAAACCTCATAGGAGCCTGCTTCCTCCATACGGCTTATTTCGCCGCCGTTTACCTCATAAAACGTAACCTCGCCCTGCTTGCTCATTGTATAGAAAATATTTTCAAAATCCGTTTTCATCAGGGGCAGAGTTATATCCGATTTTACCGAATAAACGTCGGTATATTCGGTGCGGACATCAGTTTCGTTGTTTGTTGTTTCCTCAGGCTCTCTGCCGTTTATATCCACAATGCCCGATACGACCACCGCGGCGGCGGCAAGAAGCACAACAAAGAGAAGTGTTAGAATAACTTTATACTTTTTCATTATTTTTTCCTCCGTTAAAGCATATAGTCGGTTGTTTCAATTATCTCGTTATTTTTAATATACACTCTCGGAACTCTTCTTGAGAGAGCGCAGATGAGCTCATAGTTTATAAGTCCGCTTTCCTTTGATAACTCCTCAACCGGAAGAAACGCTCCGTTATCGCTGCCGAACACCGTTATCTGAGAGCCGGCCTTAACGTCCGGAATTCCCGTAACGTCAATAAGAGTTTGATCCATACACACGTTTCCGAGAACCTTCGCGCGTCTGCCGTTTACAAGCATATATGTCTTGTTTGAGCAAAGCCTCGGGTAGCCGTCGGCATAGCCTAAGGGAACGGTGGCAATAACGGTCTCACCGGAGCTGTGATAGGCTCTGCCGTAGCTCACGGGCGTGTCGGGCGGAACGGTTTTTATCATGGAGATAACGGCTTTAAGCTCCATAACGGGCAAAAGATTTATCCTGCGGCAAACGCTCGAAGACGGATACAGCCCGTAAAGAATTATTCCCGCTCTCACCATATCCAGATTCATTTCGGGATATTCGAGGATGGCTGCGGAATTTGAGCAGTGCTTTATTGAAAACTCTATTCCCCTTGCAGCGAGCCTTTCAACCGCGCTGAGGAATAGATCATACTGAATTCGGGTAAACACCTCTCCGTCTGAGAGGTCGGCAGATGAAAAATGAGTAAAAATTCCTTCGGGAACAAGCCCCGGGAGGGAGCAAACGTCCTCTATTTCATCTATAACCGGGTAATTATCTATGCTGTCGTGGTATAAAAAGCCTATTCTTGACATACCGGTGTCAATTTTTATATGCGCGCTTACCTTCACTCCGTTTTTAACGGCGTTTTCGGACAGAGCCTCGGCATACTCGCGGGAAAAAACAGCCTGAGAGATATCGTTATAAACAAGCTGAGCCGCCTTATCTGGCGGGGTATAGCCCATAATAAGAACAGGCTTTATAATGCCTACCCGCCTGAGCTGCAAGGCTTCCGAAAGATTTGAAACCGCAAACCAGTCCGCTCCCGCCTCGCTCATTTCGGCGGCGGTGTGGGCATATCCGTGACCGTAGCAATCGGCCTTAACAACGGCGCAGAGCTTTGCCCCGGGAAGCATAATGCTCTTGATCTGCTGTATATTATTGTTGACGGCATCAAGATTTATCTGAGCCCACGTTCTGCGCAAAAAATCCTGCATAACGCTCCTTAAATAAATTTAAGTTGATCGGAAAATTGAAAAACCGTTCCGATTCCAATCGGGAATCCGGAATTTCGGGAAACGCTTTGCGTTTTGATTATATATAATGCAAACCGCAGGTCCCGAAATCAGAACTCTAAACTCTGAAATCCAAACTCTTATTTAATTCCGAATCACATTCAATGCATCGACATACCCTTTTTCTTAAGATAGGTCTTTGCGGAATACTTTTTTCTTTTGCTTGCAAAGATATACTGAAGAACCGATTTCGGAGCCTGAGAAACGGCAAGCTCCGAGAGAATTTTGGGGTCGAGAGGCTCGGAGGATTTGACGTTTATCTGAACTCCTACAGCAAGCTTTCTCGCTGCGGCAAAAAATCCCGCATCGGGTAAAATATGGAGGTTTTCGGCGTTTTTCCGGGCTTTGGGAATGTTTTCCTCTGCGCTTTGCTTAACAAAAACCTCAAAAAACGGAAAACGTCCTATATAAAGCGAATTTATAAATTCGGGAAGACTGATATAGTCGTCAAAATCCAAAAGCAGGCTTATCATCGGCAGAGCGGCTGCGTCCTCTCTGGACATATACATTGACGGAAAACGGATATCGGCAAACGCCTTGGGAATTTTCGCGCGGCGCTCTTCTGTCATAAGCTCGCTTATCTGCTCGTATTTTTCCTTAAGACGCAAAATATCCTCGTTTGAGAGATACCAGAAATATCTGTAAAATCGGTCGGTGAGTACGGTGAAATAAACAAAAAGAATCTCCTGGAAGGTGTATTCATCACCCTCAAAAGAGCCTGTTTCCTCCTCGATAAAGGTTTTAACGGTGTTAACTATTCCGTCAAAAAGCTCTGTTGCAGCGCTTAAATTTTTTCCGTTCGGCTCAGCCCCGTCCTTAAAGCCGTTTAAAAACACTCCGCTTTTATCGTCATAAATGGCTCCCGCAACGCCCGAAAGAGAAGCGTCACACTTAAAAACGCATTCCGATAAAAAGGCGGTGTTATAAAACGCAGGCTGCTCAGGGAACTTAAGCGAATACAGATCAAAAAACTTTCTTTTATAAACTCTGCCGTTAATATCGAGAGTGTTCAGAAGGGCCTCGTCAAACTTGCCGATATGAGGAACGGTGGCAAGCATATCCGCCCAATCGAGATAATAAGGCTCGCATTCGCCCGAAATATAAAGCCTCGGGCAGAGGATATCAGCCTTTGTTTCGTTAATGTTTTCCTTGAACTTTTCTATGGATTCGGGAGAGAGATAATCGCCCTCAAGCATAAAGAGCATATATTCGCCGTTTGTTTGGGAAACGCCGATATTTCTCGCCTCGGGAATGAGGAGCCCTTCTCTTTCAAGAGAGTAGGCAAAGCCCACATATTCATCGCAATATGACTTTATAAGAGACACATTGCCCTCATTCTCTCCGCTCTGGACTATAAAAACATCAAAATCCTCGTCAGTTTGCTCACACAAACTTTCAAGGGTATACTTAAGCCCTTCGGCATTTTCAAAAGAAGTTACAATTACGGTTATTTTAGCCATTTTTGAAGCCGCCCTTCAAAATATCCCTCGCGCGCTCGATATCGCCGGGATAGGTTATCTTAATATTGTTTTCGCATCCCCTTACCATAAAAACGGGCTCCCCGCTGTTTATAAAAACTGAACAGCCGTCGGTCAGGGAATAAAATTCCTCTTTGTTCATTTTTTTGCACAGCTCATAGAGCTTTTCAGCGTTAAAGGTTTGAGGAGTTTGCGCGTGAAAAACATTTTTGCGCTCCGGAACGCTCTGAATAAATCTGCCGTCGGAGCTTAAAAACACCGTGTCGGTTGCCGGAACGCAGGTATTTGAAGCGCCGTATTTTTTTGCGGCAATAATATTATCCTCAATTATTCTCTTATTTATGAACGGACGGGCCGCGTCGTGAGTTAAAACTATATTATCCCGAAGCCCGAATTTTTCTTTTATAAATTCCAGAGATAAAAAGAGCGTTTCGCTGCGGTTCTCCCCTCCCGGCAAAACATAAACAGGGAAGCTCTCATCCGAGAGAGACGAAGCAGCAACGAGGCTTTCGGTGTAGCCAACAAAGTCCTCCGGCACAAGCATAACCGCCGCGTCAACAAGCCGGCTTTCCTTAAAGGCGCGAAGGCTCATAATTATTATACTCTCGCCCTCAAGCTCAAAAAACTGCTTAGGGGTCAAACTTCCGAGCCTTGTTCCCCGTCCGCCGCCAAGAATTGCCGCAGTGACCACTCACCTATCACCTCTTTAAAGAATATATTATCATACTTATAATAAAAGTGCAAGCAGAAATTTGAAATGCCCGCCGCGCCCTGAATGGAAGATGAGGGATGGCGAGAATAAGCATCCGGGATCCGGAATTTCGGAAAAGAAAAAAAACAGCGGATAGCTTTTTCATATCCGCTGTTGCTTTATTACTGCCGTTTTTATAAATGCTGACAGCAGGTTCCTTCTCTAAACTCTGAGTTCTTATTTAATTCCGAATTTTCAGATATATTAAGGATCAAACATTAAAACCGCAACTATTCCCTCCTCATAAAAAATAATCTCATATCCCTCGTTTAAGTATTCTTCCATCGGAAAAACTCTGCCGTTTCTGAGATCTCCGGCTATATATTCGGCGCGGTGCGATGTTCTCTCTATTTCATAAAGCTCTTTTCGCTGAGATACGTTTGCAAGCAAAAACGTTGAAGCGAGAACGCTCGCGTCATCAGGAATAAGCGCAAGAGCTTCATCTATGATCTCCGCCGTCTGCCGATTGTTTTCCGCCTCAAACAGAGCGGACGTCTTTTTTAAGTATCCTCCCGAAAAGAGGATAAGAGAGCTTAAAACCGCGCTGCAAAGGAGCTTGTTTCGGTTCTCTCCGAGATCGGAGTAATTTGATACGGCAAGATAGAATAAAAGCGCGCCGCTGCCGAAGGTATACTGAAATCCTATGTCAAACTGATAGCTGTAGCTTGTCATCAAATTAACGAGAACAAGCGGGATAAAAAGCAGCAGCTTTGAGGGCTTTTTGACCGCGAACGGCAAAAAGCTGAGTCCAACAAGCATTTGCAGCATAAAAATGAGCTTTTCCTGAGTAAAAATCTGCAAAACCGCATAGGCGGGATTTTGCAGCACCGCCTTAATTACGCTGAAAAGTCCTCCGCCGTCATAAATATAGTTTCCGTAACGGCTGTTTGACATTATCCCCTCACCGAAGGCGTTCATACATTTTGTTACAACAACAAAATAGACAACGGAGAAGAGAAACACGGTTGCACTACACTTGTAGTTTTTCTTTGCAAAAATATAGTATAGCGAAACGACCGCAACATAGACCGCCGCGTCCTCTTTAACAAAAAGCGTTAAAAGGGCGAAGGCTGCAATAAAGCCGAAACGATCCTTTTCAAAGAAATACATCAGCCATAATAAAAGCGGAGTTAAAAAGCAGTTTTCGTGCAGATACCAAAAGCAGCCGCCCATAAAAGACGGATAGAGGATCAAAAGAGAGACAAATATAAGCGCCGCAGTATCGGAAAGCTTAAAATGCCGGCATAAGAGCATAAGAGGAATTGCCGCGCTTGCAACGATAAACGCCTGAGAAACCAAAAGAGTGCAGGGCGAGGGCAAAATGAAATATAAAGGCAACAAAAGATAATAAATCGGAGAAAAATGCACCGCGAAATGGCTCAGAAGCTTATCCCTTTCGCAGGTGATAAGGCAGCGTCCCGTTTCTTTCATATAATAAAACATCTGCGCGAACAATCCGAAATCAAAGCAGGGAGTTCTGTAGGTTCTGTAATACACACAGCAAAGCCCGCCAACATAGAGGGTGTAAAGTCCTATAAGCAGAGCGCACATTATCCATTTCAACCGCCCGAGCGAAGCGCTTGTATCAAACGGAAAATCAAAGAAAAAAACTATGATAAACATAACGGCGCAAAGCCCGAAGGAAAACATATAATTCCGAATCTGAACGGCTGTGAACATACAGTATATCTGCGACAGTCCTATCAGAAGCAAAAGAACATATTTATCCTTTTTTATAAAACAAAACAGAATAAACAGCGCTATCGAAGAAACGATAAACAGCGGAAAGTTTATTGCAGAATAAAACTCCTTTTGAGTAAACATATCCTGAGCAAAAGCCGCCGCAAACAGAACCGACGAAACAAAAGCCGCAAGCAGGCGAAGGATATACCATCCCGCCTTTTTCTCCTTTAATTTGCCGATAATTTTAAGATTTTCTTTGAGCTTCATCAGCATCCTCCTTTTTCTACAATTGTAGTTTTTTAATTTAAAGAAAAACGGCGGATTTACTGCCGTTTCAATTTAACCGCCACCAAACGTTGTTTTTTCAACAAGCCCCTCCAAATCGTTTGCATCTGTAAACGAGCCTTCGTGATAGCCGCCGTAATTCTCATCGGAATATCCGGTTAAGTTTTCAACAGGCATATCGGGATCATCATCAAAAACAGCCGTGGTTGAAGTTTCCCGGGGCTGACTGTGCTCATAATCAGAATCGTCCTGCATAGCTTTATGCGATTCGGATAAAATTTCCT
This sequence comes from Oscillospiraceae bacterium, assembly GCA_022508845.1. Lineage (GTDB taxonomy): Bacteria > Bacillota > Clostridia > Oscillospirales > Acutalibacteraceae > RUG806. The sequence goes on along the minus strand of JAFLUL010000007.1, from coordinate 2,730 downwards.
CTGAGGTGAACGTTGATTCTTCAAGATAATCACGTCCTGTTTCATAAGGAGCTCCGGAAACTCCGAACACCGCGCCGGAGAACAGAGTAACGCAGGAGAGGAAAACGCACAGCGCTCCGAGCTTTTTCTTTGCGGAAGAAGAAACTATAAGCTGAAGCCTGTAACGCAGATCGAGCTTGCCGTTTCCGAAAGAGCCTGCCACTGCGGGCTTATGAGAAAAAGCGGAAAGATTTTCGGATGAAACCGCGGAAATAATGGCCTTGCAGTAAATCTTTTTTTCCTCGCTCCCCTCGCCGAGCAAAACGCGTTCATCGCAGGAAAGCTCGCAAACCTTATCGGCGGCTTTTTCAAAAACAGGCATAAGCGGATTAAACCAGTGAACCGACCGGCAGAGAAGAACCAGCAGCTTAATAAACAGATCACGCCGCTTAAAATGAACAAGCTCGTGCTTTAATATGAGCCTCAGCTCCTCCTCGCCATAGTCATCCCGGGGGAGAAGAACTGTTGAAGCGAAAAAGCCTGTAAGCATAGGAGAAGGAAGCCCCGGCAAAACGAGGACTGCGATATCCTTAACTCCAAGCTCTCTGCAAACCGCTCTCGCCGCCATCAAAACCTGCCGGGAACATGGAAGGGAAAATCTTTCGGCATAGCGGTAAAATCTATACTGTTTAACGGAGAAATAGGCTATACTGCTCAAAAATCCCGCAAGCCAAACGGCAAACAGGGCGATATATGTAATATCCCCCGAAAATGCCTCCGAAATACCGTCGGAAGGAACTCCGGAAGCAGAGGAAACGGCAGGAACGGAATAAACCGGGTCGCCGAAATGCGGTTTAAAAGGCGTTAAAAAGCCTATAAACAAAACTATCCACATGGCATATCTGCGCTTTGCCGACCAAATGTTTTTCAGAGCGGAACAAACCCCCAGATACATAATGGCGATAACGCTCATAACTGCGCAGCATATGCCCAAACTCAAAACAAAAGCTTCCATATTAAATGTTATCAATCCAGTCTCTCAATTCATTAAGCTCTTCCTCGGAAACGCTCTCAGCGTCATAAAGAGCCTTAACCAGTCCGCTGAAGGATTTGCCGGTAAACCTTCGGCGAAAGCTCTCCTGCTCAACCGCAATATATTCCCGCTCCGAAACCAGGGAAAAATAACTGCGCTCCTTTGCGTTTTTCTCGGAACGCAAAAATCCCTTTTTTTCAAGGCGGGTGAGCATTGTTAAAACTGTTTGCGGTTTATAGTCTTTTTCGGGCAAAAAACGCCTCAGCTTTTCGGTAAGCTCGGGCGAGGTTACCGGCTCCTCACTTCCCCATATCGCTTTCATAATCTCAAATTCTGCATCGGGCAATTTTTTTATTGACATATGCCACCTCTAAACTACACTTGTGTTTTTTATTTTACTACAAATGTAGTTATTTGTCAATACAAAAATCCCGTCCGAAAACGGGCGGGATACATTATTTAATAACGATTTCCGATTTTTTGCGGGTTCTCTTTTTGGTTTTGAGCGCGTCTATGAGCGCAAGCGCGTGGGAGGCGTCGCCCTCTGCGTCAATATTGCCCAGCAAAAACTCGTTCACGGGGTTTTTCTTCCCCTCAAGCAGCTCCTCCAGAAGGGAGCTGTCTATTTTTATACTCACGGTGTTATCATAATAATTATAAGGCTGAACGTCGGTCTTATTATTTATGCGGGCAACATAAAAGGTGTTCTCGCAGTCAAAATCCGTAAGGGATATCTGAGCGGCAAAATCGTAATTTATCTTTGAAAAATCAGCCTTTGAAGCGTATTTTTCTTTCAGTTCTTCAAATTTTTCTGTGAACGTCATAAAACATCCTCCGAATTCATTTTTATTAGCTTTTGCGCTTTATGAGAAAATAAACAAAAATATTTGTTGACTAAAGAAAAATAATATTGTAAAATATTTTCGGTAAATTTCAGTCAATATTTAATTTATCCGCACTTGATGACGAGGATTCGCCGCCGCCGGGGGCGGATGAAGGCGAACCGCAGTCGGTTTTTATCAGTTTAATATTTAATTTTTCAGTTTATCCGCCCGTGGCGCAGTTGGATAACGCAGCAGATTCCGATTCTGAAGATCGGGGGTTCGAATCCCTCCGGGCGGGCCACGAAAAAAGTCACTTTTGTCTGGTAGACAAAAGTGACTTTTTTCGAACGAAGTGTTCCGCAAGCGGAACGTGAAGTGTCCTTCGGACGTGAAGCGCACTGCGTGCGTGAAGTATCCCTTCGGGACGATATGCGGAACACTTCACTTCACAATGTACGATAGCACATTTCTTCACTTGGGCGTAAGTCCAAACTTCACTGCGGCATCGCCGCAACTTCACTGAACTCCCCCCCGGCAGCCAGAGCGGTTGCCGGGAACTTCTTTTGCAAAACCCATTGACAAATGTCTATGTGTTGCATATAATATAAATAGATGTTTGTCTATGGGAGGTGAAAGCATTGCAGACAGACGAGAAAAGAACCGCTTCTGTCTTCAAAGCCTTGTGCGACGAAAACCGCATACGGATATTGAAACTGCTCCAAAGCGGGGAAAAATGCGCTTGTGTACTGCTCGATGACTTGCATATCACACAGCCTACGCTGTCGCACCATATGAAAATTCTTTGCGATTCAGATATTGTCGTTGGGCGTAAGGAAGGCAAATGGACTTATTACTCTATTTCTTCTGAAGGTGCGTCCGCCGCTATCAAATGCT
>JAFLUL010000069.1 GCA_022508845.1 Oscillospiraceae bacterium | reverse complement strand
TGAGCCGGTTGTGCCAACAATTCCAACGATATCCCCCGGCTCGATCGTAAGATTTATATTTGAAAGAACCTTCTTTGAGCGGTCAAACGAGAAATTAACGTTTTTGAATTCTATCTTCCCGTCAAGTCTTTCCGGTATCTCGTGGGATAAATTGCGTTCCGGTTCGGCATCGAGAATGTCAATGATTTTCTCGGCTGAAGCAAGAGTGTTTTGATACGTGTCATTGAAATTCGCAAAGAAGTTTACGGGGTTATAAAACATTGAGGCATAGGAGATAAACGAAACAAGCAGACCTATTGTTATTCCGCCTTTACCGTTTATAATGTAAGAACCGCCGGAAAACCAGATTATAAGCGAGCCGCAGGTAACAAGAAACGTCATTATCGCAGGAAACGCGCTAACAACCTTTGATATCTTATCTTCCTCATAGAGCCAGTCATTGCAGTAGTCATTGAATTTCTTCGTTGATGCCTGTTCGTGAGAGAAAGCCTTAACTATCCTTATTCCGGGAATAGTGTCCGCAAGAAGGGAAGATATGGAGGAATTCCTTCGCCATATCCTTAAATATCTCGGTTTTATGTTTTTTCCGAAGGCTCTGCCAACAAAAGCAACAAGCGGTATCGGAGCCAGCGAAAACAGAGTCAGCCTCCAGTTCATACATATCATTATAATAAGTATTCCGATAAGTGTAAAAAACTGTACAACAGCCTCTTGACTGACCTTCAGAACAAAGTTCTGAATTGCCGCTGAGTCGGAATTTATGCGGTTTATAACCGAGCCTGTTGAGGTTTTATCATAAAACGACATAGGAAGATACTGCGCTTTTTCGTAGATATCCTTCTTTATCGCAACAACTATCTTATCACCGGTTATTCTCAGAAGATACGAGCGTATTCCCGTAACAAGATACTGCAATATGTAAACTCCCAGCAGCAGCCCTATCATCATATAAAGCCCCTGCATATCATTATCCGGCAAAACCTTATCCACCATATATCCCGTAACATACGGCGGAACCAAAGCCGCGGCGGTTGTGAACATAGAGAGAAGCATACATATTATAAGGCTCTTTTTGAACGGCGCAGCATATTTTGAAAATTTTGAAAACATTTTCTTTTTGCCCGTGCAGTTTATGCATTCTGCATCGGGCGAGGGGAGCTTTCTGCCGCATTTCGGGCAAAATGAACGCTGTTCAAGGAATGTGTTTTCAACGGCATATAAGAGTTCGTCTGAATATCCGTTTTCAATAACTCCGTTAACAAAGTCCGCTGCCGCGTCCGCGATATTTGCGCTGAAAAAGGTAAAGCGCATAAGCTTTTCTCTTTTGCCGCTTTTGTATTCCGCGCTGAAATAGGCGTTGCCGTACATACGCTTAACGCTCACCTTTTTAAGCTCGGAAAAGCTGATCGTTTTATATTTGTTTTCAAACTGTTCTCCGAAAACGGTAACTCCCGCCTTATCAAAACAAATCGCTCCGTCTCCGTATCGGCGAAGCATGTCAAGATCGCCAACAACGGTAAACAGAGCGTCTTTATCTTCATAGAGCTCGTTTTTTAAACTTCGGTATTTTTCGGGAAACGCTTTGTTGATTGATGTTCTCACTTCTTTTGCACCTCAATCCGAAAGGTTTTTTCAAGGCAAATTATAGTTATTTTTTTGCCAAAGTCAAGCGAAAAAAATAATTAAATAAATCTTTGGATATTTGTTTAATATTGATATATTCTTTTGTTTTCATTTGTGCAAAACAAACAAAAATAAGGGGTGCTGATTTGTGTAAGATTTCGCAATTATACAAGGTGTAATTCGGTGGTTTTTAAAAGTGAGTATAGACAACAAGGTCGAACTCTTGTATAATATTTCCATAGAGCCTTAGTCGAATGCGATAATATGTTTTTTATTATTATTCCCGAAAATATGAAAGGAAGTTTTTATGAAAAAATCAATTGTGCTGTTTCTATCTTTTGTTCTGATTATATGCGGGATGTCCGCCTGTACACCTGAGAACGGTTCTGATTCAAAAGAGCCTTCCGATCCGAATTTCGGAGTTGAAATAGCGGATTTTTCTATCGAGCAGCCCTCAAATGTAAATGAAAGCGTTGAGGCTTCCCGGTTTGGAATGAGCGCATCATCCTATGATAATACAGAGGCTTTTCTTTCCGCCGCAGCATATTTATCCGAGCATCCCGGAACAAAGCTGACTGTTGAAAAGGGGATTTACTATTTTTCTCCAGCCGAGCGTATGACCCTCAGTAATATCAGCAATTGCATAATTGATGGGGAAGGCTCGGAATTTATTTTTTCCGAAGGAAACTATTTTAATATCTATGATTGCAACACTCTGCTTATTCAGAATCTCACCATTGATTGGAACTGGGAGAAGGGAAGCCGCCTCGCTTCTCTTGTTCGGGTAAAAGGTGTTTCGGGACAAACGGTGACATTTGAGTTTACGGAAACTGATGACGCTTCCTTTGCTCTCTCAACCCCGTGGGAAACTCTGAATCAGTTCGATCCCGAATCCCTCACCCCAGGCTGCGCGGGCGGGTCTGAATTTCACGAGCTCTCCTCAGGTGTGTCCAATTTAACTCATCTCGGGGGTAACTTGATTTCGGCAGAATTTAATGCGGATAGAGTAAAAGTTTCTCATTTTAAGGAGGGACAGGTCTATCTTTTGCGCCATTATACATATAAATCCAGCGTTTTCTATACTGCGCAGTCCTCAAAAAATATTTCATATAAAAATATCAATATTTATTCTGCTCTCGGTGCCGGGCTTACTGCCGGTTCAGGCGCGCATCATATTCTTTTTTCGGGTATTACAATAGGCCTTCGTCCGGGAACTGAAGATAAATACCGCATTTCAACAACCGTTGACGCTTTTCATATTGCAGATACCGCCGGATATTTCATTATGGAAAACTGCGATATAAGCTTTCAGGGCGACGATTGCCTCAATGTCCATGATAATGTCGGCGTTATAAAGAGTGTAAACGGCAATACCATTGTTTTAACCTGCCGCGCGACCGGAAATTTCGGCGAGGGTGCTGAGCTTACCTTCAAAAATCCCGAAACTTATGAAAAGTATGACATAACTGCCGTTGTAACGGACAAGAACGTTGACGAATATGAAATAACTCTCACTGTTGACAGAGAGCTTGACGATTTTGTTGTGGGAACAGTTGTCAGCGATAACAGCCGAAACAGCAGCAATTATATCATAAGAAATTGCTATTTCCACGAAAACCGTGCCAGAGGTCTGCTCCTCGGATCAAGTAACGGTCTGGTTGAAAATAACCGCTTTTATAAAACTCAGGCTGCCGCTATACTCATTCCTGTTGATATTATTTTTGAAAGCTGGATGGAGGGCACCGGCGTTGAAAATCTGATGATACGAAATAATACCTTTGACACCTGCGATGTTAATAATTGGACCGCGCTTATTGAATTTGTTACAAATCTTAACGGCAATAGGATAAAAGGTGAGTGTTTTAAGAACATTGCCGTTGTTGACAACGAAATGATAGATTTCCCGAGTAAACTGCTCCAGATCCGCGCTGTTAACAGTCTTACAGTTTCCGGCAATGTTATCAAAAATCCAAGCGGTACAAAGAGCTCCAGGAGAGGTGTTATCGGCGCAGAGAATTTTAAGAATTTAGTTATTGCGGATAACATATGGTATAAATCCGCAAATATGCCAAAAAACGTCAATAAACTTCTGTATACCGAGAAAAAACCTGATAAGTCAGAGGTCGCTTCTTATAACAATGTTATTATAAAATGAGTTTTCAAAAAACTTAATTATTGAGAATGTTTTTTCGGCGGAATAATAAAACCAAAGAAAACAATCAACGTAGCTATGAACAAGCTTCTTAAAACTATCGTTATCTGTTTCATCAAAATCCGCTCAATCTTTTCCCAGCATTTTTGCATATCGGTTTGACAGAACTTTGGACAGAATACAGGATATCGCCGTTAACATAATTCCGATTCCGTAAAGGAAGAGCACGCCTTGCATTACGTCAAAAAATTCAATGAAATTGCTTTCCGCGAATAGTTCAATAAGATTCATTTCATAGTGAAATCCTGTCCAAACATAAGCGCATACTGTTGCGCTGAGTGTGGCAAGAAGAGAACAATTTGAAAATCTTTTTCTGCTTTTGTAAAGCCTTATAAAATACCAGTTTGCCAGGGAAAGAAGAAATCCCGTTGCCGGAATAACAAGAGATACCGCCCAATAACCGTTCATCAAGCCCGAAGGAGTGGCCGCTTCCAGGGCAACACCAACGGTAATAATTGCAAAGGAAACAAACAGCAAAACGGATTGCAGGACCGATGCCTTCCAGTCGTTGATTTTGCCAATAGTTTTCGGTGCGAAAATAACCGATGTAATATCTGCGGGAGAGTTCATTCTTTTATAAAGCGCATTGCAGGTTTTGCAGCTTTCTATATGTTTTTTCACGAGCTCCGCACTTTCTTCGCTGCAGCAATCGTCGATATAGAGCGGAAGCAGATCATTAACAATATTGCATTCCATATAGTTACCTCATTTTTTCTAATAATTTTTGTTTTGCACGGTAAAATGTGACCCGTGCCCAGCTTTCGCTTTTACCAAATAAAGTGCTGATATCTTTGAGTGAGAAATTGTCGAATACGGACAGCATAAAAACCTTTTTATAAGGATCTTCCAGTTTGTGTAAACAGGCAAGCGCCTTTTTTGAGAGTTCTTTTTGCAAAAATGCTTCTTCTAAGTCTTCTGAGTCGTTTTGGATTTGTGTGTTCTCATAAGACTCTATTTTCTTGTGCTCGTTATACCAGGTATAATATGTATTTTTTGCAATTTGACAAAGCCATACAGAAGCACTTTCTTTATGTCGAAGAGAGGAGTAATTCATATACGCGCGAAAAAACGTCTCCTGCGTAAGTTCCTCTGCAAGTGAAGCGTTTCGAGTTAGTTTAAGAAGATATTTGAATATAAACTCACGGTTATCGCAAAAAAGCTTTTCAAAATCCGTCACATTTTCACCGTCCTTTCAACTATTAGATAAGAAAAAAGCAAGAACGTTACAGAAATTATAATATTCTTTTTGTTTATTTGCAAACAAGCGTTTTTTATAAAACAAAAAAGCCCCTGTATTACAAGGACTTTTTGGCACCCCCAGCGGGAATCGAACCCACAACTAACCCTTAGGAGGGGTTTATTATATCCATTTAACTATGGAGGCAAATAGGCAAATATTGAATAGACAGGTTTATTATTACGAGCGTAAGCGAGTAACAAGGTTCTGCCGCAGTTGCGGCAGGTTCTTATATCCATTTAACTATGGAGGCAAATAGGCAAATATTGAATAGGAAGGTTTATTATTACGAGCGTAAGCGAGTAACAAGGTTCTGCCGCAGTTGCGACGTTAACTATAGAGATAATTCCTCAGTATTCTATCAAAAAATGTTAGCTTTGTCAATCTTTTATTGATAAAATTTACTCTCAATGCCTTGATTATAATGTGCGTTTATGCTAAAATGCTTTTGATATTATCGGTGAAAGGGGGCTTTGAAGCGTGAAAAGAGCGGCTTTTTCGAGCTTTATAAGCTTTGGCTTAGTTTTGCTGTTCGCTTTCTTTATCGGCATAGGCATAAAGCAGGGCTCTGCGGTTGAAAAAAACTATGCGTCCGGCGTTAATAGCCGCGAGAATTTTGCGCTGTATAATTGGTCTCAAACCGTTGCCGATGTGTCGGATAATGCCGAAATTGAGGAAAATTCCGCAGCGCAGAATTTTTCTGAGCCTCCCGTATCCGAGTCCGAAACTGAAAATTGCGAAATAAATAATTTTGCTGGTAAAGTAGATGATCGCGGCGAGGATAAGTCAGCTTCTGTTGCTCAGCCCGAAATTTCTGATGTTCAAACTGCCGGTAACGAAAAGGCAGAATCTTCCGCCGGGATAAATGCGGCATCCCTGTCAACTGAAACGGTTGTAAACGCCAGTTTTGGGATGACTTACAAAAACAGGCTCGAAACCGCATCAAGCGTTGTAAGCTTTAATTTAAGAGTTACCGACAGAGGCGCTCTCAACTATACTCTTTCGTCTGTCAGTGAAGTTGTAGGCGGATGGAAAGCAGAGCTTTATCAGGAATATTATGTTAACGGAACAGGCTCAACTGCGCTGAGAAGTCTTAATGTGCTGAATGCAACTGCCGAGGGCGGAAGCAGTCCGAATATAGGTTTGATGCCCGGCAATTATGTTATAAAAGTTACCTCCGGTTCTGTTTTCAGCGATTCCTATTTTGAACTGAAAATAGGTTTTGCGCCCTCAACGGAATATGAAATAGAATATAATGATTCTTATACCCGCTATACGGAGATTTATCCCGGCGTTTCATTAAAGGGAAGCGCGTCATATTATCTCTCTGGGCAGGATACGGACTGGTTTATGTTCAGAAATGACTCCGATGCATATTTTTCCTTGACCTTTGCCCACGAGGAGCTGTCTCAAGCCACGGTAGCCTTTAAGGTCAGCATTTTTAACAGCGATATGACCGAGCTATACAGCGGCAATTCTCTTCTTTCAAGCTCTATTATCTCAAGCGGGAATATAGGCCTTCCCGAGGGGATATATTTTATCTGCGTTGCAAACCGTGTTTATACAGGGGTGGACTATACCCTTTCTCTTGAAAGACGCTCTTCATATAAATTTGAAACCGAAACAAACGACAGTATGTCCTCTTCTGATATTCTTCTGCCGGGCGTTCCCGTTCGAGGCGCTTTGAGTTCGCGCTCGGGCGTTTCGGATAAGGATTATTTCAGCATTACAAATGAAAACAGCGGATATATAAAGCTCGAGCTTAAAAATATTGAACCTGCTTCATCTTATAAGGGATATGTACGCCGTATAAGTATTGCAGACCCGTCAGGAAATATTATATATTCCTCGCTAATCGCGGATAACGCAGAAAGCCTTTCATCGCCTAATATAGGGCTTGACGCGGGGACCTATTATATTATAATTGATGACAATGATCTATATCACTCTTCCTCGGACTATGAGCTGAGCTTCAACTTTACCGAAACAAACGGCTGGGAGAAAGAGTTTAATAACACACCCGTGTATGCAACCCCCATTCTTGAAGATATACCCGTCAGCGGAACCATTTCAGACGCTGAAACCGATTTCGATACCGACTATTTTGTTATCACCGCCGAAAACAGCGGAAAAATGACTGTTTATTTCAGCCACGATAAGGGCATAACAAGCAGAGAGATCTTCAGAATTTCGCTCTATAACCGGGATATGGAGCAGGTAGGAAACACCCTTGTAAGCTTTGATAATAAGGAGAGCGTTTCAGCCGATTTTGACGTTTCCCCCGGGGTTTATTATGTTAAGGTTACATCGGGAAGTTATTCTTCCGATATGAGATATTATCTTACTTGCAGTTTTCAGGAGGAAATATGAAATTTTCAGTTAGTTCGTATAGCTATTCCGGTCTTGTCGGAAGCGGCAAAAAAACGGAGCTTGAGCTTATTTCTCTTGCCGCCGAAATGGGCTTTGACGGAATTGAATTCGCCGAGATAAATCCGCCCGAGGGTGAGGATAAAAAAGAATATGCAAAAGCTCTTCGTTCTGAAGCTGAAAAATGCGGAATCCAAATTGTTGCCTATTGCGTAGGAGCAAATTTGCTTATAGAAACCGAAAAGGAAATTGAACGTTTGAAGGATGAGGTTGACGTTGCCGAAGCTCTCGGAGTTAAGCTTATGCGTCATGATGCCTCCGGCGGCTACGGCAGCGATAACGGCGGTAAGGGATTTAATAACGCCCTTCCAACCCTGGTTTACGGCTATAAGAGCGTTACCGAATATGCCAAAACAAAGGGAATTCGCACCTGCATTGAAAACCACGGTCTGTTTTGCCAGGAGAGCGTTCGGGTTGAAGCCATTATTAACGGCGTTAAAGATGAAAATTTCGGCGCGCTCGTTGATATAGGCAATTTTATGTGTGCCGATGAAGAACCGTTTATCGGCGTAGGCAGACTTGCCCCTTACGCTTTTCACGTTCATTGCAAGGATTTCCATTTTAAGAGCGGAAACGAATTTGTTCCGACCGGCGGCTTCTTTGCCACCCGCGGAGGCAATTTTCTTCGCGGAGCTATAATAGGCCACGGTGTTGTTCCTGTTTTGCAGTGCGTTAAAACTCTGAAAAACGCCGGATATGAAGGCTATTATACAGTAGAATTTGAGGGGCTGGAGGAGTCTGTAATCGGCGTTAAGCTTGGACTTGAGACGCTTAAAAGGATAGAAAAACTGCTATGACCGACGAAGAATATATGGCGAGAGCCATCGCTCTTGCGGAGGAATCGGCCGAAGAGGGTGAGGTGCCCGTCGGCGCGGTGATAGTAAGAGACGGCGAAATTATATCCGAGGGCAGAAACCGCCGCGAAAATGGCAAAAACGCTCTCTATCACGCCGAAATTGAGGCAATAGATTCTGCCTGCAAAACTCTGTGCGGCTGGCGGCTTCCCGGGTGCACGCTCTATGTTACCCTTGAACCCTGTCCTATGTGCGCCGGAGCTATAATAAACTCCCGAATCAACCGTGTTGTTTTCGGGGCTTACGATAAAAAGGCCGGCAGCGCAGGGAGCGTAACAGATTTGTTTTCGTTTCCTTATAACTGGAAGCCGGATATAACCGGCGGATGCCGAGAAGAAGAGTGCGCGGCATTATTATCTGATTTTTTTAAAAAGCTCAGGATGAGAACCTGAGCTTTTTCTTTTAGTCACTTTAGTGTCACTTTTATGGATTATAATGTGACCGTAAAACCAAAAGGAGGAAAAATAATATGGAAATTTTAAGAGTTGAACATCTTTCAAAAATCTATAATTCAGGTGAAAACGAGGTAAGGGCAGTGGATGACGTGTCTTTCAGCGTTGAAAAGGGCGAGTTCGTTGCGGTTATAGGCGCGTCCGGTTCGGGAAAATCAACGCTTTTGCATCTTCTCGGCGGTGTTGACCGTCCAACTTCCGGCAAGGTGTTTATTGACGGAAAGGATATTTTCAAGCTTGATAACGATGCTCTTGCCATTTTCAGAAGAAGGCAGGTGGGAATAGTTTATCAGTTTTATAATCTTATTCCCATTCTTGACGTTACCGAAAACATAACCCTTCCTGTTCTGCTGGACGGCGACAGACCAAATGAACAGCGGCTTGAAGATCTGTTAAATGAGCTTGGACTTTCCGAGCGGCGAAATAATCTTCCCAATCAGCTCTCGGGCGGTCAGCAGCAGAGAGTTTCCATAGGCAGGGCAATGATAAATAACCCTGCCGTTATTCTGGCGGACGAGCCTACGGGAAACCTCGATTCCAGGGCGGGAGAGGAAATAGTTAATCTTTTGAAACTCTCAAATAAAAACTATAATCAAACGGTTATAATTATAACCCACGATCCGGATATCGCGCGCAGGGCAGACAGGGTTATAACCGTTGAAGACGGACGCATCGTCCGCGATGAAAAAATGGCTTGAGGTGCGCAAAATGAACGTGATAAAAAAGCTGACTTTAGCGTCAATAAAAAACAACAAAAAGCGCAGCATTGCAACCGTCATAGCCATAATTCTTTCCACCGCTCTTATTTGCGGCGTTGCGGGTATATGCACCAGCACTTTAAAGTCTTTTCAAAACACAGCCCGTTTTCAGGTTGGTGATTTTCATATGACGATTGAAAACGTAAAGCGCGATGAACTTCCTCAAATAACATCCAATAATAAAATAGAGAAATGCTTTTATTCTCAAAGTCTCGGCTACGGCGTTTTAGATGGCTCCAAAAATGAAGAAAAGCCCTATGTTTATGTATATGCTCTCTCAAAGAGCGCTCTTTCGGGCGGGTGGGGACTGTATCTGAGCGAAGGACGTATGCCTATAAGCGAAAATGAAATAGTCATTTCTTCTCATATCCGCTCTAACGCGCGGGTGCAAATAAATGTGGGAGATGAAATTAATCTCTCCCTGGGTAAGCGTGTTGATGAAAACGGCAACACCCTTTTTCAGTCCGATGCGTGGGACAGGGAAGTTAATGAAGCTATTGAAGACACAAAAGATTACACTTTTACAGTCGTCGGGGTAATCTACCGTCCGGATCACGCTATTGAGAACTATTTAGCTCCCGGCTATACTTGTTTTACCTATGCTTCAGATGAAGCTCTCGCCGCTGCAGACCCGGTTAACGTCTCTTTCAGCCTTAAAAATGCGCGCTCTTATGACAGCGTAAGAAAATCGCTTCTTCAAAATCTGTCTTCTCACGGCAATTTGATCGTAAACACCGAACTGCTTCAATATCAGGGTGCTCTCAGCGACAGTACGCTTCAGTTTATTTTTACGATAGGCGCCATAGTTACTGTTATAATCATGGTTACCTCGGTTTTTGTTATCCGCAATTCCTTCGCTATATCCGTGAGCGAAAAAACAAAGCAATACGGTATTCTTGCAAGCGTTGGAGCAACATCAAAGCAGATAAGAAAAGCGGTTCTGTTTGAGGGACTGCTCCTCGGGCTTGTTGGCGTTCCTATGGGAATTGCCTCGGGAATAATCGCGATCTTTATTTTGCTTAATGTTGTAAACGCTCTTATGAGTTCATTTATTTCGGGGCTTACCTTTACTTACTGGCTGCATCCTCTGCTTGCGGTTGCCTCCGCTTTCCTTGCCGTAGTAACAATCTTCTTTTCGGCTTATATCCCTGCCCGCCGTGCTGGTAAAATTGCCCCGATCGAGGCCGTTCGCGGCAACAGGGAGGTAAATATCCGCAAAAAGGAGATAAAGGTCTCATTCTTAACGGAATTTCTCTTCGGCATAGGCGGCGTTATTGCGGCAAAAAACCTTAAGCGCAGCCGTAAAAAATACCGTACGACCGTAATTTCGCTGGTTCTTAGTGTAACGGTGTTTATCTCGCTGTCGTCATTTGTTGGCTATATGAAAAAGGGCGTAAGCAATATGTATGAGAGTATGTCGTATAATATATCGGTTTTTCCGTTTGACAACATTCATCCGGATCAGGATAAGCTTTTGTATCCTCTGCTTGCTGACGAAGTTAAGGCCGAAAACTGCTCATGGTTTTATCTTAATTCCGGTTATTGCTCTCTTGAAAACTACGGCTCCTCTGAAAAAAAGAGAGACGCAAAGGCTGAATTTGATAAAGTTATGGAAAACTATGATTTTTCAGCTCCCGACGCCCTTTCCGAACAGGAGCTCAGAGAGAGCTGGGAAAAACTTGATTTGATGGTTGCAGCTTATAACGAAGAATATTTTGAAAAATATATCCGTTCTCTCGGTATTTCATCAGAAGTTAACGAAACTGTTATTCTCTGCGATTTAAACTCAAATATTTCTCTGCCTTCATCAAACCAAATGGAGATAACTATTTATAAGGAAAAAGAAGACGGCGGATATCTGCAAAAGAATATGACTGTGCAAAAAACGGTGAACTCGGAGCATCCGATGGGGCTTGAGGGCTATCCGCCGAGCCAGCCTATTATAGTGGTTTCGGAAAAATATTTTTCGGAAGAGGAAAAGGCTGATACCGGCGCAAGAATTTCCGCTCTTTTCATAAACGCGGCCGAGCCAAACGAGGCTGAAGCGGGACTTCTTGACCTGATAAATGCAGACGAGCGTTTTTCGGGTATGAGCGTTCATAACGAAATAAGCGGAGCGGAAGCAACAGAGCGAGTTATTCTTATTGCGGGAATTTTCCTTTACGGCTTTATAACCGTTATAACCCTTATAGGCGTTACCAATATCTTTAATACCATAACAACCAATATGAACCTGCGTCAAAAGGAGTTTGCAATGCTTAGAAGCATTGGTATGACCTCCCGTGAGTTTAACCGTATGGTGCGCCTTGAAAGTATGCTCTATGGACTTCGCTCGCTTTTCATCGGCATCCCGTTAGGTATCCTCGGCGGTGCGGCGTTTTATATTCCTATGCACGATGAAATGGATATAAGCTATGTTTTCCCCGTTATGCCTATAATTATGAGCGCGGTATTTGTGTTTATCATAGTGGGCTTGACAATGCGCTATTCTCTGAGTAAAATCAATAAACAGAATATTATTGAAACAATAAGAAACGAGAACACATAATGAAAAAGCTTCTGCTTGTTGAAGACAATCAGTTTATAGTTAAAGGACTACGTTTTATGCTTGAGGGCGAGGATTTTATTC
>JAFLUL010000068.1 GCA_022508845.1 Oscillospiraceae bacterium | reverse complement strand
ATCCTTATGTTTACAGAGCTTATCCCCTCCGAAAACATAACTCCCTGGGGGGAAAAGCCGCAAACCCCCACCCTTATACCGTCCTTTGAAAGATACCCGCTTTTAAGCTCTTTCTCTTTGAGAAAAACGGAATTTCCCGCCGCCGCACTCACAACGCCATATGCTTCCGCGGGAGAGGGCTTTATCATATCCGAACAAAAAAACGATGACACGCCGCCGTTTTCAAGGCAAAAAACAAGCCCCTCCCGGGTATCAAACGCAATCGCACCGCCTGTATACACCCGTATCTCATAGATATCCGATGAAATGCTTTCAGCGCATTTAAGGAGAGTTTTTGCTCTTTCTCTGCCAAACAGCGCCGCCGCTTTTTTTAATCCCTCTGAGCAAGCCACAGCTTTCTTCCTTTTTTGACACTTTTTTTTGATTCGCTCTTTCTATTGACATAAATATCGATTTAAGCTATACTGTTATCGAGATAAATCACACAGTTCTGAACGATTTCATTTTATATATACTGGCAGGGTCGATTGATTATGAATAAAAATAATAATTCCGACAGAGCTTTTATTTTGGCGGCAACGGAAACAAATTTACCCGGCTCATACGCTAAAATTAAAAGACTGCTCGACTTTGTTTTTTCTCTCGCGGCAATTATTGCCCTTTCTTTGCCGATGCTTATTATCATCGCATTTATAAGAGCTGACAGCAAGGGAAATGCAGTTTTTAAGCAGAAGAGAGTTGGCAGGAACGGCAGATTATTTGACTGCTATAAGTTCCGCACAATGAAAAAAGACGCGCCCATGTATCTCTCAAAAAAAGAAATAGGCAACGCCGAACAGTTTATAACAAAAACGGGCAAATTTTTAAGAAAAACCAGCCTGGATGAGCTTCCTCAGCTTTTTAACATCATTAAAGGGGATATGAGTTTTATTGGACCGAGACCCCTTATCCCCGAGGAAAAGGAAGTTCATTCCATTCGCGCAGAAAACGGAGTTTATGCACTGCGCCCCGGCATTTCAGGATATGCGCAGGTTCACGGAAGAGATCTTATTTCTGATAAGGAAAAGGCCGCATTTGACACTTATTACCTTGAGAACTTTTCTTTCAAAACAGATGTTAAGATTCTTTTTGCCACCGTTGTAAAGGTTCTCGGAGAAAAGGATATCCACGAAGGAGCAATAAACTAAACAAGAAAAATGGGCAGCAGCCGCAAAAGCTGTTGCCCTTTATTTTTTTAGTTTACGGAAGAAGAGGTCTTGCAACCATCAAAACGCTGACGATATCGTTTAACTCCCAAATATAGGTGCCCTTGGAGTCATCATAATAGTATGTTCTCTCGCGCACTCTTGCAACGCCGTCCTCGCCGTTTTGGATTATACCGCCCTCTGTACATAAAAACGTTCCGTTATCATTAACTCTGATTATCTGAGCGGTGTGGTCTATGGTTGGAGTGTCGCCTATATAGGACTCAAGCTTGTTGCTCATAAACACTATGTCTCCAACCCGAGGCTTATAAGAACTGGCATTGCTTGTTTGCTCTATAACGCCGTTTTCAACTATATCGTCATAATAATCCCAAAAAACATAAGTCTCGGCGTATTCGGGAGTGCTCCGATAATAATCCGCGAGAAGAGAAGGGATATACCATTCCAGTTCCATTGCAACGGAGGAAATAGGCAGATCCCTGCCGAAAAAGCTGCGCGCCGCCTTAGCGAGCTTATCGCTTGAATATGAAGAAGGGGCAAGCTTTTCTATAACCTCATCGGAATAGCCGAGATCTTTGAGTGCAGGACGGAATACGTCACGCACTGTATAGAAGCAGCACCAGTTGGCTGTGACGTGATAAATCTCCTGAACTATTGAACGTTTCGGATGCATATCAGGAAAAGACTTCTCAAACAGCGGATGCGCTTTTGGATATAGGGTATAGGTCAGAAGCGAATCAAGTTCAACCGCAAGTCTCAAAGCCGCCCTTGCATCGGAGGCGGTTATGTATCCGTCTGAGTTAACATCCGCTCTGGCGAACTCGGAGGCGGATGGAGTGTCAAGGCCAACGGCATAGCGAAGAATGGCTCTCGCGTCCTCGGCAGTTATATCGCTGCTATTGTCAACATCACCGGGCATAATAGCGGCATATGCCGGCAATGAGCACAGCGCAAAAATCAAAATTGCAAGAAACAGGCTAATAAATTTACTCTTTTTCATTTTCATCACCAAAAGATATTTTTCTAATTATATAATTAACAATTTGAATAATCAATATAATAATTGTAAATTTGATTATGCAAAATTATCCAATATAAAAAAGAAAAAGCTTTTAGCTCTGAACAAACTTATATCCCGCTTCTTCAATTGCGGTTTTTATGGCTGCATCGTCAATTTCCGCATTTAAAGAAAGCGCTGCCGTTCCGGATTTATGGCTTACCTCTGCTTTTTCAACCTCCGGGAGAGCCTCAAGAGCTTTTTTAACATGCATTTCGCAGCGAGGGCACATCATTCCTTCAATTTTAACATTCTTTTCCATATTTTTTCTCCTAAATTATAAAAATATAATATATTTTATCCCATTTTTCTTAAATTAGATATAAAACTGTTCAAAACTGTCAACATCAAAAATATACAGCTTCACTTGCTTTTCGTTTACTGCTTCTTTGAAAGTTCCGCTTACCTTTATCATTTTGAGGTTTGTTTTCAGCTCAAAATCAATGTGTTCAAAGTGAAGAGCCTCGCAGATATCTTTTGTCCGTATTTCAAGACGTGCGGTACCGTCCGGATTGGGGCAAATTGCAAAATTTATGGCCTCAACTGCGGCTCCGTTTGCCGTAAGGCTTTGAAACTGTTCCGGCCGCTGCTTTTTCTTTTTCTTCTTTCTTTTTTCCTTTAGCTTTGAAAACATTAGCATCACCGGAATATATTATATAACCTATTCTTTTTTATGTCAAATATTCTTTTATATTTATTAACGGTAAATTCCGCCGTTTTTCCGTTTATTTTTCTGCACCTTTCTTTTTTCGGTATTTTTCCCGGGTTGCCTGCCCGCCTCTTATATGCCTTTGAGCCTTATTTTCGTCTAAAACCTGCCTTACCTCACGCCACAGCTCGCCGTTTAAGTATTTCAGCTTAACTGTTACATCGGTATGCACGGTGCTTTTTGATATTCCGAACGCCTTCGCGGCAGCGCGCACGGTGGATCTGTTTTTAACTATGTATCTGCCCAGCGTTTCAGCCCTTGAGGCTGTTTCTATCATATTGGCCGTCCCCTCTCGCATAGATGGTTTCGGTATCATATATATGTAAAAAAAGCCCTTATTATGAGGAACAAAAACCGGAGAAGCGGCAAGCAGCTCTCTCCGGTTCTGTTTTTTATTCAACTGAAAATTCTGCAGATGCGCTTCGCTCTCCCGAGCAGGAATAGAAAAATACTATTCTATAGACTCCCGATTCAAGCGGACAAGAAAAATATTCCGAAATATTCACCATATAACTTGCGCTTTTGCCGGGAAGCAGCTCAGAATAAATTTCCGGAAAACAGGCACTATCGCTGAATTCAAGCTGTTCAAAGCCGTTTTCCGTTTGCTTTTCAATGATAAATCTGCGCTCGGTGGCGATTTTTTTGCCGGTTTCATTTTTATACTCAAAAGTTACCGCGTTTTTATCTGCCGATAGAACAGTAAGCTTAACATTATCCGGCTTTGCAGGCACTAAAAGAAATAAAACCGTTAATATCGCAGCGATTATTCGCTGATACACACCCGCGAAAAAAGATATTGCTGTTATTTGCATTTCTCTCCCTCCCTTCTGATAAAATCGGAAACGGTACCTTTCCCTTTTTATCGTATCATAAATTTATTTTTGTGTCAACAATTATTTTGTGTAACATAATATATTTTTCAATAAAATAATCTTTGACTTTGGAGTTTCATTGTGATAATATATAAACAGAAAAAACGAAGGGGTGATTTTTTGCCCGGAGCAGACATATTTAAGCGAGGAACAGTTGAACTCGCAGTTTTAAGCGTTTTAAGATTCAAAGATATGTATGGTTATGAGATAGTTAAAGAAATATCTGAGCAAAGCGAAAGAAATTTTACTCTGCCGCTGGGAACGCTCTACCCGGTTTTATACCGTTTTGCTGAAAACGGATATATAAGCGACCGCGACGAAATAGTAGGCAAAAGACTGCGCAAATATTATCATCTGGAAAAAGAAGGAGAGGAATACTATTTTGCTCTCCTGGAGGAATACAAAAAAATAACAAAAGGCGTTGACCTTATAACAGGAAGAGAGGGAAGAATATGAAAACAGGTAACAATATAATCAAAAGCTATCTGACGGATGTTTCCTCTGAGCTTTTATGCGATAAAAAAGAAAAAAGAGCAATACTCAACTCGCTTCGGGAGGACGCCGAGGAATATGCTCTCGGAAAAGAGACAATAACACGAAGCGAGCTTGAGGACCTTTTTGGTTCGCCTGAAAGCATAGCCGGAAATGTTATCTTAAACAATAACGCGGGTTTTATTAAAAGAAAGCTGACGTTAAAAAGGGCAGTGCTGTTCGCGCTTATAGCCGCGCTTGTTATCTGGGCGGCATTTATTATCATAAGTCTTATTGACGTTCACACCGAAGCCTACGGATATATTGAAGAGGGACTGCTCGCAGCTAATAATTCAATAGGGAGATTTATATCACTATGAAAAAACTGATTTCCGTTTTCCTCAGCAGCGTTTTGCTTTTCTTTACAGCTCCTTTGGTCTTTGCCTCAGAAGCATCCATTGAAGAAACAATACAGTTTGATGACGGCAGTTTTATCGAAATAAGAGTTGAAGACAAAAAGAACAATGAAATAAAAGAAGACGCTAAGTCCGTTCTTTCCCGCTTTATGCAGATGATAAAAAAGATCCTGTATTTTTTTACAGGGACAAAAACTGCGGCTAAAACTAAATACGTAAACTACTATGATAAAAACGGAACTCTTCTCTGGAGCGTTTTTCTAACCGCCGAATTTACCTATTCAAAAACAAGAGTTAACTGCGAAAAAGCAAGCGTTTCTTTTGAAATTTTTGATTCAGACTGGAAAATGACTTCGGCGCAAGCTTCAAAAAACGGCGATACCGCAACGGCAACCTTCAGCGTTAGGCAGTTTAAGCTGGGAGTACCGCTAAAAAGCATTGAGCGAATAATAACGCTCGTTTGTTCTGAGGATGGCAATATATGCTGAAAGCGCAATAAAATGCTAAAAAATTCTTGCAATCTTTTTTTTAATATGGTATGATAAAAAAGGTTATATATTAAAAGGAGATGTTTTTATGGCAAAGCTCAAGAAGATAGTTAAGAACACCTGCATTGCTGCCGGCGCGGCAGCAGGGGCTTATTTCGCCTCAGGGGCTGCCCTTCACGCCGGAGTTCTTTCAAGGTGGGGATATATAAATATGAAGCCCGACGAATATCTCGCCGAGGACTATAATATGCAAAAATACCTTGATAACGAATATTTCCGCAATGCGGACGATTGGTATGTTGCAAACGCACCAACGGAAACAAAGCTTATAAACGTTAAGGGCGAAACTCTTCACGCTGAACTGATAAGACAGCCCGAAGAGAGCCATCTTTGGGCGGTTGTTATCCACGGCTATTCCTCCCGTCCCCGCGGAATGGCAAAGCAGGCATTCGGCTTTTATGAAATGGGCTACAATACCCTTTTCCCATATATGAGAGGCCACAGAAAGAGCGAACAGAATCACTGCTCTATGGGCTATTATGAAAAGCACGATATCGTTTCCTGGATAAACTATATTGCCTCAATAGACCCCGAAAGCCAGATCGTTATTATCGGAGAGTCAATGGGCGCCGCAACAACAATGCTTGTTACAGGAGAAGAACTTCCCGAAAATGTTAAATGTGCGATTGAGGACTGCGGATATACAAACTGCTACGATCAATTCGTTGCTCAGATAGGCAATGTTGCTCATCTTCCCACCTGGTTTGTTAAACCCGCAAACACCTATTCAAAGCTCGTTCACGGTTGGGATTTCCGCGACTGCTCCCCTGTTGACGCCGTTGCAAGATCAAAAACGCCAACTCTCTTTATTCACGGCGAGAATGACACCTTTGTTCCCTACGAAATGATGAGCGTTGTTTATGACGCCTGCTCCGCAGAAAAAGACATCATCTCCATTCCCGATGCTGAGCACGCCGAAGCTTGCGACGTTCACCCCGAGCTTTACTGGCCGAAAATAAAGGAATTTGTTTCTAAATACGTTAAATAAAAATTAAAAAAATACGGTTAGCGAAATAACTTCGCTAACCGTTGTTTTTTTTGCTTTTAAGCCGTTTATTTGGTAATTAATCTGTCCTCGCCGTAAAGAACCGGTACATTTTTCTGGAAGAGAGCTCCGTCATACTGACCTGTCCACTGATCGCCGGTTTCAACCTGCTTCTTGAAATCCTCCTCGCTCAAAGCAGCGTGGATCTCGTATATGCCAACAAGATCGCCGTTTTCTTTTCTTGCGGCCCCCCAGAAGGCGTGATGCCCTATAAACTCAACATTTTCAGGGATATACATATAGTCTATGCATATTGCGGAGTTAAACGCATCGGAGCCGATATATTTAAGCGAATCTGGCAGAGATTTCTTTTCGGTGCAGTCAGCATCTTTGCCGTTAAGAGCTGCCTCTATATCTCCGGTGTAGGTGTTAACATTTTCAAGATGCCAGTTGCGGAAGAAGCACATGGTTTCAAGAGTTTCAAGTCCTTCGGGAAGATACACGTTGAAAAGCTCCGAATAGTTGAATGCAAGCATACCGATAGTCTTTACCGTATCAGGCACGATATAGGTGTTGATCTTATTAACGTATTCCTGATCGTAACCCTCGTCCTCAGGCCAGAGCTGGGCGGTATAACCATATTTTTCTCTCAGATAAAGATCGTGGTCAATCGGATAGCAGATAAGCATGGTTTTATCTTTATTAAAGAGAACACCGTCAACATCGCAGAAATACTCGTTTTCTTCGTCAACATGTATGGCTTTAAGCGCATAGCACGAATAAAATGCTTTTCCGTCTATCTCTCTTACATCCTTACCAATGGTTACGTCGGTTATCTTTTCATCGCAGTTAAAAACATATTCATGCAAAACGCTCACGGGCTTACTTTTATCCCCGTTAGCATAGTCTATTTTTACCTCGGTTATTTCACCGGTATTTGAGAATTTGATAAATTCAACGGTGCCGTCATCAAGGTCTTTATATTTGTAGGTTTCAGTGTGAACTGCGCGAACGGAGAAGAAGATGGACAGCGAAATGGCAACAACAAGAACCGCCACAACAACTATCTTTTTAACGCGAGCATTTTCGTAGGACTTGTTTACATGCGGAGCCTGAAGACCTTCTACGCGATAAGTCCATATTTCATCCTCGGGGATGGAATTTTTAAAACCTTCATATTCCGATTGATCGGCAAGCTTGTTCTTTTTGCGCTTATCAGCCATTTAAAGCACCCTCCCCTTCTTTTTCTTCTGTTCTCATTTTGGAGGTTACCTCCTCGCGGCGTCTCAGCACCGCCATAACCTTGTTTTGCTTGTCGTCATCATAATCCCACATAAGATAAGGAATGGTCATAAGAAGATAGCCGACAATGTCGATGATGATAGGCACAACGATTATTTTTATTCTTGAGGCATCAATAAACAAAACGTCCCAGTTTGAATTAAAGCCGAATTTTAAAAGCAGCAGCGGGATCAAAAGGCTGACAAACGAGGTTATGGGACCGGTGAACCAGCCGAACACTCCCGAGAAGCTCTCAAGACGTTCGCCTGAAAGGTACATCTGATAGTCGTTTATACGAACATCCATATCGTGGTTGAAGGACTTTGGTACGGTTGTACCCATTTCCATAAGAATCAGCATAACAACGCACACTGTGCCGCACAGCATCAGTTTATCTCCGAAGAAGAACAGGACGAAAACGATAACGCTGTAACCAAACGCGCGCATCAGCTGATAGAAAACCATCACCTGCTTAAACGAAAACCTCTTCATAAAGAACGGCGTTAATAAATCCGGCGGTGTTCCAGCAAACGAAACCAGCGTAACGAGCAGCGAATATGTAAGTCCGCTCAATCGGAAAGTATAGAGATACAGTATGGTGGTAAATGCAAGCATACCGTTTCCGAGGGAGTCAAGGAGGTTAACTATTGTGTTTATCCACTTATACTTGTTCCCCATAACTCCGAACATGCCGTCCCAGAATTTAATTTCAACCTTCTTTTCAAGCGGAGGCTGGGGGATTCTCTCTTTTATGCGCCCCGCGAAAATCATTGTAAGGGTTGCAAAGGTGATAAATGCTATCGGAATAACATAACGGAAAACATTTATATCTTCCCACTTGCCGGGAAGTTTGCCGATTATAGCGGGAAGAATTATGGCAAGAATTGACCAGGCAAGATGCGAGAGCTTTAAAGGATAGGTTCTAACCATAATTCTCTCTTTGGTGTTGGGGGAGATATTGTTTGTGCAGGCGCCGAGCTGATCTGCAAATCCAAAAACATTATAGCAGGCAAACAGCAAATTCGCTGTCCATACTCTTGTTACAACGTCTGGGATATTATAGAGCGGCAGCCAACCAATAAGGATAACCATTATGCACTTTGGAAGATAATCGCAATAAAGGCTATACTTATAGCGTCCGTATTTCGGAACAAGCTTTTTGCGCCAAAAGATGTTTCTCGCGCCAACCCATCCGTTATAAAGGATGTGGGTACCGAGTATCTTAAACGCAGAGGCGCACGAAATACCCTCAAGCGAATTAAGATATGTAACAAACGAGCCGGACTGATCAAATATAAGGCTCACGGGGGCAAGAATAAGCGTTAAACCAACTGCTATCATCAAAAAATAGATCCCATATAGCCTTCGTTCGGTCTTTTTTGCTATAAAACCAAGGTTATCGCAAACATACCACCAAATAAGGGTCCATATATACCCCAGAGGCATGTTTATGATATTTATAACTGAAAATGTTAAATAAGGCAGCTTATAGTGGTACATCATAAGATAACACGAAGCCGCAAACGCTATATATTCAAGCGTTTTCATTCCGGCATAGTTGGAACCTACGCCTGTAAAAATATCAAGATATTCCTTATAGGGCACATAACGCCCCTCGGCGGGTGTTTTCCAGTGCGTTTTAACTTCACCCAGAAATCCCTTTACTTTTTCTGTTGCATTAGCCATTGAAAATTAACTATCCCCTTTCTATTGATATATGAACATTATACACAAAAATTTTCAAAATTGCAATGCAAAAATGAACATTTTTTGTGCAAAAAAATAAAAAAATGGCGCATAACGGAAAAGTAATCCGTTAATGCGCCGATTCTGATTGAGATATTTTTTTAGGCGTTATTTTACCAATTTATCTCCCAGGTTTCAATCTGATAGCCTGAGCAGGCGAATGCTCCGGTGAAGCCAAGAGCCTTTCCGCTTGCGTCAATCCCGATTGGAACATAATAGTCCGCCGAAACAACGTAACCATTGGAATTCACAACAGCCTTTATGGTTGAGCCTCTATACTCAATATCCAATTTTTCTATAGTGAGCATACTTAGATCTATATCGGAGATATCAAGATAACCTATAGTTCCCGCATTTGCAGTCGGAATCTGAGTTAAAGATCCAAGCTCGGAAATAAGAGCTATTTCAACAACGATGTTGTTTCCGTTGCTTGATGCTTTTGCACTTGAAACTTCCGATTCGGAAAGAACAAAGTTCTGACGTTTCGGAAGAAGCAGAGGAAGCGTTTCGCCCTCAGAATCAACGCACGTTCCGCCTGTAAAGGTTAAGGTTTCGTCAACAGGTTTAACAACACGGGAGATTATTGAGTTTGCAATGCTCTTTACCGCCGGAATATTCGGCGAGATGTTTTCAACCGTAACTCCGAGGTCTTCGGTTCTATGGGCAGTTATGGTTCCCGTATATGCCTTTGTTTTATTAACAGCCTCAGTTAAAAATGCGATAACCTCGGCTTTGCTCCAAGATGCGGGGGATGATTCGGTTGTTGATTCTGCGGGAGCTGAGGTGGATTCTGCGGGAGCGGAGGTGGATTCAATCGGCAAAGTTGTGCTCTCGGGAGCCTCGGTTGATGATTCCGGCACGGAAGACGGTTCTGACGAAGGAATTTCACCGGATGAAGGCTCCTGCAGGAGAGTTTCGGAGGTTGGATCCGGAGCAGAAGTTGTTCCGGGGTTATAAACGAACCCGTCACCTGAGGGAGCATTGGATGTTGCGGTGTCGAGCAGATTGGAAGAATATTTAAGACACCCCGAAAAAGCAAATAAGATGCAGAACGCAAGGAACAATGAAAGGAATTTGGATTTATATTTCATATAAAGTACTCCGTTATTTTTTTTATTTATTATACTTCATCTTAACAATAAATTCAACTATTACATAAAAACTTTTTTTAACAATTATCCCCCCGGATAAACCGGAGGGATAAAAGAGAGTTTAGTTTATTTGCTGAACAGGCTCTTGATCCAATAGAATATCGCATGGAAGAAAGCAACTATTCTGCCCCAAAGGGTAACGGGATGAAGCTTGCCGCAATATTTGCATTCGGTGGTATTGCTGCTGCCGCCGGATGGAGTTACAATAACGGGAGTAACGTTAATCTGAGCGTAACCTGTGCCTCCGGGAAGAGTGTAGGTTCCGTCGTCATTCGGTTCAAGAATAGTTCCGTTAACCTGAACAAAATATCTGTCGTAGCCCCAACCTGCGCCTGTTACAACCTCAAAGTTAAGGTCAACATCATTATACCAATAGAGGGCGCGGGCTGACTTACCTGAAACGGTATAGTCCTTTTCCATATGTACAACATAGTGCATACCGGAAGTAACAACAAACTGAATCTGACGGGATTTTTCACCGGAGATCTGAATGGTTCTCTCTTCAGTTTCGCCGCAAACCGAGCAAATGCGTCTTTCAGTTCCGTCAGAGGTGGGGGTTGCGGGAGTTACAACTGTCCAATCGCTCCAAACGTGAGCGGTCTTATCTATCGGGAGAGTTATTGTTGTTCTGCTGCCGCTGATCTCTTCGCCGCAAACGGTGCAGTAAACAACCTCATCATAGCTTCCCTCCGCCGCGCAGGTGGCAGCTTTTTTATTTTCAACAACTGCTTCGCCGGGAGTGTGGCTTGTTTTTTCAATGGTCTTTGTTATACGGCTGGTAACTTCACCGCAAACGGTGCAGCAAATCACTTCGTCATAACTTCCCTCTTTTTGGCAGGTTGGAGAAACTTCATTTTCAACAACCATGTCACCGGGAGTGTGGGCAAGCTTATCTATTGTCTTGCTATCTCTGCTAAGTTCTGCTTTGCAAACCGTGCAGTATACAACTTCATCATATTTGCCTGCTTCTTTGCAAGTGGAGGGAACTTTATTTTCTGTTATCGGCTCACCTTCGGAGCATTTAACTATAGAAGAATGTTCCTCAGTTCCTTCTTCGCAGCGGTCGCAAGTGAGAGTGTGAGTTCCGTCAGTATTTGCCTCAACGATCGTGTAGCTGTGACCGAGAGCTTTGCCCTCTTCACTTTCATCATAAACGGTTTTGCTTTCGCTGTTTCCGCCATAAGTTGCAGTGTAAACGGTTTTGCCCTTTTCGGTGCAGGTGGGTTCATGCTTTTCACTGCTCATATCCGCGGGGAATCTTACTTCAGCATTTCCGTTGTTTTTATCTTTTACAACAACTGTTGCAGAAGTGTTATCTGCACTCCATTCAAAGCCTACAAATTCATAATCCTGATTAAGCTTTTCAATTTTATCGGTCTTTTTATCGGTATAGGCTGCATCGCTGAAAGTGGCGGTGGCGGTATATTCTTTCTCACCTTCCTCAGCACTGGTGGGATACTTTGTGATTTTGCTGTCTACGATAACATTTTCAGCAGACTCCTCATGATTCGGATCGGTTTTGCAAACACGTTTAGCTGTTACATCATATCCGCCCTCTGCTTTTGGAGTCCAGGTGAATTTGGCTTCCCAATCGTGACCGGCGGCAGGTATATCCACTTCGTGGTTACTTGTGTAAATTTCATCATCAATTACCACTTTTGCAGTATAAACGATTTTACCTTTTTCCGTGCAAGTAGGCTCAGTTCTTTCGCTTGTTACTTCTGCTTCATAAGTCAAAGTATCATCGTTATAAATACAGGTAGCTGTTACATTAACATTTCCCTCATCGTCCCAATCAAATACGAGATCATCATATTCGTGTTCATTGGCAGGAATATCTTCTTCGTGCGTAGAGGTGTAAGTTTCGTTCTCGAATTCTACCGTTGCAGTGTAAAGAATCGTGCCTTTTTCCGTGCAAGTGGGCTCGGAGGTTCTTTCGCTATCTACTTTTGCGGTCAGAGTTTTAGTGTCATCGTTCTTTTCGCAGGTGGCAGTTACTGTTACTTTGCCATTGACGCCCCAAACGAATACAGGCTCATTATAATGGTGACCTGTTTTAGGATCCGTTTCTTGAGCTTTGATAACATATTCACATACCGAACAATGGCTGCCTTCGGTTTTACCGTCTACCG
>JAFLUL010000067.1 GCA_022508845.1 Oscillospiraceae bacterium | reverse complement strand
ATAAGGATTCCGTTTGAAAACACCGACCTTGAGATGAGCGAAGAAGAGAAAAAGCTGCTTAAAAACTCTCGCGGACTGCTTGTTGCAGGACCTCCCGCAAGCGGAAAAACAACCTTTCTAAAAAAATGCGCCGTTGCCCTTGCCGGCGGAAGGCTGGGAAAATATCGAAAAACGGCCGTTATAGATGAACGGGACGAGTTTTATTCTTCTCTTTCTCTTGCCGGAAGCGTTATCTCGGCAGATATAATAAGAGGCCGCTCCAAAATTTCGGGAATTGAAACCGCATTGAGGCTGTTGTCGCCGGAATACATTATATGTGATGAAACCGGCAGTGTTAACGAGGCGGAGAAAATGCTTGAGGGTATGAATTCCGGGGTTATTTTTCTTGCAAGCATACATGCGGGCAATATAGACGAGCTTAAAAAACGGGAGCAGTTTATAAAGCTTTGGGAAAACGGCGTTTTTGAACAGGTGCTGTTTTTGTCATCCGAAAAAAAAGGACAAATATCCGAAATTTACAAAAGGGGAGAGGGAGAGCTATAAAATATATAGGTATAATATTTATCTGTTTTCCGGTTGCCGCCGCGGGAACTTATATCTCGCTGAAAAGGGCAAAAAGAGCTGAGGCGCTCAGGGGATTTTCGGAATTCTTTGGAGTTTTGGCCGCTTCATCGGTGGGCTTTTTGGGTGATATGTCCGCCCTGCTGAAAAAATGCGCGGTGCCTTTTGATAAGAGTTTTTCGTTTCCAACGGCTCTGACTCGGATTTACGGAGAAACAGGGGATCTTCAAAGGGCGTGGGAGGAATGTGTTAGGCAGTATTCAGAGTTTTTGTCGGACGGCGAAAAAGCTCTGCTCTCAGATTTTATCTCGGCGTTTGACGGTTTTTCTAAGAGCGAATTCTACGACAGGAGCAAAGATTTAGAGCAGAAATTCTCGCAAATTTTTGCCGAGGCGGAAGAAAAACGCAAAAAGGACGGAAAGCTCACTGTGGCTTTTTCCTCGCTCCTTGCGGTGCTGATGTTTATTATTTTAATTTAATGGTGGAAAAATATGGATATAGAAGTAATTTTCAGAATAGCGGCGGTGGGACTTATCGTTGCGGTCATAAATCAGGTGCTGTCCCGCTCCGGCAAAGAGGAATATACAATGGTAACAACTCTCGCCGGGCTAATTGCGGTTCTTATGATGGTGATACCCTATATAAGCAATCTCTTCAGCTATGTAAGGTCGGTGTTCGGGCTGTGATAATTAAGCTTGCGGGGATAGCCCTTGCCGAAATATTTATATATTCTCTGCTGAAGGCCTATAAGCCAGAATACGCGGTTATTTCCGAGATCGTTTGCGGAGTTGTTATCTTTTTAAGCTTAGGCTCCGAAATAAGCGATATAAAAGCCTTTTTTGAAAGTGCTGCGTTAAGCTCGGGAATTGAAGTCCGGTTTTCAGAGGTTCTTCTTAAAGCTCTCGGAACTGCGCTTATAGCCCAGCTCGCGGCCGACAGCGCGCGCGATAACGGTCAGAGCGCTCTCGCCGAAAAAATTGAGCTTGCAGGGAAGGTTCTTATTCTCGCGATCTCGCTTCCTATCCTGAAGGCCGTTTTGCAGATGATAACGGAATTTTCTAAAAACAGATGAAAAAATTTACTTTTGCTATTTTGCTCTCAGTTTTAATACTCCCTTTTTTTTCAGGATTTGTTTCTGCCGAAAATATATCGGACGAATTTGAGGAAATATACAGCGGAGTTTTTTCGTCCATAGACGGCGAAACGAGAAGCCTGCTTGAAAGCGCGGGGGTCAGCGAAGCCGATTTTTCCTCTCTTTTAAATTTATCTCCAAACGGACTTTATGGGGTAATAAAAGAGCTTTTCGGAAAAACCGCAGGTGAGAAAGCGTCTTTATTCGGTATGTGCCTTGTTTTGATAATCTTAATAAGACTGTTTTCTTCGTTTATGAGCTCGTCTCATCTGAAGGAGGCTGCCGAAAACATAGGCTCGGTTTTTTTGGTTTTTTCTCTTATAGTTTCCTCCTCTGCAATAGCCGATTCGTGCGTAAGCGCTCTGATGCTTACAAAGAATTTTATGTTAACGCTCATACCTGTTCTCGGAGCTATTCTTGCCTTTTCTGGAAATGAGCTGAGCGCTCTGAGCGTTAATACGAGCGTTTTCGCCTTTGCGGAGGGCATCAGCGTTCTTTTCAGCGATATTATCGTTCCGTTAACGGTGGTCGGGGCGGCTCTCGGCGCTGCGGCGGCAATAAGTCCCGTTTCGGGAATAGAAAAATTTTCGGCTCTTGTTAATCGGCTGATAACTGCCGTTATGGGCTTTGTTTCGGGAATATTTGCCGCTGTGCTTTCAATAAGGGGAGTTATTGCCGGAGCGCAAGACACCATGACTCTCAGAGGACTCAGGTTTATGATAAACGGCAGCGTGCCGGTTGTAGGAAGCGCGATAGGCGATGCGCTCGGTTCGCTCTCGGCGGGATTGGGGCTTATAAAAAACTCAGCGGCAATTCTCGGAGTTTTGGCGGTCGCTTTTATTAACCTTCCTTCGCTTTGCTCTCTGATAATATGGAAACTGATGATGTATTTGCTCTCTCTTGCAGCCGAAATGTTTGAAATTAAAAAGATATCGGGTTTTATTTCGGTTTTTACTTCGATTTTTAATGTGATAATAGCAGTTATGCTATTTAACGCGTTTTTGTTTATAATCTCGCTTGCTATAATAATAACGGTAAAAACCGGGGGATAGAAAAATGGAAACTCTGAAAAACACCGCGCTTATGCTGCTTTTTGCTGCTGTTATGGGGCTTATATATTATTTTCTTCTTCCGTCGGGAAAAATTTCGCAAACCGCAAAGAGTGTTTTATCGGTTTTTATGCTGCTTGTCGTTATGCAGCCGCTGTTTTCGTTTATGAATATGGAAATGCCTGATATAGACCTTTATGCTTATGGCGATTTCGCTGAACTGGACGATAATTTTATTTCAGCCGCAAAAAATGCGGTGATATCCCAAATTGACGGCGTTATAAAAAAATATACCGAAACTCCCTATAATATAGAGGTTCCGGTTAATATTTCAGAAAACAGAAGCATAGATATAGAACAAGTCCGAATTGTTTTTAACAAAGGCTTTATCCCGGAAGAGGAGATGAAAGAGGAACTTTTTTTTGCCCTCGGCGCAGAGCCTTTGATATCGGTACGGGAGGACGAATGAAAACTTTTGAGGAACTTAAAGAAAAACTGCTTTCCGATAAAAAAGCGCTTATTCTTATTGCTGTATTTTTTATAGGGCTTATTTTATTTGCTCTGTCGGGAATAAACACGGATAAAACAAAAACAGTTTCCGATAAATCGGACGGCATAAGAGAGACAATAGAAAAGGAACTGGAGCAGAGAGCCGAAAAGCTGCTTTCAAGCGTTGAGGGAGTTGGAAAAGTTAAAATTCTTGTAACTGTTGAAAGCATAAACGAGGTTCTGTATGCGAAAGACGAGCAGACGGATGAAAACGAGGGGAAGTATTCGGGAGAATATGTTTTGATTGATGAAAGCGGAAAAAAATCAGGGCTTAAAATAAAATCGGTCTCGCCTGTTATAAAGGGCGTTGCCGTGAGCTGTGAGGGCGGCGGCAGCGCGAAAGTGCGAAGCGAGGTAACGTCTCTCATATGCGCAGCCTTCGGCATAAACGCAAACAGGGTGTACGTTTCAAAATACGGTCAGTAATCAATTCAGTATATTTTGGAGGAAAGATTTATGCACGTACTTATCGGAAAAAGACAAATTATGCTTGCCGCTCTTGTGGTTATGCTGGGGCTTGCGGTGTTTGTTAATTGGTATTATACAAATAACAACGCTCAGCTTTTCCCCGAAGGCGCGGCGGACGCGGGAAACACTGCCGAGAATTCGGATGGCGCGGCAATGTTTACTTCCGCAGAGGAAGAGGACGAATACTTTGCGTCAGTAAAGCTACAGCGCACAGCATCTCAGAGCGCGGCAATAGAGGAACTCGAGGCGGTTCTTGCAAGTTCGGACGCAGCTGTTGAGGACGTTCAGAGCGTAAGCGAAAAAATTGCCGCTTTAACCGCGGCGGCTAAAGCGGAAGGCGATATAGAGAGCCTTGTAACGGCTCAGCTCGGAGGAAACTGCATAGCTGTTATCGGCGACAACAGCATAGATGTTATAATCAGCCCTTCAAAGCTGAACGGTTCATCGGTGCTTGTTATTTCGGATATCATAAATAACGTTGTAGGCGATACCTATGAAAATGTGAGAATAGCGGCGGCCCTTTCATAACGGTTATTCTTCTAAATCCTCAAAAAGTTTTATTACGGTGTTAAAAATACTGTCGTTCTCAATTTCAATATAGCGCTCTTTTTTTCCGTCGATGAATTCCATTATATAAATTTCATCTTCATCGTCGGCAATGGAGGCGTATTCCTTGCCTCCATAGCGCAGCATATCAATAAAACGGAAGCACCCGGTGTTTCCGTTTTTGTCGCTGAGTATTATTTTGTCGTCTTTTTCACCTATTTTAATCAGTTCCATACTTGCATTTTATCAGATACGGCGTTTTAAGTCAATTTTTTTTAAGTTTTTTCATAAAACTCTTGACATTGATGATTTTTGCGCATATAATTGTGTCATATTGAGAACCGGTGAACAAGAGTAGTAACCGATTGCAGTTTTTTTCAGAGAGCCGGCGGATGGTGTGAGTTCGGCAAAAAACGTTTCGGCAAATGGACTTGTGAGGGCAAACCGAAAGGCAAAGCTTAGTAGGGGAGACGGGAACCGCCCGTTACAGCGGAAAGCGCATGGTAGTGCGTGGAAAGAGAGCGTTTTCAAAGAAAACGAAATTAGGTGGTACCGCAGAAGCTTAGCTCCTGTCCTATGTTTATAGGGCAGGATTTTTTGTTTATCCGGGACAACATAATCCTCTTATCGGAACTTGATATAATAATAAAGAAAAAAATATAGAAGAAAGGAAACTTCACCATGGCAGAAAATAAGATACCTTACAAAATTTATCTTGACGAAAGCGAGATTCCCTCAAAATGGTATAACCTTCGCGCGGATATGAAAAATAAACCCGCTCCGCTTCTCAATCCCGGCACCCATCAGCCTATGACCGCCGCAGAGCTTGAGGGAGTTTTCTGCTCAGAGCTTGTGGCTCAGGAACTTGATAATGAAAGCCGCTATATAGATATCCCCGAAGAAATTCAGAATTTCTATAAAATGTACCGTCCCGCCCCTCTTGTTCGCGCCTATTATCTTGAAAAGGCTCTCGGAACTCCTGCAAAGATCTATTATAAATTTGAGGGTAACAACACCTCCGGCAGCCATAAGCTCAATTCCGCTATAGCTCAGGCATATTACGCCAAAAAGCAGGGCTTAAAGGGTGTAACAACCGAAACCGGAGCAGGGCAGTGGGGAACCGCGCTTTCAATGGCGTGTTCCTATTTTGACCTTGACTGCAAGGTTTATATGGTTAAGGTTTCTTATGAGCAGAAGCCCTTCAGAAGAGAAGTTATGCGCACTTACGGCGCGTCTGTAACTCCATCCCCATCGGCAACAACTCAGGTAGGTCAGAAGATCCTTGCCGAACACCCCGGTACAACCGGAAGTCTCGGCTGCGCAATAAGCGAGGCTGTTGAAGCTGCCGTAACAAACGAAGGTTATCGCTATGTTTTGGGCAGCGTTTTGAATCAGGTTTTGCTGCATCAGTCAATTATCGGCCTTGAAGCAAAAGCCGCTATGGATAAATACGGAATTAAACCCGATATAATTATAGGCTGTGCCGGCGGCGGCTCAAACCTCGGCGGACTTATTGCTCCCTTTATGGGCGAAAAGCTCAGAGGCGAAGCGGATTACCGCATAATTGCCGTTGAGCCTAAATCCTGCCCCAGCTTCACCCGCGGAGTATATGCTTATGACTTTGCCGACACAGGTATGGTTTGCCCGCTTGCAAAGATGTATACCCTCGGATCCGACTTCATCCCCGCGCCCAACCACGCCGGCGGACTTCGCTATCACGGTATGAGCCCCGTTTTAAGCCAGCTTTATGCCGACGGACTAATGGAAGCCACAAGCGTTGCGCAGACCGAAGTTTTCGCTGCCGCCGAGATGTTCGCAAGAGTTGAAGGCACCCTTCCCGCTCCCGAAAGCAGCCACGCCATCCGTGCCGCAATAGACGAAGCTCTTAAATGCAAAGAGACCGGCGAAGAAAAGACCATCCTCTTCGGCCTCACCGGCACGGGCTACTTTGATATGCTCGCCTACGAAAAGTATCACGACAAAAAGATGACCGACTATGTTCCCACCGATGAAGAGCTTGCCGTCTACAGAGCAAAGCTCCCCAAAATCGACTGATAATATAATCAAATAATCTCAAAGCGCTGTCTCCCCAAAAGGAGCAGCGTTTTTCTTTTTTGAAAAAATACTTGAAATAATCGGGATAACTAAAATTGCCAAACAAACTGAATAAACAAAATCAGGGGTATTTTATCTTTTTATGGGGTAATTATATCCGTTCAAACTATGATATTTTTGAATTTTGTAAAAACGCAAATTTCACTAGATATCAAGGTTTGGATTTGTATCCCCATTCTGTTTAGGTTTGTTTGGCGACAATCGAGGTTTGCGTTTTTCGGTGCGTTAACTTCGGTTGGCGCACTTTTATATTTTAGGAGGAAAGTAATGAACAGGAATATTGAAGCAATGAAAAAAGATGTCAAAATTATGACGTCAACTTTCAAGAATGCGATGATTTTCGAAAAATATGTAAAGATATGGTCAGATGCTCATCAGTATATAAACCAATTGTTGAAAGAAACTGAGGCAAAAATTTCAGAGGCCGAATCCGGAATTGTGGATGAGGAATTAAATATGTATTTAATTGATGACGAATATGCGGAACATGTTAAACTACAGAAAAAAGATACCAAAAAACGCATAATAATACTTTCTGTAATAGTTTCTATAATTATAGTCTTGATGGTTGTAGACGCAATTTTAGCTATGAAAAATAATTATATAGTGCTTTTTATTTTGGTAGATTCCTTTTGGGCCTATGCGGTCTTTTATATCTTTTGGTAGTCTCAATAATGAGAAGCGGCGAAAAATGGTATAGATGTCCGAAATGTGGTGTAATAAAAATAATATAAATAATAAATGAAAGCAACCTCAGTTTTATCTTGAAGTTGATTTTTTTACAAAAAAATGATTTTTGGCAGAGTATTATATGTTTATTTTTTTTCATTGTCAAGAAGTATTTTTGCGTTTAATTATATTGTTAATAAATTTGTTGAAAAGCACAAAAACAACCTACCAAATTGGTCGATAATTTTTTTATTTACCATATTGCATTTATAAAAAAGCGGAATTATAATGAAGCTGCCATTAAAAATTATTGGAGGCAAAAAAATGAAAAAACAAGTATCTCGTATTTTAACAAAAGTATTTATATTTGCTTTGGCGGCGATGCTTTGTTTGCAGACTGCGGTTATTCCGAGCTTTGCAGCCGACAGCGATTCAACCGTTCCTGCCGAATATGCACCAACTTATAAATATATGAGCAAAGATAATGCTCCCACCCTTTACGGCACAACCGCAATAAAGGTTCCCGTAGGCACTGAGATCGACTATAAGCACGACGCAAGATTTCGCGTTTTTGCAAAGGACAATGAGGACTTTGATTTAACCAATCAGATTCAGGCTGTTGTATCCGATGAAATCAATCCGAACGAACCGGGGCATTATGAGATAACATACACGGTTTTTGATAAGGACGGCAATTCCGACAGTGTTACCGTTCCCGTTGATATTGAAGAGGGCAGAACCGAAGTTTGGCTCCAAAAAACTATGTATTCCTTGCCATCTGTTGACCATCTCAATAACACCGGCCACACCCGCGGAAATAATATGGACCGTCAAATCATCGGCATCTTCCTTGATGTTGACGAAAGCGGTGATCCCGGTGCTTTCCAGATGCGCAAAATCAGCGGTAAGGGCAATCTGACCGTTCCTCTTCAGAATAACAATGGCTATTGCGAATCCACCGCAACTGTATCCGGACAATATGACCCTGCAACCGACGAAGGCTGGCAGACAATAAAGAACACCGGCTCAACCACCCAAGCTCACGATGGCACCCTTGCCAGCGTTCCAACCGTTAAATCATTATATAAAGAGACAGTACCGGTTGTTTACGAAGTAAAATATAATGCGGACGATGAAAGAATTCAGCCCCTGCATTATTATCACGAGGGCGACGGTTTTGAGTATGAAACTCAGTTTTTAGCTGAATGGGAAGCCGACACCGATAGCTTTGCCGTTGTTGACGGCGTTTCTATGATGGCATTAATGCCCTATATAGACCGCGTTCACGTTTATGATAAATCTCAGAGAGCCTTTGAGAGCTTTGATTTAATGTTTGATTTCTGGACTAAGGTTCTTGATATCTATGACGGGCTTATCGGTATTTCCTATACCCCTGATTACTATTGGAATCAGGCCGTTAAAACAAAATACTTTGTTCGTGCAAACAAGCACGGTGCAGGCGCCGCATATTATAACTCCGGCGATTGCATAGGAACAAACCGCACCGATATGTTTTCGGCTCTATGCCCGTGGTGGGGAACCCTTCATGAGTACGGCCACGGCTATCAGGGCAACGTTGGAAACAGCAGCTATGGTATGCCCATAACCGAAGTTGCAGTTAACATCTTCTCATATTATATTCAGAGGCTCAGCGGGCTTTATCCCAGCAAAACCGAAAACTGGCTCGGCGATATCGACACAAAAGAAGATAGCTGGAATGCAAAGAGAAAAGCGGGCATTCAGTTTGTTGACAGCGTTATCGGCTCCGATACAACTCTCTATGCTCTATTAAATATGCTCAACGCCACCGGCGATTATATGAACGCCTATGCAAGTCTCAATCAGTACTACAGAGAGGTTTATTTCACCACCGGCGTTAAAATGAAAAATCAGGATGCCTGGATTTTGGCAATGGCAAAAAATTACGGCATCAATTTAACTCCTTATATCGAATCTTGGGGAATTACAGTATCCGATTATGTTAAAGACGAAATGATGCTCAGCGGTGTTGAAGCGGTTTACTTTATGAGCGATATGGTAGCCGATCCCGCTTTGTCCGCAGAGCTTAAAAAAGAACTCGGAACTGTTGGCGATTATGGCCTTGTTAAAACCTCCTCGCTTGCCGAAAAAGGTCTCACAGGAACCGTTAAGATAACGTTTAATATTTCTGATTTTGAAAATATCAAAAATAAGTATCTATATATCTATAACGGCAGCAGCGAAATTGCAAAGGTTCAGGTAACGACTCCGGAGCTTACTCTTGAATTACCGGTTGGAATTTATAAAGTTGCTCCCCCGCGCGGAAATATCTCATTGGAATACGACAGATTTTATATGACAGTTGTAAACAATGCTGAAACTCCGTATGAAATAACCTATAAGGATATAGAAACCGTTTCCGAGGGCAACGATATCAGAATTCAGAGCAGAGGATATTGGGAGCCCACGTCGGACAGCTATTTACCTTTTGTTATTGAAACTCAGGGAAACAGCCTGATAATAACTTACAGAGGAACAAGAACCAGAAGCTATAGCGTTAACGCTTCAACCTTGTTTTCCAAGATATCCATACTCAATGCAGACGGAGAAGAGATTTATTCGAAGAGCGTAAACGGCGGCGGAGCCACGTGGGTCGGAGTATCCCAAGAGGTAAATAATATTATCACGGGACTTGGCTATAAATTAAAAATTTATTATCGCGGCGATAAAACCGATATGACAATAACCGCTAAGCTCACAGGTGAGGATTTGTCGGATGATTATCGCATCAAGGATACAGTCAACCACGAGATAACCTATGTTTTCACCGAATACGGACTTGTTACTGAGGATATGGCTCAGGATGAAGCAAAGCTGTATGAAATGTATAAAAACAGAGTCAACAGCTATATCGATTTGTTCAGCGAAGAAAACGATATAAATAACCCTTTCACCAATCCGAAGGATCTTGATAAGATAAGCGAACTCATTACTTTATTTACTCCGGAAGACAAGGCTGAGTATGCCGGCATCTTTACTCAGGGCTCAGCTCCTGTTATAACATTTACCGAAGAATCCTATACCTATGAAGTTAACACCTTTGACCTTGAAAAATTTAAAGAGAACATAACCATAACGGACGTTGAAGAAAAGATAATTGACGTTAACAGCAATGAAGTTAAAATTACCTCGTTTGTTGACCCCGCAGCAGAGGGAACTTATTCCATTCAGGTTGAGGTAACCGATAAAGAGGGAAATGTTACCATAGCGATGGTTTCAATAATTATTGTTGATTCCTCAAAAGGCGAAGAACCTGAAAATCCCGGCAGTGAAGAGCCCTCCAATCCCGGCAGCGAAGAGCCCTCCAATCCCGGCAGCAGCAATTCCGAAAATAAGGAATGTGCCTATTGCGGTAAAGTTCATTCAAACGGCGTCCTTGACACTATCATGGGATTGTTCCATAGAATTCTCTATTTCTTCTCGCATTTATTCGGATAATCAATATAAATAAAAAAAGCACGGAGGCATATGACTCCGTGTTTTTTTTGCAGATATTCATAACAGATTAAGCTTTTTTTGCGGCAATAAAATGTATTCAGGCTGCGTCAGATTCAGCGCGTTTTATTTTTTCCATTTTTCAAAATATGTATCGTAAGCCTTTAAAGCCTCAGCCCTTTTCCTTATGCTTATCATCACCTTCATGTTGTTTCGCAGAATGATGTCATTATTATCAAAGCTTTTGATATATGCCATATTTACAAGAAAACCTTGATGTACTCTGATAAAACCGTGAACTTCAAGTTCATTTAGCATATCGGAAATTTTCCCTATTGATTCAAAAACCTCGTGATCGGTGTGCACCATGATGTGGCGTTGGTAACCTTCAATGAAGGTGATTTTATGAATGGGAATCACATATCTGTCGTTTTGCCATTTCAGCATTATATCAGGATTTTCATTTTTGTATTTTCTTATGGCTCTGAGAAAAACATCATCAAATTCATCTTCTTTTAAAGGCTTGAGCATAAAATGAAATGCTTCATATTTAAAAGAATCAAATACATAATGATTATGCGCGGAGATAAATATGATAATTGATTTTACTCCTTTTTTTCTTAGCTCATCTGCGGTTTCCAAGCCGTTGATTCCCGTCATTTCCGTATCGAGAAAAATTATATCAAATTGATTTTGAAAAGAGCATTTTTCTAATAAATCCTCACCCGAAAACGCGTCGGTAACGCTGAACTGAGTTTCCGTAACAGCCATATTCGATATAAACAACTTTATTTCATCATGGCAAAAAGCTTCATCATCACATATGCAAATATTCACAAAATAGTCACCAAAAAAAATAAAACTTAAATTCGATAAAGTAAAAAAATTTATCTTTTTTATGTTAAATCTTTTTTTGATGAATTTCTGTTTGTTTATTTCTGTATTTTTTGTTAGTTTTTGTTGTTTTTTGTTGTATTTTGGACATTTGTATGGTAAAATAAAGAAAATTTTTTTAAGAAGGCTTCTTATGGAGAACAAGTTATCAATTTTTTTGGTTGAAGATGACCCTTTCGCCTGCAAAGAGATTATAAATTTAATCGACAACTCGGATGATTTGGTCCTTATCGGTGTTACAAACAATGCTCTGAAAGCTATTGAAGAAATCAGGTATAAATTGCCTGACGCGGTAATCCTTGATATAGAACTCCATCAGGGAAGCGGCAGCGGATTAGATGTATTAAAAGAATTAAAGGATTTAGCGCTCGCAGCGCCCCCGTATGTTCTTGTTACTACAAATAATTCCAGCGCTCTCACTTACGAACTGGCTCGTAAGCTTGGTGCTGATTACATTTTGTCAAAGCATCAGGAAAATTATTCAGAAAAATATGTTATAAACCTTTTAAAAATGTTTGCCTCTACAATAAAAAACCGCTCAAAACACGCGATTCTTGCCGACATATCTAATTTGGAATCACCGGAATACTATGAAAAACGAGTTACCCAGCGCATTATTTCCGAGCTTGATCACGTAGGCATAAATCCTAAAGCCAAGGGCTATCAATATCTTATCAAAGCAATACTTATAATGATTAAGGAACCCACTCAAAACATCAGTACGATTGTTGCAAAGGA
Source organism: Oscillospiraceae bacterium (assembly GCA_022508845.1). GTDB lineage: Bacteria > Bacillota > Clostridia > Oscillospirales > Acutalibacteraceae > RUG806. The sequence goes on along the minus strand of JAFLUL010000067.1, from coordinate 439 downwards.
TTTTAATAAAACCGAAATAAGCGTAGAAAGAGCAATGCAAAACGCCATTAACCGAGCGTGGACAACTGCAAACATAGAGGACCTGGAAAAATACTACACCGCAAGAATAAGCTCAGAAAAGGGCAAACCCACGCTTACTGAATTTATTTGTTATTATGCAACAAAAATTAAAAACGCGTATTAAATAAGTCAGCCGCATATAAATGCGGCCGACTTATGTTAATTTAACTCATATTCCTAAAAAATGGAGTACCCATTCCCAGAATTCTCTAAAGCTAGGCATAACTACACCTCCGTTTTTTATTTGAATTATAAAAAACGAACCGAATAATATATATTCGGATGATGGGTGTATTTTTTAGTTAGATGTGGTTATTTCTGAACAATTTCCGTGAAAAGAGGTATTTCCCTTGATTGCTTATCTGATAAAATTCACTTG
>JAFLUL010000066.1 GCA_022508845.1 Oscillospiraceae bacterium | reverse complement strand
CGCTCTCCAGCAAATAAAACCCTCCGTCAGTCAACACAGCCAGCTTTTTTGATGAAACGAACTCTATATCATAAACTGTTTTTCCCGCGAATTCAACGTCATAAACGGGCTCGTTTTTTCTGAAATCAAACATAACAACTCGGCTTATGTAGGACGCGTTATCAACGGAGATAAGCCCCGCAGCGGCATATCTGCCGTTTTTTGAAAGGGAAACACATAAAAGATAATCTGAGCTTCCCCACTCAAATTTAAGAGTGCCCTTTGCGGAATAAACATATAAATGCGACTGATATCCCTCATCGGCGTTGAGAACATAGGCATAGGTGCCGTTTGAGCAGATATCGGCGCAGCTTACCGCCGATTTAAAATCGAGCTGTTTATATTTTGCAGAGCTTCGCTCAATTTTAAGAGAATAGCCTCCCCTGTCAAAAACGATGAGATCCTTGCCCGCAATCTCCATAACAGGGGAAGAAAAGGAGTGATCGTTTGAGGTTATCTTCTCTCCGTAGCGGTCAATATACTCTATATTGTTTGAGGTGAGAACAACAGCTCCTCCCGGATATGGAGCAATATCTATAACGCTGTCGGACGATAGAGGGTAAAATCCCGCTTCCGTTATTGAATTCTCAGCATTTTTTTTATCGTGAGCCGAAATGGCAAGCGCGGCTGCCGCGATAAGAATAACTATGAGCAGCAAGGCGCCGAAAATCTTAAATCCCTGATTACCGGTTTGTTTTTTATTGCTCTTTTTTGGAGCTTTTTCGCTTTTTTCTTCATTTTCGGTTTTTATACTTTCGTCATCTCTCATTATATCACACCCCCGTTTAATAAAATACTTTATTCAGATACAGCCCCTCCGGCGGCATAGTTTTTCCGGCCGAAAGCCTGCTTTTTTCTTCGATTATTTTAGGCACGGCTCCTTTTTTTATCTTTCCTTCGTCAATATAAAGCAGAGTTCCCGCCATTATTCTGACCATATTATACAGGAATCCGTCCGCCTCTACATAAAACACAACCTTTTCTCCGTCCCGGAAAACTCCGGCGTTCTTAACCGTTCGGATATTTGACCTGACAGCGGCTCCGGCGGCGCAAAAGGCGGAAAAATCGTGAGTTCCTATGTAGTCCTTTGCCTGTTCGTCCATCAGATCAACATTCAGAGGGTGTTTAATGTGGGCAGCGCGGTTGATATAAAAAGGGTCGCGTATTAAAGAATCATAAAAAACATAGTGATATTCCTTTGAAGCGCACGAAAAACGGGCGTTGAATTCGTCGGGCACGTTTTCGCAGGAGCAAACGCTTATATCCTCGGGAAGATAAAAATTGAGCCCCGCCACAACGGTTCTGTTTTCCAAATGCTTTTCAGCCTTGAAGTTTGCCTTAAAGCAGTTTGCATGTACGCCGGCGTCCGTTCTCGAACAGCCCGTTACGCTCGTTTTTTCTCCGAAAAGACCGAAAACGGCGTTTTCAAGCTTTTCCTGCACCGAAACGGCGTTATTCTGCCTCTGCCAGCCGTGATACGCCGTACCGCAGAATTTTAATGTCAATAAATAATTCATCACATCACCGGTTCAAAAATAAACATAGAGCTGAATTTATAAAAGCTTGTGAACACCGCGCCGAAAATCACCGCGCCGAGAACCGCAAAGGAGATATAATCCCTTATTCCCATACGCATCACCTTGAGGCTGGTTCTTGACGCGCTGTCGGTATAGCATCGGCATTCCATTGCAACGGCAAGCTCGGCGGCTCTTCTGAACGCGGACACAAAAAGCGGGATAAAAACGGATATCATCGCTTTCATTCGCTCCGGAATGCTGCCGCTGTCGAGCTTTGCGCCCCTCGCCTTCTGCGCACTCATAATTATGTCAATTTCCGTTATGAGAGTAGGAATAAATCTGAGAGCTATCGTCATCATCATAGCAAGAGCATGAACTTTCACCTTGAAAATCTTAAGCGGGCTTAAAAGACGTTCTATTGCGTCCGTAAGCATTGTCGGCGAAGTAGTATAGGTCAGCAGCGACGATAAAAGAATGAGAGCAATTATCCTCACCGCCAAAAACACCGCGCTGAAAACCCCGCCTGTTGTTACGGCAAAATCGCGGCTCTCAAAAGGTTTCCACAGTATTTCACCGTTATCGTTATAAATTATTTGCAGTGCGGAGGTAAACAAAACAATAAAGATTATAGCCCTGAGGCTTTTCCATATGAGCTTTGGGGAAATTTTTGATATAAAAACGCACACAGCCGAAAAACCGAGCATCAAAAGCAGCGAAAAGAAGTTTTTACACATAAACAGCGCGATAATATAAAGCAGAGTTAAAACTATTTTCGCCCTCGCGTCAAGCTTATGAATAAACGAATTTCCCGGAAAAAACTGTCCTATCGTTATATCCTTTATCACAGAACCTCCCCCTTTAGCAGTTTTTTTATTGACTCGGCGGCAGCCTCCACCGTGTAAGCGTCCTCAACGGCAAAGCCCTCTTTTTTCAGCGCAGAGATGATCTTTGCAAAAGACGGAACATTAAGCCCCATTGCAATAAGCTCATCGCTGTGGGAAAAAATTTCCTCGGGAGTACCGAAAAACGCGCGCTCGCCTTTATTCAACACAAGGATTCTGTTGCTCATCGAGGCGGCTATCTCCATACTGTGGGTAACAAGAATAACCGTTGCGCCGGTTTTATCGCGGTAATTCTTTATCATATCGAGAACAGCCAGCCTTCCGGCGGGGTCAAGCCCCGCTGTTGGCTCATCCAGAATCAGAACCTCCGGGAGCATAGCCATAACTCCCGCTATGGCGCAGCGTCTTTTTTGTCCGCCAGACAGGTCAAACGGAGACTCTTTCAATTTATCCTTAGACAGTCCGACAAACTCGCAAACAAGCAAAACCCTTTTTTTAATTTCTTCTTCGCTCAGCCCCATATTTTTGGGACCGAAGGCTATATCCTCAAAGCAGGTCTCGCCAAAAAGCTGATATTCGGGATACTGAAAACACAGCCCCACCTTAAAACGGGCTGCTGCGACAGACTTTTTATCGGCGTTTATGTTTTTTCCTTCAAGCAGTATTTCTCCGGATTCAGGCTTTATAAGAGCGTTGAGCATTTGCATAAGAGTGCTCTTGCCGGAGCCGGTGTGCCCTATAACGCTTACACATTCGCCCTTTTCAACCGAAAGGCTTACATTTTTTAGCGCCTGCACCTCAAACGGCGTTTTATGACCGTAGCCGAAGGATACGTTTCTGACTTCAATTAAAGACATTTTTTACTCCGTTTTCTTTGCCAGTTTAACTATCTCACGGACAAACTCCTCTTCGGTAAGGATGTCGTCCTTTATACTTATTCCGCTCTTTTTAAGCTCCTCGCAGAGCTTTGCGGTGTCGGGCAGTTCAAGCCCGCAGCCTTTAAGCAGATCGTTTTTAATAAATATTTCTCGGGGCGTTCCGACAGCAAAAATTCTGCCGTCGTTTACCACCATAACTCTATCAGCGTTTATAGCCTCTTCCATAAAATGGGTGATGAGAACAACAGTTACTCCGAAATCCTTATTGAGCGCGGTTATTGTTTTTATTACGTCCGCCCGCCCCTTTGGGTCAAGCATAGCGGTGGGCTCGTCCAGAACGATACATTCGGGACGCATTGCGATTATTCCCGCAATGGCAACCCTCTGCTTTTGTCCTCCCGAGAGCCTGTGGGTCTCGGAAAATCGTCGGTCATACATTCCAACCGCGTTAAGAGCATCGTCCACGCGCGTTCTTATCTCTTTTGGATCTATTGCGAGATTTTCCGGTCCGAACGCAACATCCTCCTCAACAATGGAGGCAACGATCTGATTATCGGGATTTTGAAAAACCACACCGACTTTTTTTCTGACCTCAATTTCGTTTTCGCTGTTTGAAGTATCAAGTCCCTTAACAAAAACCTTGCCTGAGGAGGGTACACAAATTGAATTTGCAAGCTTTGCAATAGTGGATTTTCCCGAGCCGTTTTTTCCGAGCACGGCAAGAAACTCGCCCTTTTTCACCGTGAAGGAAAGATCCTTTACGGCGTATTTTATGTTCTCTTCGTCCTCATCGTATGAAAAGGATACGTTACTGAATTCTATAAGTGTTTCGTGAGTCATAGCGTTTATCTTGTCCAATAAGCGGATGCTCCGCTCGGAAGCGTCAGTCCGCTCCCGGAAACGGGCAGCCCAATTTCATCAGCCTTTATGTTCCCGCCGTTTTCTCTCATCAGCGAACCTAAAATATAACCCATAACTGAGGGAGAAAGTCCGGTTGTATAAGAATTTATCAAAAACAGTTTTGCGTTTTCGCTCAGAAGCATTGAGCAACGCTGACAAAAATTATAAACCTCTGTTTCAAGCTTCCATACCTCCCCGCCGGGGCCTCTGCCATATGACGGGGGATCCATAATGATGATATCGTATTTATTTCCGCGCCTTATTTCGCGTTCAACGAACTTCATGCAGTCATCAACCAGCCAGCGAACATTTTTATCGGAAACTCCGGAGGAAACAGCGTTTTCCTTTGCCCATTGAACCATCCCCTTTGAAGCGTCAACATGGGTTACCGCCGCTCCGGCTTTGAGCGCGCTCACGGTTGCACCGCCGGTGTAGGCAAAGAGATTGAGCATTTTAAGCGAACCGGGTGAGTTTTTTATTATTTCGGCAGTCATATCCCAGTTCACTGCCTGTTCGGGGAAAATACCCGTGTGCTTAAAGCCCATCGGCTTTATATTAAAGCTCAAATCCTTATAGATTATGCTCCAGGCTTCGGGAAGAGGCTTATAGGTTTCCCATCTCCCACCGCCCGTGCTCGAACGGATATATCTCGCGTCCGCCTTTTTCCAAAGAGGGTTGGTTTTCGGCGTTTGCCATATAACCTGCGGGTCGGGGCGGATGAGAATATAATTTCCCCATCTTTCAAGCCTTTCGCCTGAAGAGCTGTCAATAAGCTCGTAATCTTTCCATTTATCGGCAATTCTCATTATATAAGCCTTTCTCTGACGACCTCTGCTATCTGAGCCGCCAAACGATTTATCTGTTCCCTGTTTTTTCCCTCGAGCATAACCCTGACAAGCGGCTCCGTTCCGGAAGCTCTCACAAGCACTCTGCCCGTTGAACCAAGCTCTTTTTCGGCCTCCTCGATGGCAATTTTAATATCGTTATCTTCAAACAACCTTAATTTTCCGAGAGAGGAAACTTTAACGTTCAATAACACCTGCGGGAATATCTCAATTTCATCTGCAAGCTCTTTGAGCGATTTTCCCGTTGTGCGGATAATATTTAAAAGCTGAACCGCGGTGAGCTGGCCGTCACCTGTTGTGGCGTGGTCAAGAAAGATAACGTGTCCCGATTGCTCGCCTCCTATATGGAAGCCCTTTTCCAGCATTCGCTCAAGCACATATCTGTCGCCCACCTTGGTTTTTTCGCATTTGATCCCGTTTTTTTCGCAGAACTCAAAAAGTCCCATATTGCTCATAACGGTTGCAACCAGGGTATTTGCGTTGAGCTTGCCCTGATCCTTCATAGCCTTAGCGCAAATCGCCATAATTTTATCGCCGTCAACAAGCGCTCCGTCGTTGTCTACGCAGAGAAGTCTGTCGGCATCGCCGTCAAACGCAAAGCCTAGGTCAAAGCCGTTGGCCTTAACATACTGCTGAAGCACCTCGATATGGGTTGAGCCGCAGTTTTTATTTATATTTTCGCCGTCAGGACGGCAGTTTATTACGGTACATTCCGCGCCGAGACTTCTGAAAAGCTCGTTTGCTGTTTCGCTTGCAGAGCCGTTTGCGCAGTCAACAGCTATTTTCATACCGTAAAAATGGGCGACCGCCGTGCTTTCAATATGGCTGATATAGTCCTTAACGGCGTTTTTTCCGGAGGTAACGGAGCCAACCTCGCCTCCGACCTTCAGCGGAGCGGGTTTTATTTCATCGAGGATTATAGCCTCTATTCTTTCCTCCATCTCATCGGGCAGCTTATAGCCGTTAGAGCGGAAAATTTTAATGCCGTTATATTCGCAGGGGTTGTGGGACGCGGATATCATAACACCCGCATCATATGAATATTCCTTAACAAGAAACGCAACTGCCGGAGTTGGCACAACGCCGAGCTGAAGCACATCGCACCCCACCGAGCAAAAGCCCGCGGCAATTGCGCAGGATAGCATATCAGCAGAAACCCGTGTGTCGGTTCCAACAAGGATCTTGAGTTTTTTATCTCCCAAATCCTCGCTGAGCACCATTGCGGTTGCTCTGCCTATTTTCATTGCAAGCTCACAGCTTATCTCTGTATTGGCTATTCCTCTTGCTCCGTCTGTTCCGAATAATCTACCCATTATAAAACCTCACTTAATTTTTAGGCACCGGTATGCCGAGATGTATGTAGGCGGCGTCGGTAACAGTTCTGCCCCTCGGGGTTCTGGACAAAAAACCTATCTGCATAAGATATGGCTCATAGACGTCCTCAATGGTTATTGCCTCTTCGCCGATGGCAGCGGCGATGGTTTCAAGACCGACAGGTCCGCCCTTATAATTGCGGATCATCGTTAATAAAAGACGCCTGTCTATATTATCAAGACCGAGCTCGTCAATTTCCATTCGCGAAAGAGCCTGCTGCGCGTCATAAAGAGTTATCGTTCCGCTGCCCATTACCTGAGAAAAATCCCTTGCGCGCTTAAGAAGACGGTTTGCTATTCTGGGCGTTCCTCTTGAACGGGAGGCAATTTCAATTGCACCGTCGCGGTCTATTTCTATGCCGAGTATTCTCGCGCTTCTTATAACGATGTCGCTCAGTTCCTCAGGGGAATAAAGCTCAAGCCTTAAAACAACTCCGAATCTATCTCTCAGCGGCGCGCTGAGAGAGCCTGCGCGGGTTGTTGCTGCAACCAATGTAAACGGCTGAAGATCGAGCCTTATGGAGCGGGCGGAGGGCCCTTTGCCGATAATTATATCTATCGCGTGATCCTCCATGGCGGGATAGAGCACCTCTTCAACACTTCTTGAAAGACGGTGAATTTCATCAATAAAAAGAATATCTCCGGCGTTTAAGTTTGTTAGCAGCGCTGCTAAATCACCGGGCTTTTCAATGGCAGGTCCGGAGGTTATTCTTATCTGAGTTCCCATGGTGTTTGCTATTATTCCTGCAAGAGTGGTTTTGCCGAGCCCCGGAGGACCGTAGAGCAAAACATGGTCAAGCGCTTCGTTTCTGCCGAGAGCCGCCTGCATATATATATTCAGGTTTTCCTTAACTTTTGTTTGTCCGATATAATCTTCCAAAGTTTTCGGACGCAAGGACACCTCGATATCACTGTCCGCCTCACCGAATTCGGGAGATGACAGCCTGAAATTATCTTCTTCGTATGAATTTATTGCCATATCAGTTTACTCCGTTATCAGTATAGCTGTTTCAACCCGATTTTAACCAAATCTTCAACCCTCAAGGAGGCATCGGCATTTGAGAGAGCCTTTGCCGCGTCCGCAGCCGAAAACCCGAGGGAAACCAAAGCGCTCACAGCCTCCGAAATATTTCCTCCCATACTCACCTGCTGAGCGGAAAAAGTTTCTTCGGAAGAAAGCCTTTGCGGCGCAAGCTTGCTCATTTTATCCTTAAGCTCCAAAACGACCCTCTGAGCGATTTTAGGTCCAACGCCCTGCGCCCTTGTTATGGCTTTAATATCGCCGGCGGCTATGCTGAGAGCTAAAGCCGACGGAGTGTTTTGAGAGAGGATTGCAACCGCAGCCTTTGGTCCCACGCCTGAAACGCCCAAAAGCAGCTTAAAGAACTCAAGCTCCTGCTCATCGTAAAAGCCAAAAAGCTCCAGAGAATTTTCACTTACGGAGAGATAGGTATAAAGCCTTGCCTCTTCTCCTATATTACCTAAATTTTTAAAGGTATTCAGAGTAACGCTGCACTTAAACGCAACGCCGCCGCATTCGAGCGCAACGCTCGAAGTGTCGGAAAATACTATTTTTCCACTTATTGAATAAAACATACTCTTCTCCGTTTATTTTAATTGATTGAGATTTCCTATAAGCGAACCGCTGGAATGAGCGTGACACAATGCGAGCGCGAGGGCGTCGGCTGTGTCGTCAGGCTTCGGAACTGCTGAAAGCCCCAACATCTGGCGGGTCATTTCCTGAACCTGCTTTTTTTCGGCTCTTCCGTAGCCAACAACGCTCTGCTTTACCTGAAGAGGCGTGTATTCAAATATCTTTGCTCCGTTGTTCTGAGCCGCCAGCAGAATAACTCCCCTAGCCTGAGCAACGTCAACGGCGGTTTTTTTGTTCGTGTTAAAAAAGAGCTTTTCAACTGCCATATTCTCCGGCTTATATTTCCCGAAGAGATAACATAGGTCGTCGTAAATACATTTAAGCCTTTGCGGAAAATCCATTCCTGCGGGAGTTGTTACCGCTCCGAAATCCAGAACGCGGCAGCGGTTTTTATTATAGTCGAGAATTCCGTAGCCAACTATGGCATAACCCGGGTCGATTCCTAAAATCACCATTTTTATTTACTCCGAACGGTATTTTAGGTAGTATATCACAATACGCAAAAAAACGCAATATTTTAAATAAAAATAATTATTAAATATAAAAGGTTGCTTTTTTTTAATTGTTATGGTAACATTAAGAAAAAAAAGTAAAGGATAATACAATGCAAAAAATTGTTATAAAAGACTGTCTTGCGCGGTCGGTCAGGTTTTTTGAAAAAAGCGATAAAGAGGTTCCGGGGGAGCTTTTTGAGCAGAAGCGCAAAAAGCCTGATCTCAGCGGCCTTTTAAGCGCGCTGCCGTCAAAAAAGAGCGAATACACCTGCTTTGCAAAAACAAAAAACGCCCTTTGGATGGGCGCAAAAAACGGACTTACCCGCTATGAGGCAAACGCCGCTCACGAAGCAGATAAGGTCATGTATTTTTCGGCAAACAGAGAGCTTCCCGATAACGAGGTTCTTTCCGTTTATGCTCCGGAGGAAGAAAAGGACTCCGTTTGGGTGCTCACCGAAACCGGCGTTTCATATATTGAGCTTAAAAAAATCTCCGCGGAGAAAAAAGCCGAGCTTCTCACCGACGAAGGAAAAAAATACGTTGACCGCCACGGAATGATGAGCCAGAAGGACTTAAAGATTCCGAGAGATCCGTCGTCGGCAGTCCCCTACGGTCATTCTGATAATTCCGGTGCGTTCACCGCGAGCTACGCGGTTGGAGAGCTTTGCAAATACGCTTATTACAAACGCACTCTGGGAAAAGATAACGAAAAAACCAAAGCGGCTTTTTTAAGCGCGGTAAGAGCAACTGAGGCCTGCCTGCTTTTATGCTATGTATCCTGCCGCGGCGACGGCTTTGTTGCAAGAACATACCTTACAAAGGACGAGCCTGTTCCGGACGACGGCCTGTTTTACAGAATAACAGATAAAAAGGCGGTTTGCCTTGATCTCACAAAAGCAAGGCAGCGCGGTTTATCCGGAAAAACGATAGACGCGTCGGCAGAAATTCCGAAAAGACTTGCGCATCTGTTTGAGGACGAGGGATACACGGTCAACGATCTCATTTATAAGGGCGACACCAGCAGCGATGAAATAACTCACCATTATATGCTCTTTTATTTTGCTCACATCATTCTCTCCGAGGACGATAAAGAGCTTGACCTTTTAGTACAGGACAGAGCAAAGGCGATTTTAGAGCACATTTTGACCCATAACAACGCCCTTTGCGAGTGTGACGGTCTTCCAACGACCTGGGCAAAATGGAACGAGGAATATTTTAACACTCCCATCGGCTGGTCAGACGGCTGCCTGAATTCCGCTCAGCTTCTGATGTACCATAAGGTGACGATGTTCGTTTCGGGCGAAAAGGGCAAATGGGAAGAAAGCTACAACGATTTGGCGTATAACAAAGGCTATGCTCATTTAACAACGCTTCACGATATGCGCTTCCACTTAACTGCAATTTATGACGGACTTGAGCAGGTTGAGGGGCTGATGTACGGCGACAATGCCCTTGCAACGCTTGCCTATTGGCTGCTCATAACTCTCGAAGAAAAAGAAGAGCTTAAAAATTTATACCGAGAGGGCTATAAGGGCTGGAACTACACCTTCCGCAGGGAGCATAACCCCGCCTACGATATTCCCTATATGCTCAGCGTTCCGGATGATAACGTAAACACCGAGCTTCTTGCCGATTGGTTCAGACGCGAAAACATTTCAAGGGTATGCTCATCGGTAAGCATAAACGAAAGGAAGGACGTTCCTAAACGCACCAGGCTCGGCGGGATGGAGGAAACCTCCTGCCTGCTTATGCCGGACGAAAGAGGAATAACAAAATACGACCGCAACCCATATGCCTATGTCCGTGCGTTTAACCGCGGCGGCCTGAAGGTGCTTGAGAGCTGTTATGTTTACACCCACGCCTACTGGCTCGGAAAATATTACGGCATAATTGAAGATGAAGCGGAGGAATAAAAATGAACATAACTCTATATACAGGCGAAATAAAGCCGAGAACCGTACAAAAACTAAGACGCGAGGGCTTCATTTCTGCGGTTATCCCAACGGACAGCTATCCATCCGGACTGCATTTATTAGAGGATATTGACGGATCAAAGCTTATAGCCCTTTTCTCAAAAGAAAATGCTCCCTCGATCAAGGAAGCAGACGTTGTTCTTCAAAAGGCCTTTGATGAGCTGGCTGATTTGCCGGTTATAAAAATCGAGGGAGAGCCTGAAGAAGTAATTCCCGATAAATTTGACGGCCTTTATGTTTCAAAAAGCAATATTGTTTTAACAAAAGCGCAGCAAAAAGATGAGCTGATTTTGGAGTTTTATGAAACAGTGGGACAAGAAACGGACTGCGAATTTGTGTGCGCTAATCCCGAATTTGGTTTTCGCGCTCTCTTTCAGCCTTGGGAAATAAAGAGGTTTTATATTTCATCCGATGGTACGGTTCAGGAAAAAATATAAAGGTAAAAACAGCTTAAATGAAGAAGGAGAACTTATGAAAAAATTTGCGTCAATTATCATTGTTATCACTATGCTGTTAAGCACTTATGTTACTGCATTTGCTTATATCGCAGGTGATACCGACAACGATTTTGAAGTAACCGCGGCAGACGCGCGCTTTACCTTGCGGCTTGCAGTTGGACTTGAGGAATGCAACAAGGACAGCGATCAGTTTAAGGCGGCGGATGCCGACGGAGACGGCACAGTTACCGCATCTGATGCAAGAGCCATTCTGAGAGTATCGGTTGGACTTGAATCCTTCCCTAATAACACAGCGGGATACGGAAACATAATAGCCACTAAGATTCCTTATACAACAAACGGACTTACAATAAACAGCCTGTCCTTTGATGAATACGGAAATATTTTACTCAGCATAACAAACAACAGCAAAAATACTTCTCAGGCTGTAGCCAGAACTTCATATATACCGTATAAGCTTTATAATGCCACAGGAAATGTTATTGAAAACGGCAGCGTATATGTTGAAAAACTTAATCCCGGAGACAGCTGCACAAAAAAAATCTACATAAAAGGCGGCACAGCCAAGATAATATTCGGAGCGGCCACAATCAATTTCACCGACCTCGTTGTTGTTACAGAAACAACCGTTATAAACGGCATAACGGTAAGCAAGCCTCCGTTTACAACGCAAGGCATCAGAATAAACTCCATAGCAATAGATACTGAAAAAAGACAAATTACAGCAGATATAACAAATAACACAGGCAAAGCCATTTCCGGATATATTAAGTTTGTATGCTATGATGCAAAAGGCGCTTCTCTGGATACAGTCCTGATTTCCACTGCGCGCTTGAACCCCGGAGAAAAGAGCCGTAATTATTCATATTATCCAACAGGAACGGTAAAAATAATTTATTCTGATATTAGCGTTTATGATTCCGACACTTTCGTTCCCATTTCAAGCTCAACAGCCGTTCTAAACGGAGTAACCGTTACAAAATCTCCCGCCGCATCCAAGGGTATAACCGTAAGCATACAGGATATTACCGACAAAAAGGTTATGACCTTGAAAATAACAAACAACTCTTCTTCCGCGATTGCCTCATCATCAGCTATAGAATATAAAGAATTTGACGCAAACGGATATGTTATTCATACAGGCAGCACAAGCATTCTGGATTTGAACAAAGGTGAGAGCTGTATTAAATCTGTTTATCTTGACAATAACACCGCAAAGGTATTGCTCGGACAAGTCAGCATTGTTGCCGGAACGACGTTGACACCCGGAGCAACCGAAACAATTGACGGAATTCTCACAAATAAAATGCCTGTAAACTTCGGCGGACTGAAAATTTCAGATTTTTCTGTTGAAAAAAGAACCTCTTACGGAGTTACAGTTTCATTTAAGATAACGAACTCAACCGGAAAGCCTTTATCAAGCAGCTCATATATCATTGCTAAATCGCTTACCTCCGATAACACCGTTCTTAATTCCGGAACAGTTTCTGTCCCGGTGGATTTAAACAATGGGGAATTCTGCTATAAATCGCTTACTATCGATACCGATGCAACAAAATTATACTTCTTTACGGGAAAGAACAATGAAGGGTCAAACTTTGCCGCTTCATCATCATACACAAATCTCAACGGAATAAGAATAACCTCCGCGCCGTATTCAAACAGCAATCTTACGGTAACATCATATAAGATAAATGACGGCAGGCTCACTCTGATAATAAAGAACAACACCGGAAAAACCGTGGCAGGTTATTCATATCTCAAT
>JAFLUL010000065.1 GCA_022508845.1 Oscillospiraceae bacterium | reverse complement strand
GCGGAGAGTTAGGGATTCGAACCCTAGGTTCCTTGTGGGAACACAGCATTTCGAGTGCTGCACCTTCGACCTCTCGGACAACTCTCCGTTTGAAATCTTTAATATAATATCAAACAAAAGTCTTTTTGTCAATATTGAAGATAAATTTATTTTTATGTTGACTGAATAATCATTTAAGTATATAATTCCAAATGAGCTATATCTGAAAGGAGTGGTATCATGATATTGACGGTAGACGCCGGCAACACCAATATTACGTTGGCGGTTTACGAAAAGGAAGAACTGCTTTATTCTGCGAGGATATACAGCGAGCGGCGCAAGACTGACGATCAGTATGCGTATGAATTCAGGCAGATCCTCGGCGAAAAATACGGGAAATGTGAGTATGAAGGGGCTGTGATCAGCTCAGTTGTTCCCGAAATTACCAAACAGCTTGAATACGCCTCATTTGCTTTAACAGGCAAAAAACCGCTGGTTCTCGGAGTCGGAGTTAAAACAAAGCTTCAGATAAACGGAATAAACAAGGGCGAGCTCGGCGCGGATCTTGTTGCCGGGGCGGTAGGGGCAAAGCAGAAATATCCTATGCCTTGCCTTATATGGGATCTTGGCACTTGTACAAAAATAAGCGTGCTGAATGAAAAAGGTGAGTTTATGGGATGTACAATAAGCCCCGGGGTCAATATGTGTATAAAAGCACTGGGGTCGGAGACGAGCCAGCTTAACGCCATAAATATTTCGGAATATTCAAAGCCGTTCGGAAATACAACGGTGGGTTCAATTTCTTCGGGCGTTATTGTTGGTACGGCGGTAATGCTTGAGGGACTTTCAAAGCGGATCATTGATGAAATGGGGTATAATAACACTGCCATTGTTGCAACAGGAGGACTGTCATCGGTTATTTTGCCTGCCGTTCAGATGAACGTTATCCACGATAAGAACCTGCTTTCGGACGGACTTCGCGCAATTTTTGAGTATAATAGGGGCGAAGTTATTAAATGACAAAAACTTCTTTTTTTTACCGTTGCAGGTATGTTGACTGCGCTTGAAATAATTATGGCGTTTACGCCGCCAGGTTATTTGAGAATAGGTATTATATCAATTACGTTTATGACTATTCCTGTAATTATCGGCGAATCAGTAAACGGAGTTGCCTTGGGAACGGTATTTCGGCATTTTTCGCTCCGTTTCTCAACACCATATTCTTTATGTGTTGTCTTATAGCGTTTTTCTGGAAGACGGATTATATTCAGAGTTTAGCCGATGGCGCAAATATTTTTGGATTCCTTATCGCTATGGTTGGGCTTAACGGCGTTATCGAATGTGTGGTTTGCACTGTTATCGGCACGCTGATTGCTATTCCTGTTTGCAAGGCAATTAAAAAAGCGGGATGATGTGATCTTTTACCTGTTTTAGCAAAAAAACTATAACAAAAAACTGTCGCTTCCTTTTTTTTGGAAGCGGCAGTTTTGCTTTGGGTGGGATTAAAAAACGGGCTGTTAATCTTCTGAGTCTTCCGGCTTGTCAGGATGAGAATCCTTAATAGATTCCATAATTGATTCCCCTATTTCCTGCATAGAGCCGGCAGAATCATCATAATAAATATAAACATTATATTCGTATTTTTCGTTTTCATCATCTGCAGATTCGGTTTCTGAGTCGGCAAGTATGGATTCATATTCTTCTCTTGTTATAAAAGTTCCTGTTTTCATCTGTTCGTTAACGGCATTTTCATCGGCGTAGGCTTCATCTATGGGCAGCGTGAATATGGCGGAGATTCCGCTATACTTGTCATTATCGCACATATATCCATTGTTGTCCATATCAACAATGTCCATTCCTCCGACAAAATGTCCTATAACGGCAATTTTCAGCTCTCTTCCTGCAAACGGAAGAGCAGGTGTTATATCACAGGCAAGATAAAGAACGTTGGATTCAGCGTCCTCATAGAAATAAAACTCGGGAATAAAACTGTTCGCGTTTGGAATATAGTCTTTAAGCTGTATAATGTATCCGATTGATAAGCCGTTTACATCGTTATTATAATCAGGATTATCAAGCACTTTTCCGCCTGCGTTTCGAGTTAATGTGAAAACAGCATAGGTTTTTTCTTGAGTTGAAATTTTAAATCCGACAATATTTTTTTCGCCGGATGACTGTTTGTTTGCTGCTCCTTTAATAAGATTCCGGGTAAAATCAGTTTTCAAAACTTTT
Source organism: Oscillospiraceae bacterium (assembly GCA_022508845.1). GTDB lineage: Bacteria > Bacillota > Clostridia > Oscillospirales > Acutalibacteraceae > RUG806. The sequence goes on along the minus strand of JAFLUL010000065.1, from coordinate 11,471 downwards.
CCCTGAACAATGGCTTCAAAGGTAACGGTAAAGCCTGCAGTATCAATGCTTTTATTTTCGATTTTAATGCTGTTTTCATCTGCTTTGCCCTCGTCTATGATTTTCAGCATATTTTCGGATGTGAACGACATCTCTTCCTCTAAGCCTTTCGGCAAAAAGAAACGGTATGCCGCCCCTGCGGTTACAGATAGGGCAACGGCAAGCAATGCCGCTATAAGAACGATTTTTATTGTTTTATTCTTTTTCATAGTTTTAATATTGTCCTTTCCTGATAGACTGTGCGCGGATGCAATAAAGCTGTCGTCAACCGCGCCTAAAATTTCAAAGAGCCTTTCACCTTTCATAAGTTTAATCCTCCTTCGCAAGATATTTTTTTAGCTTTATGCGTGTTCGTGACAGTATCAGCCGTACATTTCCTTCTCTCAGCCTTAAATCATCGGCAATCAGAGAAATGCTCTCAGCAAAAAAGTATCTTCGCAAAAAAATGTTTCGGTCCCTGACGGGCAGCTCTGCCAAAAATCGGTTGATAAGCCGCCCGGTTTCGTTTTGTATGTATTCGTCTTCAGCTGAAGTCATTGCCGGCAGAATGTTTTCAAGCTCTTCAAATACTTTGTCTGCGTCTGTGCCTGCGCGTTTTAGAGCGTTTTTTGCCTTAAGCTTGTTTATTGCCGTATTTCTAATTGTCTTTGCAGCGTAAGCCTTGAGGCTTTCCGGCTTAGCGTCGGGCACTTTATTCCACAGCGCAAGAAGCGCGTCGTTTAAGCATTCCTCCGCGTCAAGAGGGTCGCCGAGAATATTTAACGCTATGGCTTTCATATATTCGCCGTATTTAATCTGAATTTCGTTTATGACCGTTTCCTCACGGGCAAGGATCATTCCCATAATCGTTATGTCGTCCAAATCGGAGTCCTCCGTTTCATAAAAGGCCTTTCACTGATATAGACAATAAATTACCTGAAAATGTTTCAATTTAAATTAAAATACGCCGGATTTCTCCGGCGAAATTTTAATTAAACTTTTAAGTATTTAGCTGAACATCATCAGCAAAAATCCTGCGGCAACCGCGCTGCCTATAACGCCTGCAACGTTCGGCCCCATAGCGTGCATAAGCAGGAAGTTTGTGGGGTTATATTTTTTTCCTTCGTTCTGGGCAACTCTCGCCGCCATAGGAACTGCAGATACGCCTGCCGCGCCGATAAGGGGGTTGATTTTGCCCTTTGTTATAACATAGAGCACCTTTCCGATGAGAACACCGCCTGCGGTTGAGAAGATGAATGCGGCAAGTCCGAGAGCAACGATTCCGAGAGTTCTCACCTGAATAAAGTCCGCTCCGTTTGCTGTTGCACCGACGCACACGCCGAGCATAATGGTAACGGTGTTCATAAGAGCGTTTTGCGCAGTTTCCGAAAGACGGTCGGTAACGCCGCATTCTCTTAAGAGATTACCGAGCATAAACATACCGAGCAGCGGTACAGCGGAGGGGAGAATAAACGCCACGAGCATTAAAACAACTATGGGGAAGATGATTTTTTCGGTTTTTGAAACTTTTCTGAGCTGTTCCATTTTAACCGAGCGTTCTTTTTCCGTTGTCAGAGCCTTCATGATGGGCGGCTGAATTATGGGGATGAGAGCCATATATGAATAGGCCGCCAATGCTATCGGCGCTAATAGCTCTGCTGCAAGCTTAGATGCAAGGAAAATTGCGGTGGGACCGTCCGCTCCGCCGATAATGGCGATAGCGGCTGCCTGAGCAGGTTCAAAGCCCAAAAGAATTGCCACCAAAAATGCTATATAAATTCCGAGCTGAGCAGCAGCGCCTAAAATGAGCGACACGGGATTTGAAAGCAGCGGGCCGAAGTCCGTCATTGCGCCAACGCCCAAAAATACAAGGCAGGGGAAAATGCTCGACTTAACGCCAACGTATAATATCCTCAGAATTCCCGATTCATACCACATCGCCCCCGGAACAGGTTCCTGCCCCATAGAGCCCAGGAACCCCCCGGTTACGTCCTTCATAACGTCAGCGCCGGGCAGATTTGCCAGCAGCATACCGAAGGCTATCGGAACAAGCACAAGAGGTTCAAACTTTTTCCCGATTCCGAGATATAAAAATGTTATCGCAACAAGCAGCATAACTATATTCTGCCAAGTCAGCGCGTAGAGCCCGGAATTTTCCCAAAGCCCCTTTATTACCTGAAAAATAAGTTCCATTATATGCTCCCTTCGCTCATATCACCGCGAGAATAGCATCGGATTCAACAGCGGTGCCTTTTCCGGCCAAAATCTGTTTTACGGTGCCGTTTTCGGGAGCAACTACTTCATTTTCCATTTTCATAGCTTCGAGTATAAACATAACGTCGCCTGCCTTAACGCTCTGCCCGGGAGTTACCTTTACTTCAAGTATTGTTCCGGGCATAGGCGATTTGACCTTTGTTCCGTCGGCAGCGTTCGCCGGAGCTGCAGCAGGGGCAGGGGCGGGAGCGGGAGCTGCTGCCGTAATCGGAGCGGCGGGGATAACCGCGGCGGGCTGAGAAGCCGAGGTAACGCCGATTATCTTAGCCTCGGTTTCGGTAACGTCAACCTCATATTTTTTATCGTTGAGAGTTATAATGTATTTCATTTGTCTTCCTCCAAAAGCTTAATGGAATTAAACTGCAGTCGGTTAAGCGGAACGCCGCTTTGGTTGCTGACTATGGCCATAATGAGCGCGGCCTCTTCTTCGCTTACATCGGTGAGAACCAGATTTCCCTGAGATTCGTTATCGGGCAGGGGAGTGCCTTTTTCAGGAATGTCGGTTACCTTCATATCGTTTTGAAGCATGGTTTTTTTGATTTTTTTATCAAAGCCATAGCCCATAAGCTTAACAAACATTGCTATAATTGCGAGTACTGCAAAAACCAGCAAAAAACCAACCGCGGTTATGAGCAGAGCTCTTGAAACAGTCATCGGCGCATCGCCGTATAATTTATAGTAAATTCCGAGAGTGTTCATCAAAAAGCTCCTTTTCAGTCAACTGCCTTAATGGTGTAGCTTACGGTCTTGCGTCTTTGGGCTTCTCTTTCGTCAAAAAACTTATCCGCAAGCTGCGGGAAGGCGATATATGAGAGAACATCCTCATCGCTTTGGGCCTTGCTGCCAAGCTCTTTTCTTGTTTTTTCAACTATAGGCTCTAAAAGATCTGCATAGCGGCCTTTTATAGGCTCTTCATCGCCCAGAATCATCTTTTGCAGTTCTTTGCTGATTTCTCCGGGAGCCTTGCCGTATTCGCCTTTTATATAGGATTTTATTTCCTTTGAAATGTTTTTATATCTGCCGTAAAGCACGTTTGAGGTTGCCTGAACGCCAACCATCTGACTCATCGGTGTAACAAGCGGGGGATACCCCAGGTCTTTTCTTACGTTCGGAACCTCCGCAAGAACCTCATCGAGCTTATCGAGCTTGTTTTGCGCAGTTAACTGAGCAACAAGGTTTGATAGCATTCCTCCCGGGATCTGATAATCGAGCGCATCGGTGTCGGTTCCCATAACAATTGGGTTCAGCATTCCCGATTCAAGACATTTTGCCCTGTAGGGCTTGAAGAAGGCGTTTATTTCACGCAGCAAATTTTTGTTTAATCCGGTTTCAAAGCCGTATTCCCCTAAAACATAGTTTAGAGTTTCCGTTGCGGGCTGCGCAGTTCCGCCCGAAAAGCAGGATATCGCCGTGTCGATAACGTCGCATCCCGCTTCGGCTGCCTTGAGATAGGTCATAAATGCAAGGCCTGTTGTTGCATGGGTGTGAACAACAACGGGCATATCAACAGCCTTTTTCAGAACTCGAACAATGTCGTATGCGTCCTTCGGGCTCATAATGCCTGCCATATCTTTAATGCAAAGCATCTGCGCGCCGAGTTTCTTCCAGCCTTTTGCAACTTCAATATAAGATTCTGTGTTGTGTATGGGGCTTATGGTGTAGCATATCGTGCCCTGCACCTCTGCTCCGGCCTTAAGAGCGGCTTTTGTTGCGGTTTCAACGTTTCTGAGGTCGTTGAGGGCGTCAAAGATGCGTATAACGTCAATGCCGTTTTCAACGCTCTTTTGAACAAACAGCTCAACAGCGTCGTCGGGATAGTGCTTATAGCCCAAAAGATTTTGTCCTCTTAAAAGCATTTGCAGCTTTGTTTTTTTGCACACGGCCTTTATCTTTCTGAGGCGTTCCCAGGGATCCTCGTTAAGATATCTGAGGCAGGAGTCAAAGGTTGCGCCGCCCCAACATTCCAATGAATAGTAGCCCGCGTTGTCCAATGCGGGCAGAATTTTTTCAAATTCGCCAAACGGCATACGGGTTGCAATAAGCGACTGATTAGCGTCTCTTAAAACAGTTTCGGTAAATTTTATTTGCATAGCAGTTTTTTCTCCGATTTATAATTTTTTCAAGATTTACAGTTCGATGTTTTCGGCATAAAAAAAGAGTTTGTTTTCCCGTGATTTGAAATGAAAGCAAACTTTGCTTGCCGAATGCCGAGGTTATTATATCATAAAATTTTTTCTTTTCAATAAAAAAATGTAAAATATTTTTAATCTTTATTCTTTAATTCAAAAAAATTGGCTCTTTACTTTTTAATTATTTTATCATATAATAAAAATTGATTTGTTATATTTATTTTTCGCGGAGGATGAAAAATATGAGAAGTTCCAAAAAGTTAATTTCCGTTTTGCTTGCGCTTATGCTTATTGTTTCGGCTCTGCCGCTATCGGTTTTTGCAGCCAAAACAAAGGAAAGCGAGCTGCTGCTTGCAACAGTATCGGATATCCACTATTATCCTGAGACCTTGGCAAAGTATAAGGGGGAAGCATTTTATACTTATCTTCAGGGTGCAAACTGCGTTTATGAAAATCTGAACGGTATTTTGGACAGCACCTTTGACGCTCTTGCAAAGGACGCAGAAGAAAAGGGATTAAAGTATCTTGTTGTTTGCGGCGATCTAACAACAAACGGCGAATACGAGGGTCACGTTGCTCTTGCCGAAAGGTTCAGAGAGTTTGAAAAGGAATCGGGAATTAAGGTTTTTGTTATTAACGGAAACCACGATATAAACAATACCGCCGCTTCCGATTTCAGCTTTCCCGACGGCAAAAAGCACGAGGCAAAGCGCACTTCTCCGATGGACTTTTATAATATTTATTATGAATTCGGTTTTGATGAAGCTGAAAGCACCTTCTCCGCTCCGGATACAGGCAAGGCTGGCGCATTGAGCTATGCTCTCAGCGTTGACGGTTACCGTTTTATTATGATAGACGCCGGCAAATACACTGCCGATAACACCGATAAACAGCAGGATGTCAAGGAGACCGGCGGCAATATGACCGACGGCGTTCTCTCCTGGGTTGAGAAACAGGCTGAAATTGCAAAGAAGAACGGCGAAACTCCAATAGCCTTTACCCATTGGAATGCATCCGAAATGAACTATCTTCACGGAGAGGTGCTTCAGGGCTTTGTTCTTGATAACGGCTATATCCTTCAGGAAAAATTGGCGGATATGGGCATCCACTATATTTTCAGCGGACATCAGCATGTGAGCGATATCAGCGTAACCTATTCCGACTCCGGCGAGCCGCTTTATTCGATTATAACTCCAACCTTAACTCAATATCCCTTCGCTTTCAGAGAAACTCTGTTTAATACTGATTCAAATGGAAATGTTACCGCCGAATTCAATCAGTATGACTGCGACATAACCAAAAATGTTGTTTCCGATTCCGGTGCGGCTCTTACCGCTCCTTACAGATACACTGGCTTTAATATGCAGTTCGGCGGCGGCACTCCCGAGGGCTATCTTATGATGATGGTTAAAGGACTTCTCGGAAAATATGTTGAAAGCATAAAATCCTCCGGCAGCATAGTCCAGATGATTCGCGACGAATTCGGATTTGATCTCAGAAATTATCTCGATGACCTTATAAACGGCGGTATCTCGCTTGGCAATCTCAGTATTCTGAGCGTTGATAATCTTATGTCGTTTATTGCTGATCTCGATGAGCAGATTTATAATAATTATATAAAGGATACCGACCGTCTTTGGAATGTAATTGAGACCGCTGTAACAAACCTCATATCCATTCAGGTGTCCGAGATCCCCTGCACGAAATTTATTGAAACCTATGGCTTCGGCAGCAAAACCGCTCCCGGAACTCTCGGAGATGTGTTTTTCTCTGCTCTTGTTTATATGTATTCGGGCAATGAGGATATTTCCGACGATCTGTTTATTCAGGACGTCCTTTCAAAAATTGCAAAGCCCGAGTTTGTTGATCTCATTTTTAACGCTGCAAGGGAATATCTGATCCACGACCTTATCCTGGACGAGCTGCTCGGAAACCTCTATGTTCACGTTAATACCCTGTTTAACGGCAGCTACACAAGCGTTGCAAACTTCCTGCAGTTCCTTTATAAAATTATAACCGGATTAACCAGTGAGAATATTTTTAGCTCCGATTCGGTTTTGGATTTTGTTCAAAAGCTTTTTGACATTGCAACGAGAGTAACCTATGACGATTCCGCAACAACCTATAAATATCTTCTCGAATATATTCTCTCAACAGGGCTTATAAGCTACGGCTCGAGCGTTGACGAGCTTATTGATTATCTTATAGACAACTATTTCGGTGAGGCGGGAAAAGAAGCAACCGCCTATCAGCTTTGGGTCGTTATAAACGGCGTGTTTAACGATGCGGATATTGACAGCGAAATCGATTATTCATATGCGGGAGCCGAAAAGATAGCTCCGACAGTGGAAGATATGCAGCTTCCATCGGATATAAACGTTCAGCTGAAGGATAACGATCTTATTATCCACTGGCTCACCAAATATTCCGTAACCGGCACCGATATCGTTATAACCGATAAATCTACAGGCAAAAAAGTTGCCTCCTCAAAAATAAAAGCAGTAACAGAAAAGGGTGAATACACTTCAAATGGCTTTTCTTTCGGTTCGTTCGGAATTCTGCCTTACACAAGAATAATAAATGACCATACCGTTACAGTTTCTTCCCTTACCCGCGGCAAAACCTATGTTTATAAGATTGGTGACGCTTCCAAGGGCTTTTGGAGCGATACCGCCGAAATATATATCCCCAAGACCTCGGATGAAGATTTTTCATTCCTTTTCCTCAGCAATATAGCTTCCGGCAATCCCTCCGGATATGAGGCGTGGGCAAGAACGCTCAAGGCAGGAAAAGCTTATTCGGATGCTTCCTTTGCCCTGCTTGCAGGATCATCCGTTCTCAACGGAAATGATGACGCGCAGTTTTCGCTCGCGCTGAACACCGCCGGCAACACTCTCAGAGGACTCCCGCTTTACTATGCCGCCGGAAAAAATGACGCCGCCGACACGGCAATGGTAAAAAAACACTTTGCAAGCATTCCCGCCGATAAGTTTGCTGATGATACCTCAGGAAGCTATTATTCGTTTGATTATTCCGGAGTTCATTTCGCTGTTATAAACACAAACGATGTAAATGAAGACGGAACGCTCATTTCGTATCAGTTTGATTGGCTTAATGAGGATCTTGAAGGCTCCGACGCGCATTGGAAGATAGTTGTTATGCACGATCCCGTTATCGGAGGCGACAGCATAAACGAAGCTCTCCTCGATCAGCTTCTTCCCGTGCTTTCGAGCGCTTCGGTGGATCTGCTGCTCCAGGGCGGAGAAAACTCATATTACAGAAGCTATATGATCCGTCAGGGCTCCTTTATCAAGGATACCGACACGATAATTAAGAAGATAAACGGCAGGGAATACGTTTCGCTTGTAAGCGTTGGAACATTGGCAATAAACGGTGGAACAGCCGCAAATTATCTCGGCGAGGCAACTCCCGATTCATCAAAAATAAATAAAGCTGTTTCTCAGAATGCTCCTATGTTTACCGCAATAACTGTTTCCGGAGAGGATATTATAATAAGAGCCTGCGAGGTTGATGAAAACGGAAAGGTTAAAGAAATAGATTCCTTCTCGGTAGCAAAATCCGGAAAGTCTCTGCTTCTCGGTGATATTGATCTTGATGAGAGTGTAACCGCCGCAGATGCGCGTCTTGCGCTCAGATATGCAGTTGGTCTTGAAGAACTTTCAAATCTTCAAAAGCTCGCCGCAAATGTTGATAAGGACCTTGCGATAACTGCCGCCGATGCCCGGTTGATCCTCAGAGCCGCGGTTAAGCTCGATAAGATAATCCCCGAAAGACTCGTTTATACCGATGTTGATCTCAAAAATGTTAAGCTGTAAAACGGAGGAAAAAGCTATGAAGAAAAACGCTCATTCTCAGCTCCCTCGACATCCAAACGCAATAAAGGTTAAAGAGGCGCTCGGATATATGTTCGGCGACCTTGGAAATCTTTTGAATCTTACCTTCGTTTCAACATACCTAAAGGTTTTTTATACCGACTGTTTTCTTCCCGGACACAATGTTTCCGCCGCCAGGATAAGCACGGACTTAACGGTTCTGTTTTTGGTTATAAGATTTTGGGACGCAATAAACGACCCTCTCTGGGGGTTGCTTGTTGACAGACGCCGACCCTCAAAAAACGGCAAGTTCCGGCCCTACACAAGGAGTCTTGCATTTCCGCTTGCGGCGAGTGTTGTTCTGTGCTTCCTCAATATCCATCTCTTTGTAAATTCATATGCTCTCTTGCTGGCGTTCGCTTATGTTACATACTGCATCTACGGAATGATGTATACCGGTATGAACATTCCCTATGGCTCTCTCGCTTCCGCCATAACCGACGACCCCGACAGCAGAACCCTTCTTTCAACAACCCGCTCAATAGGCGGCGGTGTTGGAGGCGCGGCTGTAACGCTTGTTGCCCAAAAGCTCATTTATGACGATAAAACAACCTTAAACCCTCATAAAACCTTTATTGCTGCCGTTATTTTAGCCTCATTCGCAGCCGTATCATATATTTTGTGCTTCTATACAACCAAGGAGCGCGTTCAGTATTCCCCCGAAAAGAAAAAGCTCGATCTGAAGCTTACCTACGGAACTTTGTTTAAATCACGCCCGTTCCTCACCGTAACCGGGGCAGGACTTATGATAAGCGGACTTCTTCAATTCGGCTCTTTTAACCAGTATCTCACTAAAAACTATTTCGGGAATTCCGATCTTTCTTTATGGATAACCATTTCAACCTATGCTCCAATGGTTGCGCTCATCCTCTTTATGCCGAAAATAGCAAAAAAATTCGGCAAGAAGGAGATAACAACGGTCGGTCTCGCCCTGGCAACCGCTGCCTCGCTTATTCTTTCGCTGATAGGACCGAGAGATTCTCTTCGCGAAAATCCGATGCCTTTCATCCTCTGCAATTTCGGCATAGGAACAGGCTATTCTTTCCTTTCCATCCTCACCTGGGCTATAGTTGCCGATGTTATTGATTATCAGGAAAAGGAAACGGGAATAAAGAACGAGAGCGCGATTTACGCCGTTTACACTTTCGCAAGAAAGGTAGGGCAGACAATTGCCGATTCCGGCGGACTTCAGCTTTTATATAAATACGCGAAGTACGATCCCGATTCTGCAACGGTTGTCGGTTATATCCCCGGCGTTGGCGACAGAATATATAAAATGGTGTCCCGCGTTATGTTTATAGCTTACGGCATAACATTTATAATGTTCCTTTTCTATCCTCTCAATAAGAAAAAGCTTGCCGAACTTCACAGCGAGCTTGATATTATAAGAGAAAAGAGAATGCAGGAAATAGCGGAAACTAAAAATAATGCGTAATTCGGAATAAATAATAATTTGCTCTTGCATTGTGCTATTTGTTGTGATATACTACCGTTGATTTGTGTATTTTCACCATAAAACAAAAATATTTTTTTCATAAAGGAGAAGATTGCAATGTACTACTCAAAGATTGAAAAAGTTATCGCCCGTGAGATAATTGATTCCCGCGGCAATCCCACCGTTGAAGCTGACGTTATCCTTGATTCCGGAACAATAGGAACCGGCGCAGCTCCCTCAGGCGCTTCCACAGGTGAATTTGAAGCTCTTGAGCTTCGTGACGGCGATAAGAGCCGTTTCGGCGGCAAAGGTGTATCCAAGGCCGTTGAAAATGTAAACACCGTTATAAACGATGTCCTCTGCGGAATGAACGCATATGATATTTATGCTATCGACAAGGCTATGATCGATGCCGACGGAACCGAAGATAAGTCAAAGCTCGGCGCAAACGCCATTCTTGCGGTTTCAATAGCTGCTGCAAGAGCTGCTGCCAATGACCTTGATATCCCGCTTTACAGATTTATCGGCGGCCAAAACGGCAACACCCTTCCTGTTCCTATGATGAACATTCTCAACGGCGGCGCTCACGCAACAAACACTGTTGACACTCAGGAATTTATGATTATGCCTGCCGGCGCTCCCTCCTTTAAGGAAGGTCTCCGCTGGTGCACAGAAGTTTTCCACGCTCTCCAGTCTCTTCTCAAAAAGGCCGGTCTTGCAACGAGCGTTGGCGATGAAGGCGGCTTTGCTCCCAACCTTAAGGACGACGACGAGACCATCGGATATATTATGCAGGCAATTAAAGACGCAGGTTATGAGCCCGGCAAGGATTTCGTTCTCGCTATGGACGCTGCTTCCTCCGAGTGGAAAGGCTCAAAGAAGGGCGAATATAAGCAGCCCAAATCCGGCAAAGTTTTCACCTCCAAAGAGCTTGTTGACCATTGGGCAGCTCTTGTTGACAAATATCCCATCATCTCCATTGAGGACGGACTTGATGAAGAGGACTGGGAAGGCTGGCAGTATATGACCGAAAAGCTCGGCAATAAGCTTCAGCTTGTTGGTGACGACCTCTTTGTTACAAACACAAAGCGCCTTAAGAACGGCATTGAGCTTGGTGCAGGTAACTCCATTCTTATAAAGCTCAATCAGATAGGCTCCGTTTCCGAAACTCTTGACGCCATCAAGATGGCTCACAAAGCCCACTACACCGCAATCGTATCTCACCGTTCCGGTGAAACCGAGGACACCACCATTGCCGATCTCGCTGTTGCTCTCAACGCAGGTCAGATCAAAACCGGTGCTCCCTCCAGAAGCGAAAGAGTTGCAAAGTATAACCGTCTTCTCAGAATTGAGGAAGAGCTTGGCGATGCCGCTGTTTATGCCGGATTCTCCGCTTTCAACGTAAAGAAATAATTATTTCTTAAAACCCTGAGCTGCCCTTTTAAGGGCGGCTCTTTTTTTTGCGCCGCAGGTTTAAGGCGAAGGGTCTTTCTCGTTAATTAAAAATAATAAAAAAAGTTTGAATATAAGCAAAAAAAATATTGACAAATCGGCAAAATGGTGATAAAATAAACTTCGTTGTGCGGGTGTAGTTCAGCGGTAGAATCCCAGCCTTCCAAGCTGGTCGTGTGGGTTCGACTCCCATCACCCGCTCCATTTTTTGCGTTTGTAGCTCAGGTGGATAGAGCAACTGCCTTCTAAGCAGTGGGTCAGGGGTTCGAG
>JAFLUL010000064.1 GCA_022508845.1 Oscillospiraceae bacterium | reverse complement strand
ATGGCGTAATCGAAAGCGGACACGCCACAGGCGTGCGGCGCAGCCGCTTTCTTGTACTAAAATTTAAGATTTTTCAGCCCTTTTGTTCGCTCTTTACCTGACGCACATCGTTTCCGAAAAATCTCAGCAGCAGATATTCCCCGATAAGGCGCGAGGATATGCGCCGCGAATAGCGGTTTTCAAGCTCCCGAAGAGGAAGATTTGTGCTGATAATGGTTGGGAGAGAGGTATTTATGCGCGTGTTTATAATGTTATAAAGAGCCGCGTCCGTAAACTGGGTTGAAAATTCCGCGCCGAGGTCGTCTAAAATGAGCAGATCGCTCTCGAGAACAAGAGCTTCAAACTGTCCGCGGGAGTCGGTTCTGCCGAAATACTCCTTTTGAAGCTCGTTAAAAATATTCTGAGCGGAGTTATAAAGCACTTTATAGCCCTTTTTTATCGCTTCTCCCGCAATGGCAAGCGAAAGATGAGTTTTGCCGAGACCGGTTTCGCCCACCATCAAAAGGTTTTGCGAGCTGAGGTCAAAATCCTCGGCATATGCCTTACACAGCGATAATATCTCCCCCGCGCGCTCCTTCGCAGAGCAGCCGAAGTCGGGATTTTTTTGATCGGTATAGTAGTCAAGCCTGAAATCCTCAAAGGATGAAAACTTGAGCGGAGATTTTTTGCCCGCCTCATTAAACGCTGCCTGCCTTAACGCATCGGTAAAGCAGGAGCAGACGTTTGCCTGCGCGTCTATTCCGGTGTCGCTGCATTTTTTGCAGGTGTAATTAACTTCAAGATAGTCCTCGGGCAGACCGCTTTTTTTAAGCAGACGCTTTATTCCGTCCTGCGCGCTTAAATTGCGCTCGCGCTGAGCTAAAAGTATTTTCTTCATGCTCTCCTTGTCGGTACCCACGGCGGCGACAACTTCCCTAACGGAATCTATCATCTCCTGCTTGAGAGCCTTATATTCGGGATTGCTTTCCTCAAATTCCTTCAGCCTGCGTGCGTTTTCCGCCTCAGCCCTTGCTCTGCGGCTTTGGAGAAGCTCCTTTGCCATTTCTATTACCTGGGAGGAATAAACCATCAGCGTTTCTCCTTCTTTTTAAGCGTTGGAACGGACGTGTTCATTTTTTCAACAGCCCTGTTTATATCGTAAGACGCCTGAGTGTCCGGGAGCGTCTTATTTTTATTTGCGGGTTCTCTTTTGGCGGCTCTTTCAACCTGCTCTTCTCTGAACTTTATTTCGTTCTCTTTTACCTTTTCGGGGGTGTCAATCCCCGAAGCATTCCATTTTTTCAGTATGCCGTCTATATACGGAAAGCTCTTTTTGTCCGGGTATTTTGCTGCCTCGTCAAAGGCTAAAGAGAGCATTTCAAAAGTAAATTTCCAGTCGGAAATCCATTTATCCAGATATTTTTGCTGCGCCGCGGTTGGGATTTTTGTTTTAATTCCGGTTATCTCGGCAAAGCGAACCCAGTTTTCGTTTATGCTCTCAAGCCGCATAAGCTCCTCGCCGGCGGATTCGAGAGTGTCAATTCCACGTGTGCTCCAGTCGATTCCGAGCTTGTATATGTAGCCCATATTGCGCTCTTTTTTATGGATGCGGGCATATTCGCATATGGACATTATGACCTCGGCGGGGAGACCGTAATAATCATATAAATTGAGCAGAGAGCTCATATCCGCGTCGCCGAGGGTTCTGCCGAGCTTTCCCTGCGCCTCGTTAAACAGCTCGCGCACGTTTTTATCCTCGCTCAGGCGGCTGCAAATAATTTCGTGGGAAAGGCGGGTGGGACTTACCTTAAACAGCTCTTTTTCGGGCTTTTTCTCCTGCGCTTCGGCTGCGGTTTTTTCCGGGAGAATTTCGGCGGGTTTTTTATCGCGGTTTTTTATAAATCCCTCTTTTTCCCAAAAGATAAGCGCATCGGCGGCGTCGGCGGCGTTAAGCCCGGTGGCTTTTGCAACATCCTCTGCCGAGAACTGCTTGTCGGCGTTTCTGAACGCAAAAATAATTACCTTCAAAAGCTCTCCCGAGGAGAGAAGCAAATAATTGTCGGATAGGCTGACCGGCAGCGCGAAAACGCCGCCGAAAGCCTCATAATTAACGCAGAACATTATGATTTATAAAACTCATAGAACGCTCTGTAGGCGCTGTAAACATCCAGCTTTGAAACCACCTCAAAGGGAGCGTGCATTGAAAGTACCGGAACGCCAACGTCAACTACCTCAATATTGTGAGAAGCAACATATTTTGCAACCGTTCCGCCGCCGCCTGCATCGAGCCTTCCAAGCTCGCCTATCTGCCAGCAGACGTCGGCATTGTCGAGCAGGGCGCGAATTTCAGCCATAAATTCCGCGCTTGCATCGGATGAACCGCCCTTGCCGCGAGAGCCTGTGTATTTGGTTATAACAACGCCCTTGTTTATAAAGGATGAATTGCTCTTTTCGTAAACCTCGGGGAAGTCGGGGTCGTAGGCAGCGTTAACGTCCGCCGAAAGACACTTTGAGAGCGAGAGAACACTTTCTCCGTCAAGCCCCTCTTTTTTTGCGAGAGCCTTGATAAAAAAGGACATATATGCGGAATTAAGGCCGGTGTTGCCGTCGCTGCCGATCTCCTCTTTATCGGTGAGAACGCAAAGGGTTGTGTGGGCGGGGGCGTCGGTATCAAGCAGAGCCATCAGCGCGGGATAGGCGCAAACGCGGTCATCGTGGCCGTAGGCTCCTATCATCGAGCGGTCAAAGCCTATATCGCACGCCTTGAAGGCGGGAACTATCTCAAGCTCCGCGCTGAGAAAATCCGCTTCGGTTACGCCGAATTTTTCAAAGAGGATGTTTAATGTATTGAGCTTTATATTCTGAGCCTCATCGCTTTGGTCAAACGGACGCGAGCCGACGAGCACGTTTAAGTCCTCTCCCTTTATGCCCTCGGCGAGGGTGCTTGTCATCTGCTTTGCGGCAAGATGAGGAAGAAGGTCGGTTATAACAAATTTGGGATCGTCATCGCTTTCGCCAACCGTTACGGTAACGGTTTCGCCGTCTTTTTTAACTATAACTCCGTGAAGGGCAAGCGGTATGGCTGTCCACTGATATTTTTTTATGCCGCCGTAATAGTGGGTCTTGAAAAGAGCCTCGCCGTCGGCTTCATATAAGGGATTGGGGCGAAGATCAAGACGGGGGGAATCTATGTGGGCCGCTATTATTCTCGCGCCCTCTTTAAGTCCCTTTTCGCCTATAACAGAAAGAATTATGCTCTTTCCTCTGTTGTTATAATAAATTTTTGATCCGGCGGGATAAATTTCATCGGGATCATACTCCGAAAAGCCGTTCATCTCGGCAATTTCCACCGCTCTCGTTACAGCCTCACGCTCGGTTTTTGCCGCGTCCAAAAAGTTCATATAGCCCTCTGAAAAGCTGTCGGCTGCGGCAATGCCATCAGCGTTCATTTTTTTTGCGGCGTTCGGTGTTTCGTAACAAAGTTTTTCTTTGAGTTCTTTTGCGTCCATAATGTTTCTCCTATATAATATTGTATTTTTTAAGCTGCTCCTCCAATGAATAGGGAGGGTAGTTTTTTATTATAATGTCCGCGCTGTTTGAAAGAATGTCCTCTTCTTCCTGAACGGCTATGCGCTTTTTTGCCTCTTCGGGGCTTATATTATCCCGCATCATTATGCGTTCTAACCGCGTTTCTTCGGGGGAAACCACCTTAACGGTCAGATCGCAGAGCTTATCCATTCCTGACGAAAACAGCAGAGGCGCGTCAATAACGGCGGTCTTTTTTTCGGAAATCGCAGTTTCTGCGCGCTCGCGGCTTATTTCAATTATCGCCGGATGGGTTATTGAGCTGAGAAGAGAAGCGCTCTGTTTATTTTCAAACGCTCTCTTTGCCAGAAGCGCGCGGTTCAGCGATCCGTCAGAATTTATTATATCATTTCCGAAGCTTTTTGCAAGGGCTTTAAGAACCGGCGAACCGGGAAGAACTATCTCCCTGGCTATTTTATCGGTGTCGATGATCTGAGCGCCGTTTTCTTTCAGCAGCCCGCAAACGGTGCTCTTCCCCGCGCCTGTTTGCCCGCAAATGCCTATTATCTTTTTTTTGTTCAAAATCTTAAATCCTGCTGCCCGGTAGAGTCTGTTGCAAACGCCAAGCCCAACCCCCTTTTTTGAGGGATCTCTGGCAAAAACGCTTTTCGCTCCCGCCCTATCGAGCTCTCTTAACGCCGCAAACAGCCTGCCGCTCTGAGTTAACGGCTCGTTTTCTCTTCCGAATGTAACATACTTTACGGGACAAAAAGGTGCGTCCTCTTCAAAAATAAGGGCAAAGTCCGCTTCATCCCCGTGGCTTTTCAAATAGCGGAAAAATTCATCCCTGTCCCCGGAAACAACGCTTATATCCGCCCTCGGGGAATAGTGGGTGTATTTCATTCCGGGGGAGGCGGCGGTTTCACCCTCTTTAAGGGGATTTAATACCGCGCTGTCAATTTCAAGTTCTCCCAAAACGCTTTTAAGCTGATCTGCGGTTATAACTCCCGGGCGCAGCAGTCTGGGCGGGGAGGACACAAGGGAAACCACGGTGGATTCAATTCCGCATTCGCATTCTCCGCCGTCTATTATCGCGGCAATCCGCCCGTTCATATCGTCTGAAACGTCCACTGCGTTTGTGGGGCTGGGAAAGCCCGAAATATTCGCGCTAGGAGCGGCAAGCGGTACTCCCGCTTCCCTTATAACGGCTCTGGCAACGGGGTGAGACGGTATTCTTACGGCAACCGTTTTAAGCCCCGCGCTCACTTCGTCGGGAATAACGTCCTTTTTTTTGAGAATGACGGTTAAGGGGCCCGGCGAAAATTTTTTGAATAATTCATAAGCCTTTTCAGGGATATCGAAGGCTATTTTTTCGGCGTCCTCGGGAGATGAAATATGAACTATAAGCGGATTATCCTGCGGTCGGCCCTTTGCCTCAAATATTTTTTTTATTGCGTTTTTATCAAAGGCGTTTGCCGCAAGCCCGTAAACCGTTTCGGTGGGCAGGGCAACAACCTCGCCTTTTTTGAGCAGCTCGGCAGCTGATTGAATGGCGGCCTGCCCGTTTTTTAATAATAAAGTTTTCATTTTATTCTGCGTTTTTCAGCTTTTCGGCGGTATCGGAGGTTATGAGCGCATCAATAAGCTCGTCAAGAGAGCCGTTTAAGATGGCCTCTATTTTATATAGAGTAAGCCCTATTCTGTGGTCGGTAACTCTGCCCTGAGGATAGTTATATGTGCGAATTCTTTCGCTTCTGTCGCCTGTTCCAACCTGAAGCCTGCGCTGCCCGGAGATATCGTTCTGCTGTTTTTCACGCTCTCTCTGGAGCAGCCTTGAGCGCAATACCTTCATAGCCTTATCCTTATTTTTATACTGGCTTCTCTCATCCTGACACTCAACCACCGTTCCGGTTGGGATATGCGTTATTCTTATGGCGGATTCGGTTTTGTTTATATGCTGACCGCCCGCGCCGGAGGAACGGAAGGTGTCTATCTGCAAATCGGCGGGGTTTATCTGCACCTCAACCTCGCCCGCCTCGGGCAAAACGGCAACTGTTACGGTTGAAGTTTGGATTTTTCCGTTTGACTCCGTTACGGGAATTCTCTGAACTCTGTGGACTCCGCTTTCAAACTTAAATCGGGAATAAGCCCCGTCGCCGTTTATTGTGAAGCTTATCTCTTTATATCCGCCGAGGCCGGTTTCGTTTGCATACATAACCTCTGTTTTAAATCCCTTCGCCTCGGCATACATTGAATACATTCTGAAAAGCACGCCCGCAAAAAGCGCGCTCTCCTCTCCGCCCGCGCCCGCGCGGATCTCGATTATAACGTTTCTGTCGTCGTTTTCGTCCTTGGGGAGCAGCAAAATTTTCAGCTCTTCAAGATTTTTTTCGGTGTTTGCCCGAAGAGTTTCAATTTCTTCGGTTATCATCGCCTTAAGCTCTTTATCGTCGAGCGCGTCGGAAAGCATCTCTTTTGCAGAATCAAGCTCTTCGGCGTTTTTTTTGTATTCTCTGAATTTTTCAACAACGGGAGAAAGAGACTTTTGCTCCTTTAACAGCTTCGTGCATGTTTCAACGTCCGCCGCGATTTCGGGCAGACAGAGCTTTTTGCCTATTTCGTTGTATCTCTCTTCAACCTGCTTTAGTTTTTCAATCATCTTTTTCTTCTCTTATAATATTTTTTATTGCTTTTTCGGCTTTTACCCGCGTAACCATAACTTCGCGCCCGCATTTAAGGCATCTGAGCTTAAAATCTGCGCCGGAGCGCAGCACTGAAAACCGCTTTTCGCCGCACGGATGCTGTTTTTTCATCTCAAGAATATCGCCAATGCGTACATCCATAGGAAAGAACCCCTCCTTGCTGAGAGTTTGGATTTTAGAGTTGAGAGCTTAGATGAGGAACCTGCGGCCGGAATTATAAATCGCCTGCGATTTTCCGAAATTCCGAAGGCCGAAATCTGAAATCCGAAATCCTAATTAAATCAGCCTCCGAATTGACCTTTAAAAAACGCTGTTCCGATATCCTTCAGCGGCAAAGCTACCTTTTCTCCCGTCTTTGATGAGAGATACACCGCCAGCACCGTTTCGAGGGCTCTTTTGCCGTCATAAACGGAAACATAAGGTTCTCTGTCGGTATTTATCGCGTCTATAACATCGGCAAAAAGGGATGTGTGGCCGTTTCCGTAAACATTGCCGGTCTTTTCAACAAGGCTGTTTGCCTCGGCGCTCCCTTCAGAGAAAAAATATTTAAATTCAACGGTGTTTGCGCTCTTTCCGCCGAGCTTCATTATTCCTGTTTCGCCGATAAGAGTTAAATGCTCCTCAAGGTTTTCTCCCGGAACGTTCACCGTTCCCTCAAGAGTTGCAATGCAGCCGTTTTCAAATTCGATCACCGCCGCTCCGATATCCTCCGCCTCAATATACGGATGAAAAACGTTTGCGGTTTTGCCGTATACGCTCTTTATATTATTGCCGCACATCCATCTGAGAAGATCTATCGCGTGAATACTCTGGTTCATCAGCGCGCCGCCGTCAAGAAGCCAGGTTCCGCGCCAGGAAGCTGCCGAATAATAGCTCTCGTCTCTGTGCCAGCGCATGGTCACGGCGGCGTTTGAAAGACGGCCGAAGCTTCCGTTTTCAAGATAAGCGCGCATTTCCTGAACGGCGAGATTGAAGCGGTTTTGGTGGCACGCGCTGACCTTTACGCCGTATTTTTCGGTGAGTTCTATTATCTCATCCGCGTCCTTTATGCTCAGGGCGATCGGCTTTTCGATTATAACGTTGATTTTGCGTTTTATGGCCTCTTTGGCGCATTCGGCGTGGAGGCCGCTCGGCAGCGCAATGCTTATAAGCTCGGGCTGTTCTTTTATAAAGAGCTTGGTATAGTCGGAATATCTCCCTATTTTTTCACGCTGCTCTTTTGAAAGCTCCGCGCGCTCAAACATAATGTCTATATTATCGCTGTTTATATCGCAAACGGCGATTATTTCAAGCCCGTTTTTAACGGCCGCTTTAATATGGTCCGGTGCAACTCTCCCGCAGCCGATCAACGCATACTTCATATTTTTTCTCCGATGAAGATATTTTATCAGTATATATAATAATATTAAAAATAAATCTTGTCAATAAACCAGAAAAATATTACGCCTGGAAAGGACATAAAAAAAGCAATATACCGCGGTTGAAATTTAGAAATTGCCCTCTGCTTAAAACAAGAGGACCTCCCGCCTGCCGTTTTATATGGATAGCTCTCCGAAATGCCGTTCTGCTGAATTATTTTTCTCAGAAGCATCGTTTTGTTCTGACATAACACTATGTTTTTCATCATTTGTTAAAAAAACTGCCCCCGGGCGGCAACAAGAAAATTTTTCTGTTGACAACAAAGTTTGATTCTGTTAAAATGTAATATAGGAGAAATTAAAAATTTTCCGTGTCAGTTCGAAACCATCCTGACAATAAACAAAACTAAGGAGAAATAAAAGTGAATAAAAAGACGCTCTATCTAACCAAAGCCGCTCTCATTGCGGCCCTTTATGCCGTTCTCACCTATATCGCCGCTGCAGCCGGGCTTGCCTACGGGGAGATCCAGTTCAGGTTTTCGGAAGCTTTAACGATTTTGCCGCTGTTTTGTCCGGCGGCTATTCCGGGACTTACGGTCGGATGTTTGGTTTCAAATATTATGAGCACGGTAAATCCCGTTGATATGGTTATAGGCACGCTGGCAACGCTTCTGGCAGCTCTTTGCACAAGGGCGCTGAGAAACGTGAGGATAAAAAACTATCCGCTCTTATCTATGCTTATGCCGGTTATTTTTAACGGTGTTTTTGTTGGCGCTGAGATAGCCTATTTTGCCGGAGAAGGTGCATTTTGGCCTGTTTTTGCTTCCGCCGCGCTCAGCGTTGCCGCCGGAGAAGCCGCGGTAGTGCTGTTGCTCGGAACGCTTCTTCGTTCGGTGATAGAGCGGCATGAAAAGCTGAAAACATTGCTTAAATAATTCGGAATCCGGGATTCCGGAAAACGCAAGCGGTTTTTTTATTATATAAAATGATGTAAGACCTTTGCATTTAACGAATTTATCAGAAAAATTTTTACTATCAAATTATAAATCTGATATAATTCGGAATTCCGAACTGTGAATTCCCAATTAAAATATCGGCGGAACACCGCCGAAATAATATTCGCGGAACACCGCGGGACAGGATGATAATATGAAAAAAATCATTGTTGCCGACGATGAGGAGCTTATAAGAAGGCTTGTAAGCGATTTTCTCATCGCCGAAGGGTATGAGCCTTTGCTTGCCGATGACGGCGACGTTGCTCTCAGGCTCTTTACTGAAAACCCTGACGTCTCTCTTCTCATTCTTGACATTATGATGCCGAATATGGACGGCTGGGAAGTTTGCAGAAGAATAAGAGAGCGTTCCGATGTGCCGATAATTATGCTCACGGCGAGAAGCCAGGAATACGACGAGCTCACGGCGTTTGACGCAGGCGCGGACGATTATGTAACAAAGCCCTGCTCTCCGTCCGTTTTAATGAAGCGGGTTGCCGCTCTTTTAAGGCGCGGAGAAAGCTCTGGCGATAAAGCAAAGGTGCTCACTGTTGACGAGCTTAAATTTGATTCCTTTGCCCACGAGGTATGGCTGGGCGGCAGCAGCATTTCATTAACGCTCAAGGAATATTCCATTCTGCAAAAGCTTCTCGGTGCGCCCGGACGGGTGTTTACAAGGGAGCAGATGCTTGACGATATATGGGGTTTTGATTTTGAGGGCGACGTAAGGACGGTTGACTCCCACGTTGCAAGGCTTCGCACAAAGCTCGGAGAATGGGGTTCAAGGCATATAAAAACCATCTACGGCACGGGCTATAAGCTCGCGATAAACAAAGATGAAGCCGATTAAGAAAAAACGGATAAGAAAACAAAAGAATATACGTTCAGGACTGATGAGAGGCATTATTGTTATAATGTTTCTCACTGTTTTGATACCCGTTTTTGCCTACAATAATATCCCCGAGTGGGTCTATTACCTTACGCCCGGAACAAGGCTCTGGATTATAACGGAGGAGATAAACTCCGCCTATGAAAACGGCGAGCTTCTTGACGCTCTCAGCGACGCCGAAAAGAGATACGACACGAATATTGAAATAACCACCGCCGACGGGAGGTTTGTTTATTCAACTCTCGCCATTATAAATTATCTTCCGGACGATCTGTCAAAGGCTCCGGAGGTTGACGAGGGCTTTCGCCTCAACTATGAAACGGCTTTCGGCAATAAAAATCCCTTCGGAAAGGGTTATCTCATAAAAAGATACAGCGGCAAGGACTATGAGGTCAGCTTTCTTGACTGCTACGTTTATCTTGAATCGGGCGACTGCGTTGACGTTTATATACAGGTAAGCAATGTTTCGTCAACAACAAGGATCAGCTTTGTTGCAGTTTTTGTGGCGATAATGCTTACTCTGGTGTTTGCGCTTGTTGTTATTTCGCGCTATATTGATCGAATGATAAAGCCTGTTAAAGAGATGGTTAAAATAACCGAGAATATGGCAGGACTTGATTTTTCGGAAAAATGTCCGAGCAGTTCAATTTATGAGCTGAACAGCCTCTCGGAGAGCATAAACGAGATGTCCTCCGCCCTTGACAGCGCCCTCGGAGACCTTCAGACGCAAAATAAGAAGCTCGCCGAGGATATAGAAAACGAGCGCACGATAGATAATTTGCGAAAAACCTTTATTTCGGGCATATCCCACGAGCTTAAAACGCCCATTGCCATAATTCAGGGCTATGCAGAAGGCGCGAAGCTGTTTTATTCCTCGGGAAATGCCGAGGCAGCGGACAACTACTGCGATATTATAGTTTCGGAATCAACCCGTATGAACGAGATGATAATGAAGCTGCTCGAAATAACTAAATATTCTTCGGGCGCCTACGATCTTGCCGCCGAGGATTTCGATATTTGCTGCTTTGCGCAGGACTGGTTTGAGAGGAACGAGGAAATTCTCAAAGAAAAGGGCATAGAATGGGAAAATAATATTGAAGCGGGGCTTTACGGCAACGGCGATAAAATTATTCTCAGCTCTGTTCTCAATAACTATCTCTCAAACGCCGTTTCCCACGCCGAACGCGAAAAAATTATAAAAGTCCGCTTAGAGGATATGGGCGAAACATACCGTGTTTTTGTTTTCAACACAGGTAAGCCCATCGCCGAAAAGGATATAGATAAGATTTGGGATTCGTTTTACAGGGCCGATAAATCCCTCTCCCGCTCTCAGGGGCGTTTCGGACTGGGACTTTCAATAGTTTCCGCAATTCAGGATCTCCACAAGCAGGAATACGGAGTTAACAACCTGCTTACGGGAGTTGAATTCTGGTTTGATATTAAAAAGGCTCAGAAAAGCGAACAGGTGAAATAAATGAACAATGCTATGCTCAATAAACTCGGCATATCCGATGAGGTTATCTCTCTCGGCGAAGAGGTTCTCTCTCAGCTAGAGGAGAGATTTAAGAAAATTGACGAAACCGCCGAATATAATCAGGCGAAGGTTCTTTTTGCTATGCAGAAAAACAGGGTGAGCGCCGAATGCCTTTCGGGAACCACCGGCTACGGCCACGACGATAAGGGACGCGATACCCTTGAAAGGGTTTATGCCGACGTTTTTAACACCGAGGCCGCTCTTGTGCGCCCTGCCCTCACCTGCGGAACCCACGCCCTTGCAACAGCCCTCTCGGCAAATCTGCTTCCGGGGGACGAGCTGCTCTCTCCGGTTGGAAAGCCCTACGACACTCTTGAAGAGGTAATAGGCATAAGGGAGAGCAGGTGTTCATTAAAGGAATACGGCGTAAGCTACCGGCAGGTGGATCTTTTGCCCGACGGCAGCTTTGACTATGAAAATATAGCTAAGGCAATAAACGAGAAAACAAAACTCGTTACGATTCAGCGTTCAAAGGGCTATCAGATGCGCCCGAGCTTTTCAGTTGGTCAGATAGGCGAGCTTATCAGATTTATAAAGGGCATAAAGCCCGGGCTTATAGTTATGGTGGACAATTGCTACGGCGAATTCACCGAAAAAGAAGAGCCGTCTGACGCAGGCGCGGATATGATAGTCGGTTCGCTGATAAAAAATCCCGGCGGCGGACTTGCTCCTACAGGCGGCTACATAGCCGGAAAGAAAGAGCTTATTGACCGCTGCCATTACCGCCTTACCGCTCCCGGCATAGGACAGGACGTAGGCGCGTCGCTCTCGGTTATGATAAATTTATATCAGGGCTTCTTTTTATCTCCAACTGTAACTGCGGGCGCATTAAAAGGCGCGATATTTGCCGCAAACCTATATGAAAAGCTCGGATTTAAGTGCGTTCCCGATTCTAAAGAGAGCCGCCACGATATAATTCAGAGCGTTGAGCTTGGCAGCAAGGAAAAAATGGAGGCTTTCTGCCTCGGAATTCAGCAGGCTGCCCCCATAGACAGCTTTGCAACCCCCGTTCCATACCCCATACCCGGATATAACGATGAGGTTATAATGGCGGCGGGCGCGTTTATTCAGGGTTCTTCCATTGAGCTTTCCGCCGACGGCCCCATAAGAGAACCTTACGCCATTTATTTCCAGGGCGGCCTTACCTGGCAGCATGCAAAGATAGGAATTCTTATGTCCATTCAAAAACTATATGAGCAAAATCTTTTGGGGGAAAGATCTGATGAAAAAAAATGAAACAGGTCTCATAAAATCAATTAAGGCAGCCGCTGCGATAGTTTGTCTCGCGGCGGCTGTTATCTGCTTTTTAACGGGAACTATCAAGCTCACCGGAGCAAAGGAGAGCTATACCTTCCTCAAAAACGACACCTTTTACCGCGTTACCGACGCTTTGGAGGAGGAGTATGAGGACGAAACCGTTTGTCCGGTTGAGTTTATTACCGCCGACGAAGAATATACTCTTGTTTGTAATTTTACATATGAGCAGTGGGAAGCCCTTCCCGGCGACGCTGAAATAGAGGGCTATATTTACGTTTCCGAGAGCGGAGGCTGCCTTACCTTTGCCGAAGAGCCAACGCAAAAGGACATTAAAAAGGCGGAGCGCAATAAAAACGCCGACGCTTATTCCCTTTATTTCGGCATAGGTATGGCTGCTCTGCTTGCGGGCGTCGGCATCGGCGTTATAACCGTTTTCGGAAAATTTTTCACCGCCTACGAGCAGATATGGTTTGTTTCAATTCTCCTTCTCGCCGCCGTTTTTTCAATAATCTTCCCCGAAGAAAGCTCAAACGGAGTAAACGGCCTTATAATAATGGCGCTCTATCTGCTCGACACTTTCTTAAACATCCTCTGCGAGCTGCTCATATCAAAGCAGAGCAAGTGGAATTTTATCGTGTCAGTTTTTGTTGAGTTGGCTGAGATAGCAATATGCATTGTTCTTATGTATCGCTTCGCAACTCTTGCCTCAACTCTGTTTTTCTGGCTGCCCTGCGATATCATCAGCTTTATAAACTGGCATAAGCACCCCGACAGAGAAGAGGAGGAGCTGACCGTTGTCCGCACCTTAAAGGGCTGGCAGGAGGTTCTTATAATCGCCTCGATTTTTGTTTGGACAATAGGAGTCGGATATTTTTTAACCACTCTCGATCTCGGCTCCGACTTCTTCAAAAGCAGAACGATTGAGGTTATAGTTTGCTATATGGACGCCTGCGTTTCGGCGGTCGGCATAGTTAACGGCGTGTTTATTCTGCTGCGCCTCAGAGAGCAGTGGATAGCCTGGTATATAGACGCGATTCTGGAGGGCATAATAAATATTCTCTCAGGACAGTATGTTTTGCTCATTCTCAAGCTCGGATACCTAACAAACACGACCTACGGATATATTAAATGGACGAAATATATTAAGAGCGGGAAAAAGTAATTTTTAATTCGGAATGGGTAATTCGGAATTAAAAAAGATTCCGGCTTTAAGCTTTAATACAAAACCCTCGCTGAAAGCGAGGGTTTTGTGTTAATATAAAGGGTAGATTATTAAAAATATATGTAAAGCGGATTCTGAAAATCGTTCATACTCCGCGAATAATCGAAAACTCCTCAGGGGAGCTTTTTTGCGCTTATTTATAGAAATCGTTTACCAGTGCGTCAAGCTCTATTACCTTGCGGATCTTTCTGAAAGAAAACTTCATGCCGGAGATTTCTTCATAAAGCTTATTTATCATCTTTTCTTCAAGAATAAGCTCTTCTCTTCTGTAAGCGTTCATATTTCACACTCCTTTCGTTTGATTTCATTTCATATTATACTCACTTTTTTCTGTTTGTCAAGCGTTTTGCACAAATATTTTTAAATTTATTTGTGAAAAATCACCAACGCTCGTCCCCGAACCCGCGCTCCCAATCCGCGCTCTCCAACCCGCGCTCCCGAACCCGCGCTCCCGAACCCGCGCTCCCGAACCCGCGCTCCC
>JAFLUL010000063.1 GCA_022508845.1 Oscillospiraceae bacterium | reverse complement strand
CTTTGGGCAAAGGATAGTTGTCGATAACTCCGTCAACAATGTCACCCGCGTCAAGCTCCTGAACAAGCGAAAGAGCGCGCTGAAGGCATTTAAGGCAGCCGTCGCTGTCAAGTCCTTTTTCGTATCTGCCGGAGGCCTCCGTTCTCATACCGAGCTTCTTCGCGGTTTTTCTTACAGAAACGCCGTTAAAGCAAGCGGATTCAAAAACAATTGTTGTTGTGTCGTCCATAATGCCGGAGTATTCTCCGCCCATAATGCCGGCAACAGCCACGGGCTTTTTCTTATCAGCAATAACAAGCATTTCTTCGGAGAGAGTTCTGTCAGTTCCGTCAAGTGTTGTTATTTTTTCGCCGTTCTCGGCGTTCCTGACAATAACCTCGCTTCCCTCCAAAAATCTCAGGTCAAACGCGTGCATCGGCTGACCGTATTCAAGCATAACGAAGTTAGTTATATCAACTATATTATTTATGGGGCGAACGCCGGAGGCTCTGAGCCTTTCCCTTATAAACAGGGGAGAGGGCTTTATGCGAACATTCTTAACAACCGCGCCTGCATAGCGATAGCATTTGTCGGGCGCGTTTATTGTAACATCCTTTAAGTAATCGCGTACATTTTCGCCGGCTGTGTTGTAGCTCACTTCCGGTTTTTTAAGCTCTCTTCCGAAGGTGACTGCCGTTTCCCTTGCAAGTCCCAAAACCGAGAGGCAGTCGGGGCGGTTTGGCGTTATCTCAAATTCCGTCACGGTGTCATTTAATCCGATAGCGTCGTGGATATCCATTCCGGGGGTCTTGTTGCAATCATCTCCGAGCACAAATATCCCGTCCTCAATTGCATAGGGAAAATCGTGAAGAGTAAGCCCCAGTTCTCCCAAAGAACAGAGCATTCCGCAGCTCTCAATACCTCTGAGCTTGCCTTTTTTTATCTTCTTCCCGCCCGAAACAACCGAATTATCAAGCGCCGCAGGAACAAAATCTCCAACCTTCAGGTTCTGTGCGCCGGTAACTATCTGCAGAGGCTGCTCTTGTCCAACATTGACAGAGCATATCCACATATGATCCGAATCGGGGTGTTTTTCAAGAGAGAGAATTTCGCCAACAACAATATTTTCAAGCTCTTTTCCCTCTTTGGAGTAGCTCTCCACCTTTGAACCGGAGAGCGTTATTTTATCGGCAAATTCCTTATCGGAAATGCCGCTCATATCAACATAATCTGAAAGCCATCTTTTTGACAGATCCATAATTCTCTTCTCCTTTTCAGAACTGACCTAAAAATCTTGCGTCATTTTCATAGTATAGACGCATATCGTCAACCGAGAAACGGAACATAGCAAGCCTCTCAACGCCAAGTCCGAACGCGAAGCCCGAATATTCCTCAGGGTCAATTCCGCCGCGCTCCAAAACCTTAGGATGAACCATTCCCGCGCCGAGAATTTCGATCCAGCCTTCGTTTTTGCACATCGGACAGCCTTTTCCTCCGCACCTGAAGCACGAAACGTCAATTTCGCATGAGGGCTCTGTAAACGGGAAATGGTGAGGTCTGAGTCTTATCTCGGTGTTTTCGCCGTAAAGCTTTTTGGCGAGAGTTAAGAGATTTCCTTTGAGATCCGCCATTGTAATGTTTTTATCAACAACAAGCCCTTCAATCTGATGGAAAAGAGGGGAGTGGGTTGCGTCAACGGGATCTGAGCGGAAAACTCTGCCGGGCGCTATCATTCGTATGGGCGGCTTGTGATTTTCCATGAAGCGTATCTGGCAGGGGGATGTTTGAGTTCTCAAAAGCATTTTTTCGGTTATGTAGAAAGTGTCCTGAGTGTCCCTTGCAGGATGTCCTTCGGGGATATTCAGAGCCTCAAAGTTATAATAATCCCATTCAACCTCGGGACCGTCGCCGATTTCAAATCCCATGCCGATGAAGATTTCCTTAACTTCATCAAGCACGATTGAAAGCGGATGTCTGTGTCCTGTTTGAGTTTTTTCGCCGGGCAGAGTAACGTCAATCGTTTCAGCCTGCAGCTTTATTGTTTTTTGAAGCTTTTTGAGCTTTTCGCCCTCCGCTTCAATTGCGTCCTCAACAGCCTTGCGCACTGTGTTTGCCAGCTGACCCATAATAGGACGCTCCTCGGCCGAGAGGGATCCCATCTGCTTTAATATGGAGGTTATTTCGCCCTTTTTGCCCAAAAACTTGACTCTTGCGCTTTCAAGCGCGGTTAAATCGCCGCTTTCGGAAATTTCTTTAAGCGCAGCCAAGCGCAGCTTTTCCAACTGCTCCTTCATTTATATCATCCTTTCGTTAATCAAAAAAACCTTCGTCTGTTTCCAGAACGAAGATTTTTTCGCGGTACCACCTGAATTTCCGCTCTTGCGGACAATTTTAACACAATGAATTGTTAAAATCAAGAGTTTTATTTTTTATTTTGGTTATATACAATGATATATGTTTGATTTCAGCTTCTTTTCCGAGCTGCCGAGTTCTTTTTACCGCTCTTTGTTTTATCATTCTTTTTGTTGCTTTTTGAAGCGGACGCTTTCTTTCCTGCATTATTAACTTTCTTTGCTTCGTTTTTTGCAAATAAATAACCTTTCGGCATCGGCTGACTCGGCTGAGTTATATAGAGCACCGTAACCCAAACAAAGACAATGATAAAAACTATAACACACATTATCTGCCATATTGTCATCCCTAAGAAAAAATGCTGCAATTCCGGTGTGTTATAGCGCAGGAATTCCCAGCAGAAGCGGGTAAAAATATACATTCCCGCGGTTAAAGGTCCCGCCATTCCCCTGCGGAAAAATTTGGTCTGCTTAATATAGTAGGCTATAACTAAAATAACGCATATTGATATAAATTCAAAAATCTGAACGGGGAATAGTTTTGTGTGCTTTACCCAGGAATAAACGCCCCAGTCGCATTCAATTCCGTAGCAGCAGCCCATAAAACAGCACCCGAACTTTATGCAGGCGAGAACCAAAAAAGCGCCCGGAGCTATAAAATCCAGAGTATCGCGAAAGCTCACCGGACTGATTTCCGCTTGCCCCGGGGATTCTGTTTTTTTCTTTCTGTTTTTAATTTTTATAAATTTTTTTTCTATATACACCGTCGGTATCCATAAGAGCATAAACACAACCGCTCCGATCATATCCACCCTTACTTCCGTTTCAATGCCTTTTAATGAGGCAACGGCGTTATATAAATCGCCTATGAGCATAGCTCCGAGATAACCGTATACAAATGTTATTATAGAATATATAACGCCGCGTGCACGGCTTATTCTGTATGTATTATGCTTGGATATGTTCAGTATCAGCATTATTATGAAACCGATAACATACATTGAATTGTAAATCAAGAGGCGCTGTAAATAATTCATTTTCATCTCCCTCCAATTTCACTTATAAAGTATAGTTTACTTCTCTGATTTTGTCAATGCGGGAGAATTCTCAATTTCTCGATTGAATGTTTCGCAATTGTTAACTATTAACAGTTTATTCATTGCTGCCGTATGTTTTTTGTTTCATATGTCAAATACGTGCAATATTTTTTGTAAACTCCCATAATAGCTTTTTTTTAAGATATGATATATAATATTTTATGCAATTTAATTTGGAAAGGAAGAAAATTTATGACAAAAACGAACGGTAAAAAATTGCTTAGTGTTGTCCTAAGTATTATAATGGTGTTTTCCGTTATAAGCGTTGCTTTTGTTAACGTTGTTCCGACTGCCAATGCAGCCGCCATAACTGATGCGCAGTGGAACGCACTTATTGACGCGCTGAAGCTTCCCGGTGTTAAAGACACACAGTTTGAATCCGACGGTGATAACGCCGTTAAGGCAGACGACCCCTCCGGAAATTTATTGATAGCTGCCGAAGCCTATTATGATGCGTTTAATCAGTATAAAGCTCTCAACGGCGATCAGAATAACACCTCCTCCCGTACGGCTGTGCTTGTTAATAATCATATCAAATCGCAGCTTACCACCAAGATGGGGAATGATTACTCTGCATATAATGTTGCCACTTTATTAAGCGGATTTATCGCAAACTATAATGATTCAAACGGCTATCTGAGCGGTACAAATATTGGCGGAAACAGCAGAGGTAATGTTACTCTTACAGTAACAATAACTAATTCCTCTTCGTGGGCTGACTATTCTTCTGCGGATGATCTGCCAAACAACATTCCGAGCGGATATAAGTATACGTATACACATACAACAGCAAGCTATCGCTATATGCTTGTATCCACACGTTACTATGCCACCTTGAGCAGTGTATCCAGAAGTGAGAAAACTATGGATTTTTCATCCGTGGTTACTCTCAGAAACGAAATTGCAGCTAACAGCTCATTATACGGTGCAGATTTTTCTGAGCTTGTTGAGCTTGGTGAAGATAATCTCAAAAATGTTCAGGCTTCGCTTGGCGCTGCCTATTACGCTGTTTTAAACAGTACTGCTTTTAAGGGCTCTGATGTTTATTCTCATTTCTTTGCAGATTACGATACTGATACTCTGCTTGAAAATATTGACGCTGCAATTAAGGTTCAAACATATATCGACCTTGCAAAGTCTTTGCAGGAAAAAACCGCGATCGATATTTCCGATTATGATTTCGAGCAGCTCACCTCCCTTTATAAAGGTATGAAATCCGATTTCGACATTTATAAGGCTGCTCCTTTTGCCGCCAGAGATTATATAGAAAGCCAGGGCATACTTGTTGTAGAGGAAGTACAGGCAAAATTCGATGAAATCGAGAATGCCTATGAAATTGCCTATCTCCGCGATGTTCTTAAACCGCGTATTGAAAACGACCTTGACACCTATGCGGGATATGATGACGATTGGACGATCGCAACCGACGGCGTTGAGGGCATTATTGCCGCCGCCGAGATTGAATTGGAGTCAGTTATATCCGATTTGAATTCCCGAAAGGCGGAAAATGTTATCGCTGTGTTCGGTGAGAATTATATCGCTGATGCTATACAGCCTGTTCTTGACAGGTTTGCCCGTATTCGTGAGGTAAACAACTATAACCTTGATTTTAAGAAATATCAGAATGACTATAACGCTGCATTCGCTCCGCTTACTCTTGAAGAAAGCTCCGCTGAGCTTCTTAAAATTCTTAACGACAACGACAGCTGGTATTCTGAGTTGAAGGCGTTTGCTGCCGAGCTCAGCGAATACGATGCTGAACTTGCTTCAAAAATTTTAACCGACGCTGAAGCCGCTATGGAAGAAAAGATAAATCTTACATATGCCGCTCTTAACGCAATCCTTGAATCCGAGATAAATAACGCTTGGGCTTTATATCAGAATGTTAAAGCTGAGTATGGCACAGTTATTAACGAAGTTACTATGGAAAACTATATCTCCATAAGAAACTCCGTTGGACTTATCGAGGTTAACGTTTATAATTTCCTTGCTGAAACTGTTCATTTTAACCTTTCAGATGCGGCTGTTGAAAAATACGAAGAGCTTAAAAATATAGTTTTCGCTTTAAATAATTACAGCCCCTCAAAGACCCTTTCCGCATATAAATTTAACGCTGAGACCCTTGATCCCATTATCCGTTATGTTAAAGACGGCGATATGATTCGTGATAAGGATTTCATCGTTAAAGATGAATATATGCAGGACATTATCGATCTGCTCAATAAAGTCCTTGCCGGAGGTCTCAGTGATCTTGGAGTTGATTTCAATTTTGCTGATACCCTTGACAGTCTTTGGGATTTGATTTATTCCGACAGCTTTGTTAACACCATTATGGGAGCTCTTTATCCATTGCTTACAGAGCTTGTAAGGGATTATCTCAAAGATCTTGCCGGTGATGCTATTAGTTATTTAACAGACCCTGATGATGCTTTTGATAAGCTAAATGTTTCATTGGCGCCTTCCCACGTTGCCAAGCATATTGACGCTGCAAAATATCCCAACATCAGGAGCGCTTTATCAAATGTTCCCGGCGGCTTTATGGACGGAAGCAAGGATGACGGCAGCAACTGCTGGAACAGTGCCACTGCAAAAGCAAATCTTTATAAGCCTGTTCTTGATGAAAACGGCGAACAGCTTCGCGATGAAAACGGCGCCCTTATGTGGAGCGGTGACCTTAAATTCGATTGGGGCATTGATGCGCTTGAAAGCTTAAGCGAAAAGAAAGAGGCAACCCTTGATGCGCTTGATGTGTCTCTGAATGCTTTGGAACCGGTGCTTTTAACCCTGCTTTGCAAAAAAAATATAGGAAGCCAAACTATTATTTCCATCCCTCTTGTTGCCAGCTTAAGTCTTGGCACAACGGGAAACGACGGATACAATAACGCTTTAGTTCCCATCTTTGAAGCTTTAGGCGTACATCCCGAAGCTATATATAATGGTCAAACATTCACAAGAGTAAGAGAAGTTTTTGAGTTCGGCTTGCTTTCTCCCATTGAGGACCTGTTTGCTCAGATAAAAGAAGATCCCGCAGGTAAGATCGTTGATTTATTGCCAACTCTTGCTTTTGCAATTCAGAACGATCTGATTATCAATCTTCTTCACGAACTTCACCTTTATCTTAATCTCAGCAGTTCAGGTATTGCAAGCGGATGCGTTGATAGTTTGCTTGGTGATGCGATGAACGGTGTTGATCTTGATTTGGGTAAAGAGATCAAGCTTGACAATATACTTGATAATCCCGATTTCTATACTGAAGTTACATCAGTTGACGGCATTATCCGTATAGTGCTCAGCCTTTTAATCTCTTCCGATGAAGAAGCTGAAGAGGGTGAAGAGCCTGATGAACCCGCTCAGTCCGCTCCCGAACTTAAGCTCCCGCATTTTGACGGCGCTCAGCTTGCGATGCTCGGAACAGATGTTGTTTGGGGCAGCTCTTACCGCAGCAACAGCATAATCTGGTATGAAGACAGTCCGAAATGGCACGCAAATATTGTTGCAAACAGACCTCAGGTTGTTCAGTTCCTTCTTGAATACGTAATTGAAGCAGCAAAAGATCCCGATCTTATCCCTGCCATACTTGCTATGGTGAATAAGGATAAGGAAGAGGACAAACAGGTAAGTCTTCCCGATATAGTGGACACGCTGCTTGGAAATGTAAAAGAATCCGGCACGGATGTTATTGCCGCCGTATTTGAGCTTCTGAACCCTGTTTACCGCTATACAATGCCGGATGGTATTCAGTGGATAAAAGAGGGAAATATCGGTGCAACCGATTATGATGATAAGTGGACAAATGTGGATGCTGACGGCAACCGCACTCTCTGGACTAAAGAAAAGGCCGTTTACCTTGCAGAACATCTTGAAGATTTCCTGAACGATATTGTTGTTATCTTCGGTGAGCAGCTTGGCGGAGCCGAAACCCTCGGCGATGCTGTTGATTATCTTCTCAGCAGCCTCTTTACTGCTGATAACGCCAATGCGCTTGTTTCTGCAATTAAAGACCTCATCGGCGGACTTCTCGGAACGGATGATGAAAATGATGAATCCTCCGATGATAAAGGCGGCGCCGATATTCTTGGTGTTATCACCGATCTCGGTCTGCTTGATCAGCTCGGCATTGACCTCAATGCCTGGGATGACCTGGAATACAGCTTTGCCGATGGCGATAAGAAAGCCTTTAAGAACGCCCTCATTGAGATACTCTCTCCCCTTAATCCTCTTCTTGCTTTCATACTTGCCGAAAAAGATATTGAATTGGATCTTCTCGGTTTGGCTGATGTTACCGCAGTTGGCTATGACGGCTATTCCTGGGGTATTGTACCGCTCCTTGAGGCTCTCGGGGCAACCGGACTTAAATCCACCTCCGCATTTATTAAGGACAGGGATAATGTAGTTAAGAATATCGTTGACCCGCTGTTCTCAATTGTTGACAAGATCCAGAAGAATCCGCTCAAGACAATTGAAGAGCTCGTTCCTTCTCTTCTATACTTTGTTAAGGTGGAAGGAATTCAGGTTGCAGCTGAACATCTGCTTACCTCTGTTAACGTTCTTCTTGATATTATCCGTCCTGTTTACGATGTTGATATCTATAAGCTTGCCAGCGATGAATTGGGTATAGATCTCAGATTTGCCGAAACTGATCCTATCAACTTTATCTTTATAAAGATAAATGATCTTCTCAGAGATAAATTTGAAATTGATCTCGGCCTTGATTTTACGGTTGACAGTCTTACTCAGATCCTTCATTTCACCGATCCTCAGGCCAAAACTTCGGCCAACGGACAGGGCAGATATACAATAAGCCTTACAACCGAAGGCAAGGCGGATCTGATCTCCAACGTTCTCAATTTCGGCATAAATCAGATCATCTTCGGTGAGAATTATGAAGAGCTTGTTGCCCTGCTTATGGATATCATAACCGATGACGACACAAGAGCGCTTGTTAGAGCTTTGCTTGATATCATAAATGATGCCGACGGCGCATATGCCGACTTCCACGGTGTTTATGACGTTACTCTTTCGTCGCTGTTCTGGATTTTCTTCGGAGCAGACAGCGTAACTGATGCTGTTTCCGACTTCTTCTACAGACATAAGGATTCAAACTTCTTTGAGATCCTCTTCTATGTTACCGATAAGGCTCCCGATTATGTTGAAAGAGCTCGCTTCCTCATTAAAGAGGCTTATAGAACCGAGTTCCCGGCGGCGATGGATATCATAGAAAACTCCGGCGCATTCCTTAAGCCGCCGTATGAGTATACCGAAGAAGAACAGCGTTTTATGTCACGCTTCATTGCAAGACTTGTAGTGTTCTTTGAAGCAATTTTCAATTTCTTCAGATCGCTTACAAGCAAGTAATAAAAAATAAAGCCCCTCCGGGGGCTTTATTTTTTTCAAAATATTCAAAATTATATTGCATTTTCAGTAAATTTATTCTATGATATAAACGAGTATATATGTACATTCGGAAAGAGAAAATATGGAAACCTATAATGATATAAAATGCTTTATTGTTGATATGGACGGAACGTTCTATCTCGGCGATGAGTTGCTCCCGGGGGCTTTGGATTTTTCCGAGGCAATTAAAAAAACAGGCAGACGCTTCTTCTTTTTTACAAACAACTCCTCCCACAGCGAAGAGGAATGTCTCGAGCGTCTGAGAAGGATAGGCTATAACGAGCCCGATATGAGCGTTATAATCTCTTCTCACGTTGCAATAGATTATATAAAAAGAAACCGTCCGGGCAAAAGCGTTTATCTCCTCGGCAACGAAAATCTGACTAAAGATTTTATAAAAGCCGGCATCGAGCTTTCCGATTCCGACCCCGATATTGTTGTGCTCGGATTTGACACCACTCTTACATACGAAAAAATCAATACGGCCGCAAGGTTTCTCTCTGAGGGCAAAGAATATTTTGCAACCCACCCCGATGATAACTGTCCTCTTAAAAACGGCTTTATGGTTGACACAGGCTCTATGATAGCAATGTTCCACCGTTCAACCGGACGTTGTCCCGATATCGTTTTCGGCAAGCCTTATGCGTATACGGTGGATTTTGTAACTCATAAAATAGGCTGCAAGCGGGAAGAAATTGCCTTCGTAGGCGATCGCCTTGCAACCGACATAGCCATAGGAGCAAAGAACGGCTTAAAAACCGCTCTTGTATATACGGGGGTAACCTCTCCCGAGCTGTATGTAAAAAGCGATATAAAGGCGAGCGCCGCGTTTAATAATATCGGAGAGCTCGGGAAACTTTTAACTGAAAATTATTCGGAGGGATGATAAATGAGTGAAGAATTAAAACGCACTTGGTATAAGGAAATGGCAGTGTATCAGGTTTGGCCGCGCTCATTTGCCGACGGCAACGGCGACGGCATAG
The DNA here is from genome assembly GCA_022508845.1 of Oscillospiraceae bacterium. GTDB lineage: Bacteria > Bacillota > Clostridia > Oscillospirales > Acutalibacteraceae > RUG806. The sequence continues at coordinate 4,255 of JAFLUL010000063.1, read as the reverse complement.
GCGACCTTAAGGGCGTTCTGCAAAAGCTGGACTACATAAAGAGCCTCGGAGTTGACGCTATTTGGTTTTCGCCGCTGTATAAATCTCCGCAGAAGGACTATGGCTACGATATTGCCGACTACCGCGATATTCAGCCCGAATACGGCACCCTTGAAGATTTTAAGGCAGTTCTTAACGGAGCTCACGAAAGAGGCCTTAAGGTTATAATGGATCTCGTTGTAAACCATACCTCCGACCAGCACGAATGGTTTTTGGAGAGCAAAAAGGGCAAGGATAACCCCTACCATGATTATTATTTCTGGCGCAAGGGAAAGGGAAAACGCCGCCCGAACAACTGGATGAGCACCTTTGCAGGTCCCGCCTGGGAATATAACGAGGAGCTTGACGAATATTACCTCCATCTCTTCGCCGTTGAGCAGCCCGACCTTAATATGGATAATCCAAAGGTCCGCGAAGAAGTAAAAGATATTATGCGCTATTGGCTGGATATGGGTGTTGACGGCTTCAGAGAGGATGTTATAACCTTTATATCAAAGCGCGAAGGTCTGCCCTCAAGCCCCTATTATCTCCCCGTTGCAACGGGAATTGAAAACTATATGCACGGTCCTCATCTTGATGAATATCTTATGGAATTCCGCAGAGATGTTCTTGATAAGTATGACTGTATGACAGTTGGCGAAGCCCCGATGATGACAACCAAAAAGGCTCTTCACCACATAACCGAGGGTGAAAACCAGCAGCTCAATATGATGTTCCACTTTGAGCATATGGCAGCGGACTGCCTGTTTTACAGCTGGCTGAAAACCGATTTTAACCTTAAAAAGCTCAAAAAAGTTTATTCCCGATGGCAAAATGACCTCTATGGCAAGGGCTGGAACGCGCTTTATATTGAGAACCACGATCAGCCCCGCATTATCAACCGTTACGGCAGCGTTAAATACAGAACCGAGAGCGCAAAAATGTTGGCAACAATGTATATCTGCCAGTCGGGAACGCCGTTTATCTATCAGGGGCAGGAGATCGGTATGCTCAATATGCCTCTTAACGATATAAACGACTATGTTGACGTTTCAACCTTAAATAACTATAAGGTTGCAAAGTCTCTTTTGGGAGAAAAAAAGGCAATGGAGCTGGTTCACTATGCTTCCCGCGATAACGCAAGAACTCCGGTTCAGTGGAACAGCGAGAAAAACGCGGGATTTACAACCGCCGATAAGCCCTGGTTCTTTGTTAATCCGAACTACACCGAAATAAACGTTGCAGCTCAGGAGGACGATCCCGATTCCATTCTGAACTATTACAGAAAGCTTCTGAAATTCAGAAAAGAAAACGATATCGTTATTTACGGCTCTTATGAAGAGTTTTATAAAAACAGCAGCGATCTCTTCGTTTACGGCAGATATCTCGACGGCAAAAAGATGCTCGTTGTTCTCTCTTTCTCCGAAGAAAACGTTGCTTTCACCGCTCCCGACGGGTTTATCCTCTCTGAGGGCAAGCTGATGATCAGCAATTATAACACCTGCGGAGTTGTTAACAACGGATTCGCGCTCAGACCGTATGAGTGCAGAGTTTATCTTTTTGATTGAAAGCTATGATAGTAAAAAAAGAAGCGTATTACTCTTCCGACAACAGAATAAACAAAATCAGAGCGCTTGTTTGGGAGGATCAGGAAAAATCTCCCTCCGGCGTTGTTCAGATAATACCGTCCTTAGGCGATCATATAGGCAGATACGATGAAATTGCCCGTCATTTAGCATTGCAGGGCTTTGTTGTGTGCGGAAACGACCATATAGGAAACGGAAAAAGCGTTTCATCTTCCGTTGAGCTTGGCGCCGTTACCGATAACGCCGACGTTACAGTTATAAGGGACGTAAACACCCTTCACCGCATTATGGCGAAGAGATATAAAGAGCTTCCGTACTATATTATCGGCGCGGGGGTCGGCTCTTTTATTGCACGTATTTACGCCGGTGCTTTCAGCGAACAGCTTTCGGGAGCAGTTTTTATAGGAACAAGCCAGATGCCGGATTTTGTGTGGGCTTTGAATGATCCCTTAAACGCGCTTATGTCAAATCTCCCGAGGGAAGTTTCTTCAGCTGCGGCGTTAAATACGCTGTTTGGAAAAATTACTAAACGACTTTATAAAGACAACAGCGAATTATCCTGGCTTTCTGTTAACGAACAGAACCTTGCGGAATATATCGGAGATCCGCTCACAGGATTCGGTATGACCCGTCAGATGACCGCCGCGCTTATAAAGCTGCTCCTTAAAGGCAGCCTGCGGGAGAACGCTGAAAAGCTTCCGTCAGATTTTAAGGTGATGTTCCTTTCCGGCGCAAAGGACAGCGTTGGATTTTTCGGCAGGGGAGTTATATCCGCCTCCGATATTTATGCCGCGGCGGGGCTTTCTCCCGAGGTTATTCTCTATCCCACCGACCGACACGAGATATTGCGGGAGAGCGACAGAGAAAAAGTTTTTACTGATATCGCTGAATTTTTATTAAAATAAAAAATTTACAAGGAAGTTATCTATGTCACTTGTTCCAATGCTTCCGCTGTTAAAAAATGCGGAAGCCGAAAACAGAGCCGTCGGCGCGTTTTCCGTCGGCAATATGGAGATGGTTATGGGGGCAGTAAGAGCCGCCGAGGAAATGAACTCTCCGATAATTTTGCAGATAGCCGAAAAGCGACTTAAAAATTCCCCTTTGGAGCTGATGGCTCCTATGATGGTGTCGGCTGCAAAAAACGCCAAGGTGGATATAGCCGTTCATCTTGACCACGGTCTTACTCTCGGCTGCATAAAGAAAGCTCTTGATTACGGTTTTACCTCCGTAATGCTCGATTGCTCGCTTTTGCCTTTTGATGAAAATATCAAAAAAACGAAAGAGGTCGTTTCCCTTGCGGCGAAAACCGGCGCAACGGTTGAGGCAGAGCTTGGAGTTGTTGGAGGAAACGAGGGCGACACGGCGGAGCATAAAATTTTATGCACCGATCCCGAATCTGCGAAAATATTTGAAAAGGAAACCGGTATTGACGCTCTCGCCGTTGCAATAGGCAATGCCCACGGGAATTATCCCGTTCTCCCTGAGCTTCGCTTTGATATTCTCGGGGAAATAGACAGAGTAACAAATATACCCCTTGTTCTTCACGGAGGCACGGGAATAACCGACGATATGTTTAAAAGAGCAATTTCGCTCGGTATAAGAAAAATAAATATTGCAACCGCAAGCTTTGACGCACTCGCGTTTGCTTCAAAAGCATATTGCGAGAGTTTTTCTGCGCCCGATTATTTTGCCCTTTCAGGGAAAAATGCCGAGGCGGTATACGAAAACGTTAAAAGACATATATATGTATTTAATAACAGATGAGAAAGGAAAAATCTCAATGGGCTATATTGAATTTGACAAAAGCAAAAAGTATGATCTTATCCTTGTAGGAAGAGTGGCAGTTGACCTCAACCCGGTTGATTACTATTGCCCTCTTAACGAGAGCACAACCTTTAAGCGCTATCTCGGCGGTTCTCCGGCAAATATCGCCGTGGGACTTGCCCGTCTCGGGAAAAAGTGCGGCTTTATCGCCAGAGTTTCCGATGATCAGCTCGGAACCTTCGTTACTGACTTTTTTGACAAAGAGGGCATAGACACCTCTCATATCGTTCGCTGCAAAAACGGCGAGAAGATAGGTCTCACCTTTACCGAGATCAAGAGCGAAACCGAGTCCAGCATCGTAATGTACCGCAATGAGGCGGCCGATCTTAAGCTCGAGCCTGCCGATGTTGACGAGGAATACATAAAGCAGGGAGCTGCCGTGCTTATTTCCGGCACCGCTCTTGCCGAAAGCCCTTCAAGAGAAGGTGCGCTTAAGGCTATGATCCTTGCAAAGAAGAATAACATCCCCGTTATCTTTGTTCTGGACTACAGAGCCTATAACTGGAAATCGGATGATGAAATAGCGGTTTATTATTCCCTTGTTGCCGATAATGCCGATATGATAATCGGGTCCCGCGAGGAATACGACTTTGCCGAGAGTCTTCTGGGGCTTGACGGAACCGATACTGCTTCAGCGTCATACTGGCAGAAGAAGAATTCAAAGATCAATATAGTGACCCACGGCAAAGAGGGCTCCACCGCCTACACTTGTGACGGTCTGAGTTTTTCGATAAAGCCCTTCCCCGTAAAGCTTCTTAAGAGCTTCGGCGGCGGCGACGGCTATACTTCAGCCTTTTTATACAGCCTCTTTGAGGGTACAGAGATAA
>JAFLUL010000062.1 GCA_022508845.1 Oscillospiraceae bacterium | reverse complement strand
GTTGCCCGCAGGGCAAATTTCGGCGGGCGATAAAATCTTTTTATTTAATAGGAAACGAGAAGTTTCCTATTAAATAAAAAAAAGGTCAACGGATTTCAGTCCGCTGACCTTTTTTGTGTTTAACAAAAGCAAATCAAATAATTCCCTGCTGATACATAGCTTCGGCAACCTTTTTGAAGCCTGCGATATTTGCGCCCTTAACAAGATCATAGCCCATACCGTATTCTTCGGCGGCCGCGGCGGAGATATCGTGGATATTTTTCATTATGCCCTTAAGCTTTTCGTCAACTTCCTCTGCAGTCCAGGAAAGACGCATAGAGTTCTGCGCCATTTCAAGCTCTGATACGGCAACGCCGCCCGCGTTAACGGCCTTTGAGGGAGCAACAACGCAAACGCCCTTAAGGAACTCGAGAGCCTCGTTTGAGGTGGGCATATTGGAAACTTCAATATAGTATTTGGTGCCGTTGTCGGCAATCTTCTGAGCCTCTGCCATTCCTACCTCATTCTGAGTTGCGCAGGGCATAACTATGTCGGCCTTAACGCCCCAAGGCTTTTCGCCGGGGAAGAACTGAACTCCGAATTTATCGGCATACTGCCGAACTCCCGCTATGGCGTTCATACGCATATCGAGAAGGTAATTGACCTTTTCATCGGTGTTAACACCGTCGGGATCGTAAATATAGCCATCGGGTCCCGAAAGAGTTACAACCTTTGCACCGAGCTGATGCATCTTTTTTGCAACGCCCCAAGCAACGTTTCCGAAGCCTGAAATTGCAACTGTTTTGCCCTTGATATCGTCACCGAAATGATCTAAAACGCTGAGAAGATAGTAAACCGCGCCATAGCCGGTGGCCTCAGCCCTTATAAGAGAGCCGCCGTAGGAAAGACCCTTTCCTGTGAGAACACCGTTATTAAAAGAAGAAGTGAGCCTTCTGTATTGGCCGTAAAGATAGCCTATCTCTCTGCCGCCTACTCCGATATCGCCCGCGGGAACATCAACATCCGGCCCGATATACTTATAAAGCTCGGTCATAAACGCCTGACAAAAGCGCATAACCTCTCCGTCGCTCTTTCCTTCGGGGTTAAAATCCGAGCCGCCCTTTGCGCCGCCTATGGGAAGACCGGTAAGGGAGTTCTTGAATATCTGTTCAAAGCCGAGGAATTTGAGAATTCCGCTGTAAACGCTGGGATGGAAGCGAAGTCCACCCTTATACGGACCTATCGCTGAGCAGAACTGATAGCGGTAGCCGCGGTTGACCTGAACATTGCCGTTATCGTCCACCCAGGTAACTCTGAATGAAAAGCCTCTGTCCGGTTCGGTGAGTCTGCCGAGAATATCCGCTTTTTCATACTCGGGATGAGCCTCTATAACGGGCTCAATGGAAGTGAGAACTTCTTCAACAGTCTGAATAAATTCAGGCTCATAAGGATTTTTTGCCTTTACGGCATCAATTGTTTTTTGAATATATTTGTTCATATTTTACCCCTCCTATTTCAAATATAATAAACAAAAAAAAGAAAATGTCAAGTTTTTTCTGATTTTTTATCCATTTTATTCAACAAATCCAATTGTGTTCAATTTTGGTTTATTATTGCGTTTACATATTTTACCTGTGCTTTATACGCTTTTTTATGACTATCAGCGTGCTTGTTTGCCAAAGCTTTATTTATCAAACAAAAGAAAGCGCGTGATAAAAATGCAGTATAACAAGGTTGAAATAACGTCTGTTAACACTTCAAAATTAAAAACCCTTACAGAAAAGGAAACAAACGAGCTGCTGAGAAGAGCAAAAGAAGGCGATACCAAAGCAAGAGATGAACTTATAACCGGAAATCTGAGGCTTGTGCTCTCGGTCGTTCAGAGGTTTTCCTCCCGAAACGAGGATCCGGACGACCTGTTTCAGGTTGGCTGTATGGGACTTATCAAAAGCGTTAAAAACTTTGATCTTTCTCTGGGGCTGATGTTCAGCACCTATGCGGTTCCGATGATAATAGGAGAAATACGCAGGTTTTTGCGTGATAACAATTCCGTTAGAGTAAGCCGTTCAATGAGAGACACCGCATATCACGCTATGCTGGCAAAAGAAGAGCTAACGAACGAAATGGGACGCGAGCCGAGCGTTGAAGAAATTGCAGAAAAAATCGGAGTTGACAGAAAAAAAGTTATAATCGCGCTTGAGGCGGTGGTGGAGCCGTTATCGCTCTATGAACCGGTTTACACCGATAACGGAGAATCGCTTTACGTTGTTGATCAAGTTGGCTCCTACAACGATGAAAGCGACTGGATAGATGAAATAAGCCTTAAGGATTCTATAAAAAACCTCTCCGACAGAGAAAAACACATTCTTACAAGGCGCTTTATGGCAGGAAAAACTCAAATTGAGGTGGCTTCTGAAATAGGCATTTCTCAGGCGCAGGTTTCAAGACTTGAAAAAGGCGCGCTTAAAAAACTTAAGACTAATTAAAAAAAACTTGTATATTTCAGTTTACTATGATATTATAAATACAACAAAAACCGAAAGGACAGTATTATGATATACAGGATAAGCAAAACCTTGCACAAAAACTTTAATGTGTTTGAAAAAAACAAGCTCCCGCCCAGAGCTTATGCAATCCCCTATTCCGAAAAAAATGTTCTCGCTGAGATTTCATATGCTGACGAGAGATATTCCTCGGATATAGTTGAATGTTTAAACGGCGAATGGGATTTCAGGCTTTATAAATCAATCGGCGACCTGCCGGACGCATTAAACAGCGATAAAGTTAAATTCGGTAAACTTGAAGTTCCCTCCGACTGGCAGAGAAAGGGATTGCTGCCACCCGTATATCTCAACTGCCCCTATGAATTTGACACTATGGAGCCGGAAATACCAAAGGATATGCCCGTTGGAGTATACAGAAAATTCATCAATATTGAAAACGAGGAAAAGACCTATATAATCTCGTTTTTGGGCGTTGCGAACAATATCGCCCTCTATGTTAACGGCAATTTCGCGGGTTATTCCGAGGGCAGCCACAACACGGCGGAATTTGACATCACCCCCCTTCTCAAAAAGGGGGAAAATGAGCTGCTCGCGGTTTCATTCAAATGGTGCAACGGCACTTTTATTGAATGCCAGGATATGTTCAGAGAAAACGGCATTTTCAGAGACGTTCTTTTATATAAGTATGATATAGCCTATATATATGACTATGAGATAAACACCGAAAAAACCGAAAACGGATATTCCTTAAAGCTCTCCGTTTTCTCAAAGGGCAACCTTGACGGCGGTAAGATTGATGTTGAGCTTAAAGATACTAACGGAAAAACCGTATGCAATGCGAGCGTTCCTGCCGAAGAAAAAACCGAGCTGCTTTTTGAGAATATAAACGCAACTGAATGGAACCCCGAAATCCCCACGGTATATGAGATGTACATAACTCTCTCCTGCTGCGAAAACGCAATGACCGTTAGAAATATAACGGGCTTCAAGACTATTGAAATTGATAAAAATATATTTAAGTTTAACTGCGCTCCCATAAAAATGAAGGGTGTAAACCACCACGATTCAAACCTTTATAAGGGTTATGTTATGACGCATGAGGATCTCGAAAACGATATTAAGCTTATGAAAAAGCTCAATGTTAACGCAGTCAGAACTTCGCATTATCCGCCCGATCCATACCTTTTAACTCTGTGTGACATTTACGGACTTTATGTTGTTGACGAGGCCGATATTGAGACCCACGGCTGCAACGATATGGCGGGAGATTTCCACTATATCAGCAAGCAGGCAAAATGGATAAAGCACTATGTTGACAGAGTTCGCAGAATGTATTACCGCGACCGCAACCATCCGAGCATAACTATGTGGTCTCTCGGAAATGAGGCGGGCGGCCACAAATGCCAGGACGCCTGCTATAAATTCCTTAAAGAAACAGGAACGAAAATACCCGTTCACTATGAGAGCGTTGTTCACACAAAACGTTTCCACTATGACGTTATCTCCGAAATGTACACCAGCACCGAGGAGATCGAACTGATGATGAAGGGCAAGCGCAAAAGAGGACTTAACGGCGCGAAGGAAAAAATCTGCAAGGAATATTCAGACTATCCTTTCTTCCTCTGCGAATACTGCCACGCTATGGGAGTTGGCCCCGGAAATTTGGAGGAATACTGGGATCTCTTCTATGAATGGGATAATTCTATGGGCGGCTGCATATGGGAATGGGCGGATCACACCGTCTACCATCCGCAGCCGGATAAAAAATATAAATATCTTTATACATACGGCGGAGATCACGGCGAGAAAAAACACGACGGCCACTTCTGCGTTGACGGACTTATGTATGCCGACCGCTCCCTTCATACCGGCGCAAAGGAAATGAAGGTCGTTTACAGACCCATCCGCGCTTCCCTTGCCGGAGAAAAGCTATATTGCTTTGAAAACACAAACCGTTTCAAAGACTCGAAGTATATAGACATAAACTGGCTGTTGCTTGAAAACGGAGTTAAGATTGACGAAGGAAAGGTTAACGCCGATATTGCGCCGATGCAGGCTCAGTGCGTTGAAATCAACCACAAAGATATAACAGATGAAAAAGATTATCATATAAACTTTATTTATACCGATAAGGAAACAGGCGAAGAAATAGCAGTTGAGCAGATAACCCTTAACGACGTACCCTACGAATATGACATTGAAATAGGGCAGAAAATATCCGCTCAGAGCGAAAACGGAATTGTTACCGTTAAATTTGAAAACGGCGAGTGCGTTTTCAGCGGAAAAACAGGAGAACTCACCTCATATGTTGTAAACGGTAAAGAGCTGTTAGCCGAAAACGCGGGCTTTGCTCCGAATCTCGGCAGAGCATATATCGACAACGACGCCAAAAATCTTGAGAGATGGGAAAAAGCAGGGCTTAATAAGCTCAAAAAGACTCTAAAAAGCTTTAATGTTTCGCTTGACGACGCTGAGGTTATAATTGACTCTGTTTTCGCTCTTAAGGCAAACAGAAAAGAGCTTTATGAGGTTAAAATAAGCTATGTTATCTCCTCACTCGGCGCAATTGAGGTTTATTCCGAGCTTCAGGTAACGGCACTCGAGGCTGAGACCGACATTCCGCGCTTCGGACTTATGATAGAGCTTGACCGCGGCTTTGAAAACGCCGAATATTACGGCAGAGGCGAGGCTGAAAATATGCCCGACTTCAAGGCGCAGGCTCCCGTTGGAATTTACTCCGATAAGATAGAAAATATGAGAGAGAAATATGTTTATCCTCAGGAGAGCGGTATGCATTGCGATGCGAAATGGATCCGCCTTACGGACGAAAGCGGAAACGCGCTGAATGTTTATTCAAACGACAGCTTTAATTTCAGCCTCAGACATTTCACTCAAAATCTGCTTAACAGCGCCGCTCACGAGGAGGATCTCAGAGATATGAATATAACTCTTCTGAGCCTTGACGGAGCAACAAGGGGCATAGGCTCCTCGAGCTGCGGCCCCGACACAAGAGCGGAATACAGATTAAACGCCCTTGAGGGATATAATTTCTCATTCACTCTTATACCGGAAATCAAATAATGAAAGAAGAACATTTTTCTATCCCGCTTGAACGCTTAAAAGAATACGAAGAAAAGGGTTACAGTACCGACGGAGTATCTTTTGAAGAAAACGGGAAAAAACTTATAAACGTCCAAAAAAACTTTGTTTTTGAAAACGCCGAAATGCTCACGTTCTCCCCGGACGTGAGCGCGGTTTTGGCGAGATCAATCTTTTTTGCCGAAAACATAAAAAGAGCCGTTTTGAATATAACGGCTCTGGGTTATTTTAAACCGTATTTTAACGGCTGGCGCCTAACTGACAGCGAGCTTATGCCGCCGAAAAGCGATTATCGGGCAAGGGATCTGACCGAATGCAGCTATCCCATTTTTGACACTTTAAGCCACCGTATTTACTATTATGAATATGACGTTTCGCATTTAATAAAGGACGGCAAAAACGTTTTAGCGGCGCATATCGGCGCGGGATGGTATGCAGACAACAAAAACCCCGCCGAAGAAATGCCCCTCTGGGGAGAGAATATGCTTATTTTCTCACTCGTTTTGACCGATAAGGCCGGCAAAGAAACCGAAATTTGCTCAAGCGCGAATAACACCCGCTGGAAAACAAGCTATATCAGATCAACAAGCCTTTATTACGGCGAATATCACGACTATAATTATTATGATAAAAACTGGGCGTCCCCCGAGCTTGACGACAGAAGCTGGAACAGAGCCAAACCCGAAACAAAGCCTCTTTCATTTTTCCAAAAGGCCGATTTCCCTGCCGACAGAGCCGGGAGAAAAATTATTCCCAAAGAAATCAGCCGCATTACCGGAAGAATTGTTTACGATCTGGGCGAGATAGCGGCAGGCTACCCTGTTATAAGGGCAAACGATAAAGACAGACCAAATATAAGGGTGTTTCTCAGATACGCCGACAAATTGAACCCTGACGGCAGCTTTGCTCTGAGACACACGGGCGGCGACTGGAGAGAACAAACTGACTGTTTTCTGCTCACCGAAAAATGCGCAGATTTGAATGTTCACCCCGAATTTTTATGGCACGCCTCACGATATATTGAGCTTTCGGGAAATGCCGAGATAACTCAGTTTATTACCGTCCATACCGAAGCCGAGCAGATTTGCACCTTTTATAGCAGCAATGATACTCTGAACAGGATTTTTTCGGCTTATATAAACACGTTTTTAGCCAATATTCACGGCTGTATTCCCTCCGACTGCCCCCACAGGGAACGTCTCGGCTACACAGGCGACGGTCAACTTACAAGCGGCGCGGCGATGAGCGTTTTTGATATGCGCGGGATATATAAAAAATGGATGCGTGATATAAGGGACTGCCAGGATATATATAACGGTCACGTGCAGCACACGGCGCCGTTTTACGGCGGAGGCGGCGGCCCCGGAGGCTGGGGAGGCGCGGCGGTTATTCTGCCTTACAGATATTATAAGTTTTATAACGATATTTCCGCTCTTTCGCTTTCATATAACTCAATGAAGGCATATATCGGATATATGCTTGACCACAGCGAAAACGGAATTGTTACCCACGGCGAAAAGGGCGGATGGTGTCTCGGAGACTGGTGTACACCGGGAAACAAAATTGAGATACCGCCGGAGTTTGTTAACACCTATTTCTTTATAAAATGCCTTAATATGTGCGAGGAGACTGCGGTTATTCTCGGCAAGGAAGGCGACAAAGAATATTTCGCCGCCATTTTGCAAAGTGAAAAAGAGGCATTTTTAAGAGAATTTTTCTCAGAAGAAACAGGTTCATTTTGCTCAGGAGTTCAGGGAGCAGACGCTTTTGCACTTGACTTAGGTCTCGGAGACAACAGAACCAAAAGCAATCTTATCAATAAATATTCCGGACTTCAGACCTTTGATACCGGAATTTTCGGTACAGATATTCTTATCAGGGTACTGTTTAATCTGGGAGAAGCCTCTCTTGCCTTTAGGCTTTTAACAAACGAAAAAGAGACATCGTTTTATAATATGCTCGAAGGCGGAACAAACACCCTTTGGGAAAACTGGGACGGCTGCGACTCGCTCTGCCACCCGATGTTCGGAGCGATAGTGGAATACTTTATAAGCGAAATTCTCGGAATTAAAAGATATAATGATAGCCCCGGTTACGGGGAGATAACCATATCGCCCGCACTTATCCCGGAGCTAAAAACAGTTAAGGGAAGTTTCAGAACTTCCGAGGGCAAAATTGAGGTAATTATTTTCACCGATGAAAACGGAGAAAGAAAGTTTACCTATAAGACCGATGGCAATATTGTAACTCATCAGCATTAGAACAAAAAAAATAACGGTTAACAGAATATTGAAGCTGTTAACCGTTATTATTTTTAATCATTTGCCTGATATTTTTTTATCAGCTTTTTCGCTATCTTATAAACATCTCCGCATCCGAGAGTTATAACAAGGTCGCCTTTTTCAAGATTATCGTATAAATACTGCGCTATAGTGTCAAAGCTGGTAAACCAGACGCTTCCGTCAATTTTTTCAGCGAGCTGGCTGGTGTGGATATCGTAGGTATTTATTTCTCTTGACCCCATTATCTCGGTTAGAACTACCCTGTCCGCAATTTTCAGCACATCAGCGAAATCGTCAAGGAGCATATATGTGCGCGAGAAGGTAAACGGCTGGAACACCGCCCACACGCGCTTATAATCCATCTTTTTTGCAGCTTCAAGGGTAACCTTTAGCTCGGCAGGATGATGAGCGTAATCATCCGCAACGGTTATCCCTTCAAATTCTCCGAGAATTTCAAAACGTCTGCCGGCACCCCTGAACTCCGAAAGCGCTTTAAGAGCAGCGTTAATATCCGCTCCGGCATTATATGCGGCCGCTATAGCGGCGAGGGCGTTTAATATATTGTGTTTTCCGGGAACGCCAAGCTGAATTCTTCCCATATTTTTGCCGTTATATATAACGTCAAAAACGGGGAATGCGCCGCGATAATAATCAATATTTTCGGCATACCAGTTGTTTTTATCGGAATAACCGAAGGTTATAAGATTTTTTGCGCCGGATGCAGCTACCGCCTTAACGGTTTTTTCGTCATCGCCGTTATAAATAACCGTATTTCTTGCGAGTGCCGCAAATTTTGAAAATGAGGCAACAAGATTATCCATCGTTTTGAAAAATTCAAGATGATCGGCGTCAATATTGAGTATCACAGCAACGCTTGGGCTGAGATCAAGAAATGTGTTTGCAAATTCACACGCCTCACAAACCAGAATATCATCCTTTCCGGTTCTGCCGTTGGCGTTTATGAGAGGTAATTTTCCTCCGATAACGGCGGAGGCGTCTATTCCCGCGCCGAGCAGCATCTGAGTTAGCATTGAGGTTGCGGTGGTTTTACCGTGGGTGCCGCAAACTCCTATGCAGTTGCCGAATTTACGGGTAACGGCACCGAAAAGCTTGCTTCGTTCAAATGTGGGAACGCCAGAGTTTTTTGCCGCAACAAGCTCAGGATTATCGGGAAGAAGAGCGGCGGTATAAACCACCATCTCGGCATCGCCTATATTTTCGGCCTTTTGGCCAAGCGTTACAGGTATACCGAGCTTTCTTATGCGGTTTAGGGTATCGGATTCATTATTATCGGAGCCGGAAAGAAGATAGCCCTTTTCGTGAAGTATTTCGGCAAGAGGGCACATCCCCGCTCCGCCTATGCCGATAAAATGTATTCTTTTAACGCTTTCAAGCAACTTATCTATATCATACATAAAAGTTCACCAAACCATTTTTTATGTTTATTCGTTTATCTTATATATATTATTGCCGTAAATAAAAAAAGTCAAGTTTTTTTGTTTTTATATTGCATAATTAAATTTTTTGCAGTATAATCCTACTAAAATAAATTTTGTTAATGATTGGGTGAAAAAAATGGCATTTAAAATCATTATCCTTGTTTTATTCTTTGCTGTTATGATAGCCATAGGCATATATTGCCGCAAAAAATCCACCGATGTTAACGGCTTTGTTTTAGGAGGACGTTCGGTTGGCCCGTGGCTTACGGCGTTTGCATACGGCACTTCATATTTCAGCGCGGTCGTTTTTGTTGGATACGCAGGTCAGTTCGGCTGGAAATACGGCATTGCAACAACCTGGGCGGGTATAGGCAACGCAATTTTAGGCTCTCTGCTTGCGTGGGTCGTTCTGGGAAGAAGAACAAGAATAATGTCACAGCACCTTAATTCCGCAACAATGCCGCAGTTTTTCGAGGCGCGCTACGGCAGCACATCCCTTAAAATAGCAGCTTCGGTTATAACGTTTATTTTTCTCATTCCCTACACTGCCTCCGTTTATAACGGCCTTTCGCGCTTATTCGGAATGGCATTCAACATTCCTTATGAATTCTGCGTTATAGGAATGGCAGTTCTGACCGCAATATATGTTATTGCCGGAGGCTATATGGCAACAGCCATAAACGACTTTATTCAAGGCATTATTATGCTTGTTGGCATAACGGCGGTTATTATTGTTGTAATTCATAATAACGGCGGTCTCACAGCAGCACTGAACGGCCTTGCCGAAATAACCGATGAAACGGTTTCAACAACTCCGGGAATCTTCGCTTCCTTCTTTGGACCCGACATACCTAATCTCCTCGGCGTTATAATCCTCACATCTCTCGGCACCTGGGGACTTCCCCAGATGGTGCAGAAATTCTACGCCATTAAGAGCGAAAAATCTATTTCCACAGGCACGGTGGTGTCAACAATATTTGCAATAGTTGTTGCAGGCGGATGCTATTTTTTGGGCGGATTCGGGCGTTTATTTTCAGATCAGATAGATATATCCGCCAACGGTTACGACTCCGTTATTCCCACCATGCTCTCAAGCCTTCCCGAAATGCTTCTTGCGCTCGTTATAGTTCTGGTGCTGTCGGCGTCAATGTCAACTCTGTCGTCGCTTGTTCTCACCTCCAGCTCAACGCTTACCCTTGACCTTCTTAAAGGGCATATTGTTAAAAATATGAAAGAAAAATCGCAGGTGCTCGTTATGCGGGTTCTCATACTTGTGTTTATCATTATTTCAGTTGTTATAGCCCTTTATCAGTACAACACAAAGGTTGCGTTTATAGCTCAGCTTATGGGTGTTTCGTGGGGCGCTCTCGCAGGCGCATTTCTTGCCCCGTTCCTCTACGGACTTTACTGGAAGAGGACATCAAAAGCGGCTTGCTGGGTGTCGTTTATTATCTCCACTGTGTTTATGATACTTGTAACTCTTAATAATGCATTCGGACTTAACATCATCAAAGTGAGCTTCCTTGCTTCTCCGATAAACGCCGGTGCATTCTGTATGATTTTAGGACTCATAATTGTTCCCGTTATATCCCTCATAACGCCGAAGCCCGATAAAAAGGTTATTGAAGAAGCCTTCGCCTGCTATGAAGAAAAGGTTCTCGTTTCTCAGAAAGAAGCTCTCGGAGAAGAATAAACACTACTAAAACAAGAAAGCGGCTGCGCCGCACGCCTGTGGCGTGTCCGCTTTCGATTACGCCATCGCCGTTGCCCGCAGGGCAAATTTCGGCGGGCGTTAAAATCTTTTTATTTAATAGGAAACGAGAAGTTTCCTATTAAATAAAAAAGCTCTCTTCGCAAGCATTAACGCGAAAGAGAGCTTTATTATTATAATCAAAATACCAGCGATTTATCTTCGCCTATTCCAACCATTCCGTCCAGGATATATTTTTCGCCCTTAGGATCGCAAACATAACCCGAAAGGGAGCCGAAGGTTATATGATAATCTATCCGTATAACGCCGGCATTCAGTTTCATAAGAAATTCATCGCCTATATCGAAGGTGAGATCAACCATACCGTGTTCATCCTGAACGTGCCAGAGTTTATCGCTCTCGTGGCGGAAAACAACGGGAGTTAAAAGAGTTGTGTCGCCTTCAAACCAAATAAGGTTTTCATTAAACTTATCCTGATCTATGCTTTGGTTGCGGGTGAGGTTAAAACCGAAATACTGCTGCTTGCCGTCAATTTCTCTCTTACCCATAGTTGTTACCCAATCATAATGGGATTTACGGGGATAATAACCTCTGTGGTCGTCTATTATTGCGGCAGAAGCGGAGGTGGCGTGGAAGGTTTCGCCGTTATAGCTGATGTACCCATTAACGCTGAAGAGATCCTTCTGGCTGTAAAGCGGGCGGTTATCACCGAACGGAATGGAAACAACGCTGGGCTTTGAAACGCGATTAAGCTGAACTCTGTAGTCGATCAGTCCGTCCTTTTTGCTGTTTGCGGAACCCGAAACTATCGCCTCGCCCTTTTGAAAATCATTTACGAATCTAATTTTAACATTTTTTGCCTTTGAATATGTTTCATTTCCCGAGAGCAGATTTTTTGATATAACTGCCTTTGATGCCGGAAAGAGCATCTCCTGCCAGTAGGTGCATTTTTTTGTGCGTTTATCGTATAAAACCGTAAGAGCGGTTCCGAAAAGAGCCATATCGCAAACAGCGGTGAGGAGAGTTACCTTATCAAAATCAATCTCGCAGGCTTCCCACAGAGTTAAGCGGGCTTTATTTAAGAAATTGGGCAGAGCAGAAGGGCGGTTCGCCTTTAAGAAATCCATATTCTTAAATTCGCTCCGGAATGTGCCAAAATAGCACTCGCCTACACCGTTCACAACGTTTTCGGGAGTTGGAACGGCAATTCTTTTTTCTGAAAGAAATTTACTGAAATCCAATTTTATATTCTCCTTTTTTATATTTCATTTCAAGTATAACATTTTTGAATAAAAATTGTCAACCGCGTAAAGCAAAAGACAAAAGAAACGATTGCAATTATTTAAAAATTGATTATAATATATAATACTGCTTATGATTATTTCAAAAAGGCATTTTCTCCTTTTTCTATTGACAAGCACAAATCACAGTGTCAATACGCTATAAACATACTGCATTGGCAGGCAAAAAAAGAGTTTTATAGCTAAAGGAAGTTATATTATAAATAATTATAAGTTTGAGACACTTCAGCTTCACGTTGGACAGGAGCAGCCCTAAATTGCGAGTGACGCGAGAGCGATACCGATATACGCAACCACATCCTACGTTTTTCACAACTGCGGGCACGCCGCAGCGCGCTTCGGCCTGACTGACGCCGGGAATATTTATGGTAGGCTCACAAACTCCGATCAGGATGTTTCAGAAAAGAGAATAGCAGCTTTAGAGGGAGGCGTTGCGGCTTTGGCTCTTGCCTCCGGCGCGGCTGCCATAACCTACACCATTTCAGGCCTTGCCGGCGCAAGCATATTTACGTTTGAGATAAAGGGCGGTAAAGAAGAGGCTTGGAAATTCATTGATAATCTTGAAATATTCTCTCTGCCGGCAAACGTTGCGGACGTTAAAAGTCTTGTAATTCACCCCGCCGGCACAACTCACTCTCAGCTTACAAACGAAGAGCTTAACGATCAGGGCATTTATCAGAATACCATCCGCCTTTTCATAGGCACAGAAAACATTGACGACATAATCGCCGACCTCAGAAAATGATTTGATGCTCTGAAATAAAAATTTAAAGAGCAATTCAGCGTAAAAAATCACGCTAATTGATTTTATGTTCCTCATGATTTGCCTTATTGCAAATTTTGAGATGGACAAAACTACCATTACGCCTTGTCCGGCTACAACAAGGGTTCACCGTGATGAAACATTTCAATTAGTAGCCGGAAAGGCTGTGGGAATTAAATGCCTATTAAAATACCTGCGGACTTACCTGCCGCGAAAACCTTGCTGGAAGAAAATATCTTTATTATGGATCTTGAGAGGGCGCAAACTCAGGATATACGCCCGCTTAAGATACTGATACTGAACTTAATGCCAACAAAAATAACAACCGAAACTCAGCTTGCAAGGCTGCTCGGAAACACTCCGCTTCAGATTGAAACGGAGCTTTTGAAGGTTTCGGGCAGAACGCCGAAAAACACACCCGCCGAGCATATGCTGAGTTTTTATAAGACCTTTAAGCAGGTAAAGAACGAATATTTTGACGGTATGGTTATAACCGGCGCGCCTGTTGAGCAGATGGAATATGAAGAGGTTGACTATTGGGATGAGCTTTGCGAAATATTTGAGTGGTCAAAATCGCACGTTTATTCAACCTTTCATATATGCTGGGGAGCCTTTGCCGGGCTTTATTACCACTACGGCATAAAAAAAATACCGTTGAGCGAAAAGCTTTTCGGCGTTTTTGAGCATACTGTAACCCACAGAAGTTCGATCCTTTTCAGAGGTTTCGACGATGTTTTTTTAGTTCCCCATTCCCGCCATACAACCATTCGTAAAGAGGACATAATAAATGAGCCGAGGCTTAAAATTCTTGCCGAAAGCGAAAAGGCGGGTGTTTACGCAATAAAGACCGAAGCCGGCAGACAGATTTTTATAACCGGACATTCCGAATATGACGCAACAACGTTAAAAGACGAATATTTAAGGGATAAAAACGCCGGACTGCCCATAAGCATCCCCGAAAACTACTTCCCCGATAATGATGATACAAAAGAGCCCCTTTGCACTTGGCGCTCAGGGGCTAATCTGCTTTATTCAAACTGGCTGAACTATTTTGTTTATCAGTCAACGCCGTATGACGTCAGAAATATATGTGAGTATAACAAATAAACGCTTCGTTGTAAATTACCGCTTTTCGAGCATTTCCTTCAGATACTTTCCCGTGTAGCTCTTTTTATTCTTTGCTACCTCTTCGGGAGTTCCCTCGGCAACTATCTTGCCGCCTCTGTTTCCTCCTTCGGGACCGAGGTCAATAATATGATCGGCGCACTTTATAACATCGAGATTGTGTTCTATAACAACGACCGTGTTTCCGCCGTCAACCAAAGTTTGAAGAACGTCAATAAGCTTGTGGACGTCGGCGGTGTGGAGACCGGTTGTTGGTTCGTCAAGAATATAAAGCGTTTTGCCGCTCGCCTTTCTTGAAA
>JAFLUL010000061.1 GCA_022508845.1 Oscillospiraceae bacterium | reverse complement strand
ATCGGCATAAACCCATTGTTTTGCACCACCATAAGCCGCGCTTCGTCTATATTATCGGCAAAAAGGAAATCGACCTGAAATCCGAAAATGTCTCTGTAATACTCTTGTTCCGTTTTCTGCTGATTTCCCGAAGCAATCAAAATGCAGGGCGTATTTTTCAAATCCTCCGACGAAACTTTTTCCAAAACAGAAATCGGATTTCTTGATGCAATCTCCACAGCGCAGTTTTCGTGAGTCAAAGAAAGATTCACATATTCATCTGAAAAAGCACGGCGCTGATCGCTCATAACAATGTCAGCTTTTTCTGTTCGCAGTGCTGCGTACAAATCCTCATGACTTCCCCGCAGAATTGATACGGCAGCATCGGGATATTTTTCGGAAAACTGTGCGACGGCTCTCTGAATCGCTCCGCCTGCATAGCTTTTGGGATACCCTATCCGCAGCTCAGGGTGGTCCTTTCTTGAAATGCGAATAGTATCCTGAACCAAGCGATCATAATCTGCCACTAATATAAGACTCTTTTTATAAAAGTATTCTCCTGCAGGCGTCAGCGAAAATTTTCGATTTGTCCGTGTGAGCAATTCAATTCCCAATTCCTGCTCAAGTGCTTTGATTTGTTGGGAAATGGCGGACTGTGAAATATGGCATTCCTCTGCCGCTTCCGTGAAGCTACCGCAGCGGACGACCGCCTGAAAATACCTTACTTGGTTTAGCATATTTTCACCTCATTTCATCATTGTTAAATGTTTTGCTGTAAACAACTAATCTCTGAAATATTCAGCAATCTCAGCCATTCTTGCGCTTTGAGCCGTGTGGAACGGGCAACGGCTGTCACAATGACCGCAACCGATACAGACATCCGCATTTACGTATAATTTGCTGTAATGATTTTTTGCCATATCATCACCTGCAAGGGCAAGGTCATAATATTTGTTTACAAGTCCTATGTCTATTCCTGCAGGGCAAGGCTGACAGTGATTGCAGTATACACAATGCCCCTCTGCCGTGGCAGGTGTGAACTGCCCAATCACAGAATAATCTTTTTCGCTGTCCGGCGCATCCGGAAACCTAAGCAGTGCATTCAAATCGTCAAGATTTCTAGCGCCCGGCACAACGGTAAGCACTCCGGGTCGGTCAAGAGCATACTGAATACATTGATACCTTGTCATAGCAATACCGAAAGGCGAAGTTTTTTCATCCAATAGTTGACCTGCATGAAAAGGCTTCATAACAGAAATTCCCACACCCATCGCTTCACAACGGCGGAATAGCTCCGCACGCTCGGAAACAGTACCGACGCCGTACTCGTCACCTTGTTCCAAATCATAAGCAGGGTTAATTGAAAACATCATCATATCAACAAGCCCTGTATCTAAAACACGGTTTGCCACAGACGGCGTGTGAGATGAAAAGCCGATATGGCACACCTTTCCTGCCGCTTTTATCTCCTTTATGTAATCAAATATTCCCGATTCACACAACTCGTCAAAATCTTCATCTTCGTCTACACAGTGTAAAAAACCGAAATCTGCATAATCCGTTCCAAGCGTTTTAAGCTCCCATTCAATAGTATCACGAATTACATTTAAATCCCGTGACCAGCCGTATTCGCCTTTTTCGTTGTAGATCGCACCGAAATGCAGTTGAAAATATACCTTGTCACGCTGTCCGGCGATTGCCTTGCCGAACGGCTTATACACATTTTTTCCACCGGCACAGAGGTCAAAAAAGTTGATTCCGTGATCAATTGCAGTGCGAATAACCATCTCAATTTCATCGTCTGAGCATTTCTGAATACCGCCCATACCAAGTCCAAGCACGCTTAGCATTTCTTCACCGTGAGGTAGTTTTCTGTATTCCATAAAAATATTCTCCTTATGCGTTTTCGAACTGTTCTGCACAAGCCTTGATCCGTGTAATCACATCAATCTGCTGAGGACACGCATTTACGCATTGACCGCACTCGATACAGTCGGATGCTTTACCTTTATCAGTCGTAGCAATCGTGTACTCCCGTATGCTGCGGAATTCCTCGTTGCCTCTCTGTCGGTTTGCCACTGAAAATATTTCGGGTATCGGAATGTTCATCGGGCAACCGTCAGTGCAGTAATGGCAAGCTGTGCATGGAATGGATTTATCTCCGTCGAGTATACTCTGCGCACGAAGAATAACTGCTTGCTCTGCTTCGCTTAGCGGCTTAAAATCTTTCATATAAGAGAGATTGTCTTGCATCTGCCAGGTATTTGACATACCTGAAAGTACCGTGATAATTCCGTTAAGCGATGCGGCAAAGCGAATCGCCCATGACGCACAAGAGGATTTCGGATCGGCAGCACCTAGAAGTTCTTTTACTTCGGGAACCGGATCAGCGAGCGCCCCGCCTTTGACGGGTTCCATCACAACAATAGATTTACCGTGCCGTCTGGCAATCTCAAAGCACTCACGGGATGCTACACCGGGATTCTCCCAATCAGCGTAGTTTATCTGTAGTTGAACAAAATCCACATCAGGATGATCGGTCAGCAGTTCCTCTAAAAGCGCCGGATCCGCATGGAAGGAAAAACCGTAATACTTGATAAGACCCTTTGCTTTCTGCTCCTTCACGAAATCCCAAAGGTGATACTCGTCATATTTTTTGTAATTTCCACGCTGCAATGCGTGAAGCAGATAGTAATCGAAATAGCCTGCTCCTGTACGCTCCAAGCTTGTATAAAACTGCTGCTTAGCACTTTCCTCGTCGTGAGCGCCCATCCATGCACACAGCTTAGTGCATAATGTATAGCTCTCACGTGGATAACGATCTACCAACGCAGCCTTTGCTGCTTTCTCCGATTCGCCGTTGTCATAAACATAGGCGGTATCAAAGTAGGTAAGACCTGCATCCATAAACATGTCAACCATTTGCTTAGTCTGCTCAATATCTATTTTCCCATTTTCAAGTTTCGGCAGACGCATCAGTCCGAAACCAAGTTTCGGTGTCTTTTCTCCAAAATACTGTTCCATATGTACCTCCTTGCGTTTAAGCTAATACTTTCTTTGCCCAAGACGCGACAGTGCTTTCCGATTTTGAAGCATCTGCACCGTGAACGGCAAGACCTTTTCCAAAAGTAGCTCCTGTGCAGAGTTTTTTCAAATCACGCTCACAACTCGCCATGCCACTGCCTTCATGAGTCATGACCGCCATAACCTTTTTGCCGTTAAAATCCAGTTTTTCAAGCTGTGTGAAAACTGCACACGGAAAAGTTCCCCACCAGCAAGGGCCGCAGACAAATACATTGTCGTATTCGGAAATATCATCAAGATATTCTTTCAATTCAGGTCTTGCATTATCGTGCAGCTCTTTTTTTGCTTCTTCGATACAGATATAGTAATCATCAGCATAAGGTTTTACGGTGTCAACTTCAAATAAATCACCGCCGACCGCTTTCTGAATAAATTCTGCAACAATCTCCGTGTTGCCTTTTGCGATATTTTTAATGCTGCCGTTCCAGTAGTTTTCACCTTTTCGAGAGTAGTAGATAATAAGATTTTTTGCCATGTCTGTGTTCTCCTTTTTTATGATTATAACAGATTTTTAATTTTATTATAATAAGAAATGCAGAATTTATCAATTCAATTTTCAGGGTTTTATGATAAGAAAATCTTATGTTTATAAAAAAATACTTACCTACAAATATATTAAATATCGTATTTCCTGAAACTGATGTAGGAGCAATATCGATAAAAGCATCTTTATCTGTGAATCCGCGTATTTCTTTGTTTACTGCGACGCAGATTTTGATTGATAATTTTCTATATCATCAAAATAGCCGGAAACATATATTGTAGCGGCATTTCTTCATAGCATCAAAAAAGCATCATTTTCCTGTAATAAGAAAATGATGCTCTGCAAAACGGCTTAACATCGCTGTTATTTTGATTTTCATTTCTTCTCTACAGTCGCTCCAAAACCGCGTGCCGAGGGTTCAAGTCCTTCTGCCCCTGCCAGAAATGACCTCATCGCTTTTGAGATGAGGTTTTTTGTTTATTCTAATGAGTTTGAATCTGAGGCGCGCGGAGCGTGTCGAGGGGTGCGTGTCTCCGGCGGAGACCTCCGAATATCGCAGGTATTCAGAAGCATCGACCGAGCCGACAGACGAGAACAAGTCCTTCTGCCCCTGCCAGAAAAAGCACTTGTGAAAGCAAGCGCTTTTTTTTATTTAATAGGAAACTTCTCGTTTCCTATTAAATAAAAAAATTTTAACGCCCGCCGAAATTTGCCCTGCGGGCAACGGCGATGGCGTAATCGAAAGCGGACACGCCGCAGCCGCTTTCTTGTGAAATTTGCTCTCACAGGCAAGTGAAATAGGCTTCGCCTATCCCAGTCATTTGCAAGAGACAAGAGTCGTAAGTAAAAACAAGCAAAGGATCCAAGGCGGCTGTTATACTTATAGTATAATTGCTCCAATGCCGAGAGACGATGGTTCAACTCTTTCCGATTCGCTTAAAAAACATTTTAAATTTTATATAAATTATATTGAAATATATTAAATTAATAAGTATAATAAAATATCTATGTTTATTATTTTTTGAGGAGATAAATTTAATGAAAAATAGGAGCAAAACAGGCGTAAGGATTCTGAGCTTATTTTTGGCGTTTGCAACACAGTTCAGCGTTCTCGGATTGTTTATTGGAAATATACGGATCGAAGCTGAGCAAGTCACCGAAGAGCCGGTCGCAGTTACCGAGGAAGTTGAGACGGAGGATCCTGCAACCTTTATTTTTTGTGATGGAGATTTGATATTGCACGCCACTGCGCAGGTTGGTGCAGATATTCCGAGCGATGCTAAGCTGGAGGCAAAGAAGCTCTCGATGAATTCCGTTGAATACGCTTATGCCTATGCGTATGCTTCAGAAAATATCAATCTTTTGCCCGGTGACACACTCTCGGTTATGCCATATAAATTTTATCTTGAGCTGAATGGTTCTCAAATAGACCTTAAAGAAGGACAGCTTTTTGCCTATGCGGAGATTATCGGACAATGCTCTGAAATGGGAATGCAGGTACTTCGCATTGATTCTGAGAATAATGCCGCATTTTATCCTACAGCGTCGGAAGAGCTTATATATGATCAGGATGAGCCGTATTTATTCGATCTTTCCTGCAACGCTGTTGCTTTAGTTTGCGTTATTCCACTGCAGCAGAGCATAACAGTTGCAGAAACACAACCGATTGCTGCTTTACAGGCAATGCCTTTTGTTTCGGCTGCGGAAAGCGGTGATCAGACTCTCCGCTTTATATCACGTACTCCTAATATTAGTATCGATGGAGTTCAGCTCAGCGACTATGCCAATGGCCTGTCATTAAACCACGTTGTTTCTGCTCCCGGTGCAAAGTCAATGAAGATAACTATTACATACAAAACCCCGAATAACTACGATTACGTTTGTATGTGGGAAGGCAGTCATCCGGATTATACGGCTAGCGGTAACTACAGCAGTTCAAAGACCGGTCGTCTTTACAACAGTGGAAATGTGTCATATACAGTTAATAAGGATTCAGTCACCTTCGGTTTTTATTCTAATATCGAAACCGCAAGTTACGGTTATTATGCTGTTATTGAGGCGTATTATGATGCTGACTTTGCATTGATACCCGATTGGCGATTGGATGAAAACGGCGACGGAACCTATACTCTCGTTTTTGAAGAGGGCGGACCGATTTACGGATTTTATAATTCGGATGTTGTTCTTGATGAGCTTGGGGAAAAGCAGAGTCTCGTAACTGATATACTTCTTCATGAAGATACCGGTTTTATCAGTATGGATGCTTTTTCAAACTGGTCATCGATTGAGCGGGTAACATCTCCTGCGGGGGCAAATCTTAAGCGAATCAGTTCTTATGCTTTTCGCGACTGTGTAAACCTTACAAGCGTTGATCTTACGTGCGACAATCTCGTTATCGAATCAAACGCCTTTGCGGGATGCGGCAGTTTAACAGAAGTTAGCGTAACCGGTGACGGGACGGAGATTGGCGGGGCTGCATTTTATGATCTGCCTTCTCTTGAAAGTGTTTTCTTGCAGGGAGAGGGGATCCGGTTTGGCAGCTATGCCTTTTATAACTGCTGCGCGCTCAAATCCTTTGTTGTTGAAAACGCTGATCTGTCGGGGGCGGATATTTCATATGCATTTGCAAACTGCACCTCGCTAACTCTGGACGTCAGCAATTGGTATACTGCTGAAACGGCAAATATGGACAATGTTTTCCTGCTCGGCCCGAAAACACTGACGCTCGGCGGAGATTTTAGATTTGTGGGTTCTTCAACGATCGATCGTTCTGTTTGGGAAAATGATAACGGAACGCAGTTTTTAACAACAGATCTATATGATGCATATAATGCTGATCCGTCCGGAATGTCCGGAACTTATAGCTGGGCTGACTATACAAGCGGAGGCAGCTATTATGTCCTTTTATATGAAAACGGGGACTTAGTTTTCCAACACGATAATCTTCCTGAAATATCGCGCGGTAAGCTTATTGATTTTTACCTCTTTGATACATCGTTTTCCTATTTTGCAAACACCTCCGGTAACAATAACACTCTTCCCTGGTATAACACAGCCAGCAAATCGGTTAAGAAAGTAATTTTCCGCGATATTATTCAACCTCTGAATTTGGATTATTGGTTCTATTATTTGAGCGAGCTTACTACTGTGGAGAAAATGGAAAACCTTGATCTGTCCTCCGCAACCAGTTTAAATTATACGTTTAATTATTGCAGTAAGTTATCAACTATAGATGTTAGCGTTTGGGATACCGGCAATGTTACTAGTATGAACTATCTTTTCGCTTATTGCAAGGCGCTTAAAACACTTGATGTAAGCGGTTGGAATCTTTCGAATACAACCTCCCTTGAATCCACCTTCAATAATTGCGATATGCTGACCGAACTTGATGTTGCCAATTGGGATGTGTCAAATGTGGAAAATATGCGTCAGCTTTTCGCCAGCTGTAGAACGCTTAAGAAACTTGATGTTAGCCGCTGGAAAACCTCAAGCCTTACGAACTTATCCGGAACCTTCTATTATATGCATGGTATCACTGAGCTGGACGTCAGCGGTTTTGATGTGTCGAAGGTTACAACCCTGGAAAACACCTTTGGCTCCTCTTATAAGATTAAAAAGCTTGATGTTGCGAACTGGGATGTTTCAAATGTTACCACTCTGGCTCAAACTTTTTCAAAGGACAATAATAATAACTCACAATTAGCTGAAATTGACTTAAGCAACTGGAACACCGAAAATGTTACCTCTTTATATCAAACTTTTTCCGGATGCGTTAATCTCAAGGGTCTTGATCTGCACAAATGGGACGTTTCAAAAGTAACGGATATTTCTTTTATGGTATATCTGTGTTCCGGACTTAAAGAACTGAACCTTACCGGATGGACACTTCCAAACCTCGAGAAGGCGTCAAGTGTTTTTTCTGGTTGCTCGGGTCTTACAGAGCTTGATGTAAGCGGCTGGGAAATGACAAAGGTAACAAATATGCAAAGTACCTTTGATAATTGCACCAATCTTACAAAACTTGACGTAAGCGGGTGGAGGCCGCTTAAGCTTGAGGGGATGCTTTCCACCTTTTCGGGGTGCTCTAAACTGACTGAACTTGATGTAAGCAAATGGGAAACTCCAAGTCTTACTGATTTTCGTTCAACCTTTTCAAACTGCTATTCCATTGAGGTGCTTGATCTCAGCAACTGGGATACCTCTAAGGTAAAGAGCGGATATATGACTCCCTTCACCGGAGGGCCGCATAAGATAATTTTGGGCGAAAAATTTAAATTTACCGGAACGACCGCGTTTGATCCATCTTATTGGCGTCACGTTGAAACAGATGAAATTTTTTATTCAACCGACCTTTGCACCTCATATAATGCTGATGTTCAGAATATGAAAGGCACATATACCTGGTATGAAATGGGACCGGGCGGTTATTGTTTTGCTCTGCTTTATGAAAACGGTGATCTCGTTTTTCAAGGTGAAAAAAAACCTGATCCGGAACGCGGAGCTTTGCTTAATGTTTATCACGTTAATTCAAATTATGAATATAAAAGCTCCACATCCGGCACAACATCGTCAAATGCTCCGTGGTACTCTAACCGAACAAAAATTAAGCGAGTTGTTTTTGCAGAGCCTGTAAGACCCGTTAAAATGAACAACTGGTTTTTCGGCGCAACCGGTTTGACCGATATTGTTAATATGGAAAACCTCGATCTCTCTGAAGTAACAAATATGACCGGTACTTTCCGAAACTGTTCATCCCTTTCCTGGATCGATACCGGCGATTGGCAGTTGCCTAAAGCGAGCGTTCTTTCATATACTTTTTCCGGCTGCACAAAATTGCTCAGCCTTGATACCGGAAATTGGAGTATATCTTCCGTTACGGACCTTTCTTATTTATTCTATAACTGTTCGTCGCTCACCTATGTTGATACATCCGATTGGGATATGTCGCATGTTACAAACCTTGCCTATGCATTTTCCGGTTGTTCAAAGCTTATTGAATTGGATATAGGTGGCTGGGAGCTGTCGAAATTAACAAGTATTGCCTATGCGTTCCAGAACTGTTCCACTCTGACTCGTCTTGATACTTCAAAATGTGACCTCTCAAGCGGAACGCTTACGAATCTTGCAGGCGTGTTTGACGGATGCTCAGGTCTTGTTGATATTGACGTACACGGCTGGAATGTTTCTAATGCAGCAAATCTCGACTATGTTTTCCGTGGTTGCTCAGGGATAACAAGCCTGGATGTAAGCAGCTTTAATGTTTCTCCTGCCTCAAAAATCACCTCACTTTCATTCACCTTTGCAAACTGCTCTAACCTTAAAACTCTGGATCTTACAATGTGGGATGTTTCCAAGGTTACCAAATTGGCGAGCACTTTCGCTGACTGTATTTCTTTAACTGACCTTGATATAAGCAACTGGCGTCCTACTACCGCCTTAACCGATATTTCCGGTGTTTTCAGCGGGACACCTTTTTCAACCATTGATTTAACTCAGTGGGATCTTTCAATGGTTAAAACGATGCAAAACGCCTTCAAAAACTGCAAATCTCTTACCAACCTTGTTGGTATGGGTAATTGGGCAGTAAAGAACGTTACTGATCTTTCGGGGATGTTCTCCGGATGCGAGAGTATCGAATCTGTTGATGTTAAAAACTGGAACACCTCCCTCGTTACCACCGTATCAAATATGTTTGCCGGCTGCAAAAAACTGACGGTACTCGATATCAGCGGATGGAATACCGTTAAAATCACATCAGCTTCAAATTTCTCCGCCGGTGACACTAATCTTCTGGAAGTAACGTTCGGATTGAACTCTCTTAATTCATCACGTCAGTTCCTTTCCCTTGGCGGCAACGGCGCTAAGTGGGTAGAAAAGGGTACCGACATTATATGGGAAAATGTTTCTTCTCTCTATCAGCAGCATAAGAGTAATCCGAGAGTGCAGACTTATTATAAGATCCGAACAATAACCTTTGATGCAAACGGAGGCGTTGCCCAGCCGAATTCCTTTTCAGAGTGGTGGCCCGGCAAAGTGATGGAGGAACTCCCAACAGCAACCCGTAAAGGCGCCGACTTTGCAGGTTGGTGGACTGAGGTCGTTGGCGGAGAGCAAATAGCAGACGGGGAAAATCCCACCCAGGATACTTATTATGCCCATTGGAATGAACATAAATATACGCTTGTTCTTTCCTCTAATGACGGAACAAATCAATATACAAATATTGAGCTGGAATACAGCCAGTCTTATACTTTGTCGGAAAATGCATTTACACAAGATCGTTATATTATAACAGGCTGGAACAGACTTGCAGACGGTTCCGGTCAGCAATACCGTGCAAATGAGGAAATCCTGCAGTTATCGCCTGATGACGGCGACACGGTATATCTTTATGCGCAATGGACCTCGCTTGCCGATATTATTAACGTTACCTTTGATTGCAAGGGCGGAACGCAGCTTTCGAGCCTTAAAATGGCGCGAGGCGAGGAAATCGGTTTGCTTCCAACACCGACTAAAGAAGGCTATACCTTTATCGGATGGCGTATAAATTCCGAGGACGGCGATTTTGCAACCAATAAGAGCCGATTTATGGAGAATGTTGTTCTTATTGCAGAATGGAGGAAGAACCCAACCGTTCAATTCCACTATAATATCGGTGAGAATTCTGTTGTTACTTCAGCAGTTGTGTCATATAATTCCGCAGTAGGCGCATTACCTGAGGACATCTACAGCGGTTATTACGGCGCTCTTATAGGCTGGTTTACTGAGCCTATTGGCGGTAAACAGGTAAACAGTAAAACGCTCATAACAGATGATATTACATTCTATGCACACTGGGGCTGGAGACCTAAATTCAACGCTAACGGCGGACAGTTTATTAAATATCCGGATTATCCTGCGCAGGAGGGCAATTCTATCTGCGTTATCACAGAACTTCCTGAGGTGTCTTACGATGGCTTTGAATTTATAGGCTGGTTCCTGCCTGACGGTGAAACTGAGGTATCTGTTGGAATGGAAGTTGATCTTGCGGAGAATATCGAGATTATAGCTCTTTGGAAGCGCTCTAATACTGTAAAGCTTATTCTTTTACCAAACGGAGGTACGGTAACAACTTATTCATATACATATAAAGATTCCTCGCTTGATAAATCTGATGAAAGTGAAGATCCCGGCGCCGGTCTCGGAACTGATTCAACAATAGTTTATGAAGTTTACAGCGGTGTGCCTGTTGCCGAGCTTCCTGTTCCGGTTAGAGACGGTTATGAGTTTCTCGGCTGGGTTGATTTAACCGGACAAATAGACGGGTATTGCAACAGATATACAGTTTTCAATAAAAACGCCACTCTTATGGCAACCTGGATTGAAAAGGACTGCCGGGTTACCTTTGACGCGGACGCTGATGACGCAAATTTCTATAACACTCCAAACGGTACAACAAAAAAAGATATCTATGTTGCAAACGGCAGAACTCTCAATTCCATACCGGGTTGCAGCAGACCGGATTATACTCTTCTTGGCTGGTTTACGGAAAAGAACGGGCAGGGAACCCTTCTTACCCGTGAAACTGAAATAACCGGAAACGTTACTTACTATGCTTACTGGGGTGACTTCCTTTCAACCGAAACAAGCGAAATGCACGAATATACTCTCGGAGTTGAGTGGGGCAACGGTTCTAATGATAATGTTGACAACTGCGGAAACCATCTGGAGTTCCACCCCGGTAATGATGAAAAGCAGAAGGCGCAGCTTCATATTTCTTTTGAGTTGAACAATGCTATGGGTATAACCGATTCTCTTGCGCCGGGAACAGTGTATTTCCGTATACCGAAGCATATATTCTTTGCTCCGGACGGAACTCCGGTTGACACCAATAATATTCAAACCTGGCTTACTCCATATCCCGTTGTCGGCACACAGCTTTTCTCATATATTGATATGGGCGATTATTACTATCTTGTTAATAATCAGGTTATAGACACTGTTGGCTTTGAGATGACAATTGAATACACCGTAACTCCGAGCGATCTTGCCGGCGGCGCCGAAAATAAAGACGGCCGCTACGTTGAAGAGAGCGATTTTGACGGAGAAACTGTCCGCCACCCATATTATTATAAGGATATTGAGATTAAGTATGTCATTGATGAGAATTTATCTTCCGGTGAATACCCTCAGTCCTGGGAGACCAGAGATTTAAGCCTTGAAATGCACACACAGGTTAACACCACCGCAAAGAAGAGCTTTTCTTCCTTTGTTTATAATTGGAGCACCTCCTGGGGACCGCGCCCTGCCGATGCCGACGATTATTTCTATATAACCTGGAATTTAGAATTAACTTATCTTGACTCAACCAATCAGGCCTCTGTGTTCTCCTGGAGCGAGGATGAAACTGTACACGACGGAACAGTTATATATATGAGCGAGCCTACCGGTTCGCACTGTGGCAATAACAGCCTTCCGTCAACACAAAAGTGGTATTACTGCACAGTTGTAACAAAGCACCCCATTTCGCTGCTGAATAACGTTCCCGCCATAGGCAGAGCATTTTATAATGAGGCAATAGTTACTGAGACCTGGGCCTCCGGCTATCAGACGCAGCACCGTGTTAGAGCACAGGCTGTCCTTTATTCCGATGAATATCCCGACGGAGAATTTGATAAAGACCGCGCTAACAGCTATAGCTCCAAATCTATGACAATAAACGGCGGTCAGGAGGATATTCTTGACGATGGGAAAGAAATCTCTATGCCTTGGGAAATTGAGTATGACGGAGGATCAAACAAGCGTCCCGAATGGAATGAGGAAGCCCAGACCTACTTTGCTGAAAACCGAACCATCCGAATTCAGGACGGCGTTTCGTCTCCCGACCGAAATGACCTGTGGTATTCCTCAGGCAGAGCATCGGCGCGATATAACTGGGAACCTGACACAGGAAATATTGTTTTGAATGATAACGACTATTACTTTACGTATCTTACATTTTATTTAAACGAATACGATGCTGTATGTAACGGCGGTACGTGGTCAAAAAATATGCTTGCCACCGACCGATCTAAATATGCGAGCATCGACCTATATGTACGCTATCGAAACAGTAATGAATTCGGCCTTCTGACAAGCATTAACCCAACAACCAATAATATAAAGATCGAACTTCCCAAGGATGTTGTTGGATTTGAAATACGGCATACTACATCTTATTACTGGACGAATTTGCATATCTATGTCGGAATGCAGCTTGTACCTACTGCCAAGATAGTATCTCTGGTGCAGGCGGACGTAAATGCGCGTGCGACCTCTATTTTCAAAAACCGTGCCACCTGCGATATTTGGTTTACCGATCAGGGGGAGGAAAGTACGTTCTTCCACGTGGACAGCCGAAAGGGAGACGATGATCTTGCGCTTGACGACCTTTACGAGCTGAATATAAGCAGCACAACTCAGCGCACAGTTAAATATTCCGGTACTGTAAGCATAAATTCTCTGGAAGGAACCCAAGACGTACCTATGGTTATATGCGGGTTTAATGATAACAATTCAGGCAGACTCAAGCGCCTTCAAACAGGTATCTTTTATGATCTGCTTCCCGGAGGAACAAGCGTTGACACCGAATCCATTTTCTGTGTTCCCGGTGTTATTGCCGGAACAGGAAGCGCAAACCTTTATGACAGCTACTCGGCAAGCGAGAAAAAACTTAGCTCTGCTTATTACGATATTCGCTTTGAGAGTAACTGGGAAAAATCCGGACGCACGATGATGATAATTTACGTTACCGTTCCGGAAGAATATAAAACTTCGAGCATCTCGGTATTCTATAAACTTCGCAACACCAATGAGAATGTAAAGCTCAACGGAACCACCCTTAATAATGACGTTGCTTTTGTCAACACAACAGAGGGACGCGTTTGGCCCGATGCTCTGGACGGTATAATTGATTCTCTGCCGTCGGACGACCGCCGTTTTTATGAAGGACTTCAGAAAGAATATGACGGATTTATAACATATGCACAGGCGGGCGCGACATATGAGGATCCCACTGTATATTCCTGGGGATTCAATAAGCTTGTTAATACCGGAAATGGATATACCGTTAGCGATACAACTCTCCCCGAGCATCTTTATACATACAGACTTGCCTATACGCAGTCATCTACAACCAGCAGCCAGCACGTTGTTTTGTATGATGTGCTTGAACAGAGCGCGCGCAGACGCGATGAAAAAGG
Source organism: Oscillospiraceae bacterium (assembly GCA_022508845.1). Taxonomy (GTDB): domain Bacteria; phylum Bacillota; class Clostridia; order Oscillospirales; family Acutalibacteraceae; genus RUG806. The sequence goes on along the minus strand of JAFLUL010000061.1, from coordinate 776 downwards.
CAATCCTACCGACAGAATTGAATCTGAATGGCGTGGAACGTTTGAAGATATCAGCGTTGTTTCCAAATTTGACCGTGTTCAATCTGCAACACTTTCGCCTGTTTTCTATTATTCAACAGTAGAACGAAAATATTTTGATCTTGAAAGCGTTGTTGACCCGGCAACCGATCCGCTTTGCAATCTGTCGAACGAAGCTTATTGGCATAAAATGACAGATCCATCTAAGCTCTCGGACGAAATAAAGAAAAAAATCACAGCGATTGCAGTTGATTTCTCAAAGGATACCGATAATAAGGACTTTACTATGAGCGGTAAGGCAACGCTTGAGGTATATGTAACTTTGAAGGCGCCTGACTCTGAAAAAGCACAGGAGTTGTTTAATAAAACTGCTTACAATGAAGCGGTAATTTACGCTCAGCAAGGAAAAGCGACTACAATAACTCCTCTTTATTCCGATGCGCAGGTACAGCTTCGCGATATCAATCCGAAAATAGAAAAATCCTCCAATCCTTCAAGCGGGGATGAAGAGCATCCGGCCATAGTTGAGCAGGATAAACAGATAACTTATACGATTAAGGTGACTAACCCTGAAGATATAACCGCTTATGACATTATCGTTGAGGATGATATGCCGGAAGGACTGAATATTTTAACTGATGATATCAGAATTCATTTTGGTAACACCGACGATTCTCTTCCTCCCGAGCCATCTCCGAGAACAAGTTTAAAGCGTGAAGGACAAAAGCTTATTTTCACCATCCGTTCTTTGCTTCCCG
>JAFLUL010000060.1 GCA_022508845.1 Oscillospiraceae bacterium | reverse complement strand
CGGGCAACGGCGATGGCGTAATCGAAAGCGGACACGCCGCAGCCGCTTTCTTGTTAAAGCCCAATGTTAGATCGCACCGAAATTATCTTTGCCATCTCCGGAACGCGAAATCGTTTCGCTGTTATCAGCATAGGGAAGTATTGTTCCGTCATATATTGCAATGCTTGTGAAGGCCGAGCCGTCGGCAATAATGGAATCGTACTGCGGTTTAAGAATAAGCTTTACGGACTTACCCGGTGTTTTAACGGTATTGAACTGCTGCTTTTATGCTTTTTATATATTATTGCCTTGATTTCGCCCTCCTCAAACGGCACATTTTTGAATTCAAACATTGGGTGCGGAAGATTCATATATGGGATCCTGACTTGTTTTCCGGTTGGTTTTCCGTTTACAAAAAGCTCAACCTCATCGCAGCTGCTGAACACAGTCACAGTCCCATTCGGGTTTGATTTCCAATATCTTGCAATATACACCATCGGATCGGATTTAGGGGCTTTTTGTGATTTATAGAAATATGCGGGCATTTTTGCGATTCTGAAAATATCATATATGCCGCTGTAAAAAACATTATTTGTGTTTTTGTAGTTAACTTCGTGTGGTCAAAAATGCTCCACGCAAAACTGCCTGTGCACTGTTTGTTGTCAAAATAATAATTCACAGCCCCGGCAAATGATTTTGTGAACTTTAGTGCTTCGGCATCTGTTGCCCACGGGAAGCCGTTGCCTCTATACCGGTACATTGAGGGTTCGGTTATAATAAAGGGCGTGTGCCGCGGTGTTTCAGGATTCTGACTTAAAATAATGTAAGATTTTTTTATTTCTTGACAAAGGGAATTCTGGATAATATAATATTTAAAAATTACCAAAGGAGCGAAAAAAAGATGACATTTTTGCGTTATTTAACGGCATTTGTTATGATAGGATTTAATCTGTTTAACTACCTTTTCAATGACTATGCATATCCTGCCGTCAGCAGAGAGGGTGCCTATCTTTTCTGCTATTTTGTGGGTAATTCCCCCGAGGAGCAGACTATTCACCTTGCTGTGAGCACAGACGGCTATAACTTCAAGGCCTTAAACGGCAATCAGCCCATAATTAAGCAGGAGCTCGGCGAGAAATGCTGCCGCGATCCCTATATTCTCAAGGGGCAGGACGGCTGCTATTATATCATTGCCACCGATATGGATGCAGAAAAGGGCTGGACTTCAAACCACTGCCTTGTTACATGGAAATCGGAGGATCTTATCAACTGGACAGATGAAACCATAATTGATATCCGCGATTTCGGCGGAGAATTTGCGGGCACCAACAGAGCCTGGGCGCCTCAGGCTATATGGGACGAAGAAGTTCAGATGTATATGGTATACTGGGCTCATTCAACTTGGGAAAATGACACTGCCGGCCATTATTATGCCTATACAAAGGATTTTAAGACCTTTGAAACAGAGCCTAAGGTTCTTTACGGCCGCTGGGGTGACGTTAACACCGTAACAGGTGAGGTTCAGGATATTCAGTGCATTGACGGCGATATTATCTATAACGAAAAAGACGGTTATTATTATCTCTATTTCAAGCACGATGAGGATCAGAAGATAGCCTATGTTAAGTCCAAGAATCTGACCGGCCCTTATGATACTGAGCCCGTTGTTTGCTCCCTCGGCTATTGGGGAGTTGAAGGCAGCTCCATGTATCGCATTACAGGCACAGATGCTTGGATGATGGTTATGGATGAATACGGCGAAGGCCATTTCTTTGCGCAGATGACAAGGGATTTTGAGAACTTCAGAAAGGTTAACAGAAAAGTTTATTCAATGGATCATCTCAGCCCCCGTCACGGCTCTATCGTTGCAATTTCCGAAGAAGAATATTGCAGATTGGTAAATGCCTACGGCGTTGAGAAATAAGTTTTTGCAGCCGATATAAATCAGCATTTTTGATCTCATTAAAAATCATAGTGAAATAATAAAGAGACCGATTTAAATCGGTCTCTTTTGCTCTGAGGTTGTCCGAATCGTCAAGATCACGGATAAACATAAGGTAGGTTATCTGCTCAATAACATCCAAAGGATTAACAAGTCCGCCTGCGGCAAAAACATCCCATAAGCTGTCGATTTTATTTTTAAGTTCACCTGTAATCATTATTCTTTCTTCCTTAAAAACTGTATTGTATCTTATGTTATATAAAAATACTTTTATCCAATTTAATATCATAGCAAAAAAGCAAACAAAAAACAACAAATTACACACATTTTTCTGCCTCAGCAGACGCAAAGTCCTAATAATGGTGCAGAAATATAATGAATTGATATTGAAAATGATGGATATGAATTTGTATAATAGAATAAATCAGAAAAAAAACAGGAGTGTTATGATGAATAAACTGGATATGCTTGCAATAAAAATGACCGAATATGATGCAGGGGATGCGGGGCGCATACAGCATTTTATTAAAGTCCACAGTTTTGTAAGGCTTATCGGTATCGGCGAAAACATATCGGAACAGGAGCTTTTTGTTCTTGAGGCTGCGGCGCTCACGCATGATATAGGAATAAAAAAGGCAAATGAGCTTTACGGCCGCTGTGACGGACTTCTTCAAGAACAGCTAGGACCTGATATTGCAAGGGAAATGCTCTCAGAGCTATGCTTTGAAGAAAGCGAAATTGAGCGAATATGCTATCTTATTGGGCATCATCACACATATGATAATATTGACGGAGCTGATTATCAGATCCTTGTTGAGGCCGATTTTCTTGTTAATCTCTACGAGGGAGGCAAGGGAGCGGAGGCAATCAAATCGGCATACAATAAAATTTTTAAGACAAAAACGGGGAAAGAGCTTTGCAGGTTGATGTTCTCGGTTTGAATTTATGCCGCTTAATGCTAGCGAATATAAAACTGTATTATACATAGAAATTGCCATCTGCTGCCGTAATTATATTTATCTTTCTAAAAGCATAAAAATGAATATATGTAAACCGCTAATACTGCAAGCAGTTTACTATATAAAAAATAGCAGGCGCCGCCTGCTAAAGGGAGAGATAGTCTTGAAATATAAAATTTTCGGCAAAAAGCAGATAACAATGACGGTGCTCATTATTATATGGGCAGCCGTACTTTTAACGGTGATTATTTTAACTGCAACAAAGACCGTTAATGCACAGGAAGAAAAAATACCCGTTTTCAGCGTTGAGAGGAGCGATAAAAAAATCGCCCTCACCTTTAATGCGGCGTGGGGCAACGGTACAACCGATGAAATCCTCGGTATACTGAATGAAAATGATATAAATGCAACCTTTTTTATTGTTGGTTCATTTGCAAAAAGCTTTCCTGAGAGCATAAAAAAAATTTATAACGCCGGTCACGAGCTCGGAAATCATTCGCTAAAGCATCTTGACCCTGTAAAGCAGGAGTATTCCGATATAATTGCCGATATGAGCGCGTGCGGCGATATTATTTATTCACTCACCGGAGCGTTTCCGCTTGTCTACCGCGCTCCATCCGGCTCTTACGACAATAAAACCGTTGAGGCCGCTGAAAACCTCGGAATGACCGCCGTCCAGTGGTCGGCCGATTCAATCGACTGGAAGGATCCGTCGCCTGAAATGATAACCGACCGTATACTAAAAAAGACAGCTCCCGGAGGGATTCTCCTTTTTCATCTGGATAAGGAGAACACTGCCGAGGCGCTGCCGGGAATTATAAAATTGTTGAAATCGGATGGCTATGAGTTTGTTACCGTTTCCGAATTGCTGCTTGAAGGAGATACAATCGTGGACTTTAAGGGAGTGCAGCATCCGATCGAAAATTAAGCAGCCTGGATGCTGTTTGCTAAACCGTTTTTTCGTGATAGAGCGTTTTCCTGCCTGTCCATTCCTCCAAAATCATTTTGGCTTCTTTGAGCGCACCGTCATAAAAAGTCAGTTCTATGTGGCAGGAGTTGTTTTCTAAATACGGCGGCAGATCCATCTCTGGGTTTGTTTTTCCGTAGGCATAAACGGTAAAGCGTTCAATGTGTCTTCCGTTTGTTATGCTCTCAAAATGAGAATATATGTGTCCGTAGTTAACGCCAAAGCGGGACATAATTTCAGCTTCGGGATCGCCCTTTTTAAGGCTTTCAAAATCTGATAAAAGGGCAGGCATATCGTCTTTTCTGTTTCCTTCGGAAAACCTAAAACCTTGTGCTGCGCGATCAAGCGGATTTAAATCTCCGATTCCCTTTGAAATGACTTTGCCCTCAGCGTCAGCTTTTATAAAAACGAATCCGTTTCCGCGGATATAATTTTCGGGTTCGGGCGCAAACCAGACATCATATTCCTCGCCGAAATGCAGTTTTTTATATTGAGCTATAAATTTTTTTCTTGTGCTTCTGTTAAGGCTCTTTTCATAATCCGATATTTCGATCCAGCCTTCATCCTTAAGGTGCTGTGCCGCTTCGCTGTAAGGCGCGTGAAGCTCTATAGTATCGTAAAGCTTTTCGCTCTCTTCAGAGGCGAAGATATGGTAGTCAAAAAAAATCGGATAATCTCTGTTGAATTCCATCGCCTGAGGCATCAGGAAACAGGAGATCACTGCAACTGCAAAATAGCAACCGCCGAGGATCAGCGCATCTTTTTTTGAATTTATTATCTTACGCACCCGGTCCTTTTTTATGAGTATTGCGGTTATAAAGCAATATGCCGCGCTGAGGAGTGTAAAGTTGATGGAGGCAAAGAGAAACAGGGCAAGGTCGGTGTTTGAAACTGTAAAGGGCGTTAGCTTATCTATGAGCAGATATGCATTGTATTCAACGGCGTACAGTGCCGCCTGAGGATAAAAACAGCATAAAACTGTACCGCCCACAAGCAAGTTCGCCATAGCTGTTCCAACGAGCATTTTCCTGTAGCGCTTTACCCGCGCAAAGAATATAAAACCGAGGCAAACGAATATCATTAAAAAGCTGATAAATGCTGTTCCCGGAGTGGGATCCGAATTCCAATCGGCGGAGGCTATCCATGTGTCGAGCGGAAAACATAAAATGTTCATGAGAAAAATAACCGCCGCCGGGATAAGAGCCCACCATGTTTTTTCGTGATACAGCCTTTCAAATTCAGCCGAAATTGCGCCGTTCACCGTTTCATCGGTGCCGAAGTCAACAATAGCTTTTTTTATGCTGTCCTCCTTTGAATAGCCGATTTCTTCATATCTGTCGGCTCTATCAAGCAAATGACACGTAAGCTCGTCATAAAGCTCCTTTTTCTTTGTTTTTGATAAGTTTTGAGGAATCAAAGTGTTCAGATAACTCGTGATTTCATCGTTCATCGCATTTTCCTTTCCGCAAATAAGGCTAAGAAATTCAATTGATCGTTATATCTTCCATATACTCCTCTGCACCGACCCATTTCTCTGAAATCATTCTGCCGTCCGTTAGAAGGCCGTTTGTAAACGTTAGCTCTATGTAGCGGTAATCATAATAGTCTTTAAAAACTATTTCATCGTCGTAGGTATAATCGTTGTGGGCATGAATTGCAAAGCGTTCAATATGCTTCCCGTTTTCATCGCCTTCAAAATGAGAATAAATGCAGCCGTAGTCCACTCCGAAGCGAGCCATGATCTCAGATTTTGAATCGCCTTTTTTTAGGCTCTCAAAATCTGCTGTCAGCGCCTCCATATCGTCTGTTCTGCTGTAATCGGAAAACCGAAAACTTCCGTATTCGTCCTGCTCGAGCGGATTCAGATTGCCAACACCTTTAAATATAACCGCGCCGCTCTCGTCCGCCTTTAAAAATACGAACTTATTTCCGTGGCGGAGATAACGATCTTCCTCGGGGCGAAACCATACCTTATACTCTTCGCCGTAATTCAGCTCATTATATTCGGCTCTGAATTTTTTTCTTGTGTTTTTATCGAGACTGTTTTCATAATCAGATATTTCTATCCAGCCTTCGGTTTTAAGCTTTTTTGCTGCTTCACTATACGGAGAATAAAGCTCTATGGTATCGTAAAGCGTTTCGCTTTCTTCAGAGGAGTAGATACGATAGTCGAACCAAGTGGGATAATTCCGGCTGAAGTCCATTGCTTTCGGCAACAAAATGCAAGAGATAACAGCCGCCGCCGAATAGCAAACGCCGAGGACAATTGCTTTTCTGTGAGGATTTTTTATCTTGTGCGCGCGGTCTTTTTTGATCAGTATTGCAGCTATAACGCAGTATACTGCGCTTAAGACCAAAAAGCCTGTGACTGCAGCGCCATACCAGAACGGATCGTGGTTTGAAGTTACATATGGCGTAAACTTATCTATAAGATAATATATGTTGTTTTCAATGGTGAACATTGCTGCCTGCGGGTAAAAAACCATTATAAGCGAGGCTGCTACAAGAATATTTGCAGCGGCAGTTCCCAAAAGCATCTTTTTGTAGCTCTTTACCCGTGCAAAATATATTAAACCGATGCAAACGAATATCATTATGAAGCTGATAAACGCTTTTATGGGTGTTGGCTTTTCATAAAAATCGGCGGAATAGATCCAGTTGTCAAACAAAAGGCATGATGCGTTCATCAAAAGAATTATAGCCGCCGGGATAAGCGCCCACCATGTTTTTTCGTGATACAGCCTTTCAAATTCAGCCGAAATTGCGCCTTTCACCGTTTCGTCGGTGCCGAAGTCATCAATAGCTTTTTTCATGCTGTCCTCCTTTGAATAGCCGATTTCTTCATATCTGTCGGATCTATCAAGCAAATGACACATAAGCTCGTCATAAAGCTCTTTTTTCTTTGATTTAGACAGGGATTGGGGAATAAAAGAGTTTACATAACTCTTAATTTCATCGTTCATTGCATTTTCCTTTCTGCATATAAGGTAAGAATTCAGCGGATTGTTGTTTCAGTATGGATATACTTTGCACCGTCTCTTTCCGCTACAAGCATTCTGCCCCATGTAAGCAGCCCGTCTGAAAATGTTAACTCTATATGGCAGGGATTGCATCTGTCTCGTATATTCGCCTCAGAATCTGTTATCCCGTAGGCGTAAATCACAAAGCGTTCAATATGTTTTCCGCCCGTAACGCTTTCAAAATGAGAGTAGATCGTTCCGTAGTTCTTGCCGAAGCGGTCCATAACGCTTGTGCTTAAGCTGCCTTTTTTCAGGCTCTTAAAATCTGCAAATAGCGCCGTCATATTGTCGCGCTCTCTGTTGTACCAACCGGAAAACCGAAAGCCGTCTTCTTTTCGGTCAAGCGGATTCAGATCGCCGATACCCTTGGAGATTACTGCGCCGGTATCGTCGGCTTTCAGAAAGACAAATCCGTTTCCGTCGTTGCGATTATTGAGAACAGGGCAAAAGAAGACCTTATACTCTTCGCCGAAATTCAGCTCCTTACACTGGTATCTGAATTTTTTTCGTGTGTTTCTGTCAAGGCTCTTTTCATAGTCCGATATTTCGACCCAGCCTTCTGTGCGAAGTTTATTCGCCGCATCGCTATACGGCGTGTTGAGCTCGATCATATTGTAAAGCGCTTCGCTTTCTTCAGAGGCATAGATGTTATAGTCGAAAAAAATGGGGTAATCTCTGCTGAATGCAACCGCCTCCGGCATCAAAATGCAGGAGAGCACCGCTGCCGCCGAATAGCATACGCCGAGAATGACCGCCTTTTTTCGGGGATCATTTATCTTACGCGCTCGGTCTTTTTTGATGAGTATTGCGGCAATCACACAGTAGACGGCGATGAGGAGTGTAAAGATGACGCATGCATAAAAACACCAGTAAAAACCTTGCGGGGGAACGGTAAATGGCGTGAGCTTATCAATGAGCAGATATATATTATGTTCAATGGCATACAGCGCGCTCTGGGGATAAAGGCACCATATATAAATGGGGCTAACAAGCAGGTTTGCAACAGCCGTCCCCACAAGCATTTTTCTGTAGAGCTTTACCCGTGCAAAGAATATGAAACCGAAGCAAACGAATATCATTATAAAGCTGATAAAAGCTGTTAGCAGATTATGCTCCAATTCATCCTCGCCGGAAGAGATGAGAAAAAACAACCAGGATGCGTTCATCAAAAGAATGACCGCTGCGGGGATAAGCGCCCACCATGTTTTTTCGTGATACAGCCTTTCAAATTCAGCCGAAATTGCACCTTTCACCGTTTCGTCGGTGCCGAAGTCATCAATAGCTTTTTTTATGCTGTCCTCATTTGAATAGCCGATTTCTTCATATCTGTCGGCTTTGTCAAGCAAATGACACATAAGCTCGTCATAAAGCTCTTTTTTCTTTGTTTTAGACAAGGAGGGAGGAATAAAGGAGTTTACATAACTCCCTATGTCATTGTTCATCTTATGTCCCTTTCCGCTTTTAAGCCAAAGCGGTGGCTGTGTTCCCGTGAATGACCTTGCCAACCGCAACGGTATAGGTCTCCCATTCCTTTTTAATGTCGCTTAGAGCTCCCAAGCCTTTTTTTGTGATTTTATAATACTTTCTGTTTCTGCCGTCACATTCGACCCAGTAGGATTTAACATATCCGCTGGCCTCAAAATTGTGAAGAATGGGGTAGAGCGTCCCCTCCTTAAATTCAAAAACATTGCCGCTTCTTTCGGATATACGCTTAACAATCATATAGCCGTAAAGATCCTCTTTTTCAAGTACGCTCAGCACCAGCATTGCGCTGCTGCCTTTGGTTAATTCTTTTTTAATATCCATTTGCTTTACCTCTTTTTTATTAGCATAGAGCTCCTATACATCGAAACTCTATGTATATGATAAGCCATAATTTGTTATTTGTCAACAATTTTTTTGTTCAGCAAAAAAACCGCTGAGATCAAGCGATCGCAGCGGAAATTATATACACTTGTTAAGCTTTAGCAGTCGTGCTGACTCCCGGTGTTCTTTTTTCCCTTTTTGCTCTTCTTGTTATTGCAGCAGTTATTCTGTGCGTTCTGAGCGGACTGAACGTTCTGCATATTCTGAGTGGTCTGAGCTTCCTGGGTATTCTGGTTGTTCTGATTATTTTTCATATTTTTCACCTCCGCGTGTTGAGAATAGCTTTTGCCGTTTTCGGAAGAATATGCAAATTAGAGAAAAAAGAAATGAACAAGTCCAGTAAAAACGGACAATAGAAAAAAGAACCCTCCTATGGTAGAATGAAAGAAACTGTGGGCGTTCTTTTTACGTTGACAAGCCCGGTGGCATACAATATAATTATAATCAGTGTAGTTTGCGAGGGCGGAAGGAGAAATGATTATGGCAGAAGATCGCAGTTTTTATATTTTAACCGACACTCATTATGTGTCTAAAAAAATCTTCACCGACGGAAAAGCGTTCAGAAGACGCGAAAAGGGCGATCAGATAGCCCTCAGGAATAGCGCGGAGATACTGAGAAGTTTTTTTGACATAATTCTTGAGGATGAAAAAACTGATGCTGTTTTGATAACCGGCGACCTTGTTAACAGCGGCGACAGAGTAAGCCATGAGGATTTTATAAGCGAGCTTAAAACTTTAACAAACGCCGGAAAAAGGGTGTTTGTTACCACCGCCACGCACGACTACTGCGGTATGGGTGATGATGAAAACTTTTTTACCGCCGTTAAATATTTTGATGATCATACCGAACCCGCTTTGTGCGTTAGAAAGAGCGAGCTGAATTCTTTATACTACGATTTCGGCCCGCGCCAGAGCGACAGCGTTCATGAAGAGAGCGGTTCATATTCCTTAAAGCTGTTTGAGGGTGTTCGCCTGATTGCCATAAACGACAACGGTAACGGCCGCTCGCACTGCGGGCTGTTTGACGACGGATTTATGTGGCTTGAAAATGAGATTGACAATGCCGGTAAAAACGGCGAGGAGGTGCTTTTAGCTGTCCATCACCCGGTTATACCGCCGTGGGATATTTATGCCCGTGCTGCCGAGTTTGAGATGTTTGGCGGATATAAGCGCATAAGCGAGCTTATGTGTAAAAAGGGTGTTCGGGTAATTTTTACCGGACACACCCACGTTCAGAATATCCGAAAATTCACCGATGAGCAGGGGAGATATTTTTACGATGTTTCAACCTCTGCCGCAGTTTCGGCGGCCGGATGTATGCGAAAGGTGAATCTTGATATCTCAAAAAAAATCTGCGATATAAAGAGCGTGAGAATAAATTCTATCAGCGGCGTTGATACAGAAGGACAGAGCGTTTTTGACTATATTTATCATCTCAATTTTACCGGCGCTCTCGAAAAGGCTCTTCCGCTTGCAAAAAGTGATTTTAACGCTTTCTTAAACGGCGTTGAGGGAGTTTTGCCTGCGGATAAATTAAAGGCTCACCCCGTTATTGTAAAAACGGCGGTTAAAAAGGCCGAAAAGTTAAAGCTCAGTTCTCTGGCAAAATTCGGTAAAAAATATAACGGGCTTTCCCGCGAAGAGATAAGCGCATTAAACGGCAAAAAGGCTCTGCCGGTGCTTTTCGAAATAGCAAAGCATATTTTTGCGGGCAATGCGCCGTATTCCCCCGATACGGCCGAATATAAAATTCTTTACGGCGTTGTTAAAAGGGCTGAAAAAATTGCGAAAACCCTGCATATTTCCGCCATTGATAATTTTATTCCCGCAGGGGAGACGCTTTGGGACATAGCCCAGCCGTTTATTTGCAATAACCGAACGGGCGATGACGACGCCGTAACAATAAAACTGAGCGACTGATAAAAAAACAGCGGAGCGCGGTAAAACCGTGCTCCGTTTTTTTTATTTATTGTGCGGCTTTTTTTGCCGCTCTTTTTTTATCGTCCTCTTCGGCAAGAGCGGTGTTTTTTTCAAACAGCTCATGCTGTTTTTCGGCTTTTTTTCTAAGCATCTCGGCTTTTTTCGTGTTGCCGTTTGCTTCGGCCTTTTCAGCTGATGCAAGCAGCTTTTCTTCTTCCTTTTTCGCGTCTGAAGCTTTGCGCTTAAAGCGGTAAAGCGGTATCTCGTTAAAATAGTCAACTCCCTCAATGGGCTGTGGGGAGTTTGTATATTTAATAAGGAAAACAACCAACAATACGGCGCAAACAACAACAAGAATAACGCTGAGCAGCTGAGAAGTGCGGATATTTGTGTTTCCTATATAAAGGGAATCGGTGCGAAGTCCCTCAACAATAGTTCTTTCAATTCCGTACCATACGCCGTACATAAGGAAAATCTGTCCGCTGAACTTGCGCGCCTTTTTGCAAACAATGTAAAGAATAACAAACCCAAGCAGGCACCAGAGCGACTCATATAAAAAGGTTGGATGAACCGGGGCGGACGGGTCGAGGTGGGATTCGCCGGCGTTTACAAGCTCGGTTAAGTAGGCGTTTGTTTTTTCGCTGTACATACCCCACGGAAGGGTGGTGTTTGTGCCGAACGCCTCCTGGTTTGCAAAGTTGCCCCAGCGGCCTATCCCTTGACCTATTAAAAAGCTCATTCCGCACAAATCGAGCAAATTCCTCACGTTTATTTTTTCAACTTTACAAACAATAAACGCGCAGATAAGCCCGCCTATAAGACCGCCGTAGATGGCAAGTCCGCCGTTCCATATTCTTATTATTTCCTCAGGGTGAACGGAATAATAGTCCCATTGAAACACAACGTAATACAGCCTTGCCCCAACTATACCGCCTATGGCTCCGTATATAAGAATGTCTATCATCTTATATATGTCTATTTTCCAAACATAGGCGAGTCTGCCGCCGAGGAGTACCGCAAGCGAAAGCCCGAAAGCGATTATAACACCGTACCACCTTATGGTCACCGTGCCGAGAAACGGCAGGCTGAACTCGCAGAAAACGGAGGAAACGTTAAAGAGATGATCCAGCGCCGTAAACTTTACCTGAGTTGAATCTGTAAAGAAATTCATTATTCGTAGTCGTCCTCGTTTTCCCAGTTGTGCCAAACTGCCTGAATATCGTCGTTTTCTTCAAACATCTCAAGCATTTTGCCCATCTGAGTGATGTTGTCGCCCTCAAGACGAACGTAGGTTGAGGGAACGTATTCCGCTTGAGCAGAAACAACGGTATATCCTGCGGCGGTAAGCGCGTCGGCAACGTCGGCAACATCGTGTACGCCGGTTCTTACGTCAAAAACGCCATCGTCGGTTATAATGTCCTCGGCGCCTGCATCCAAGGCCTTTTCCATTATTTCGTCCTCATTAACGTCCTCGCCGTCAACAAGAACAACTCCCTGACGGCTGAACATAAACATAACGCTGCCCTGCTGCCCCATATTTCCGCCGTATTTGTCAAAATAATGGCGGACGTCGCCTGCGGTGCGGTTGCGGTTATCGGTGAGCGCTTCAACAACAACAGCAACTCCGGCGGGGCCGTAGCCCTCGTAAATTATCTCTTCATAGTTGTCCGCTCCGCCCTCTCCGGCAGCCTTTTTGATTATTCTCTCTATGTTGTCGTTCGGAACGTTGGCGGCCTTAGCCTTTGCGATAACGTCCTTGAGCTTTGAATTGCCCGCGGGGTCGGGGCCGCCCTCTTTAACGGCAACGGCAATTTCGCGGCCAATTTTTGTAAATACCTTTGCTCTGGCATTATCGGTCTTTTCTTTTTTTCTTTTAATGGTGCTCCATTTGGAATGTCCTGACATAATTTTAAGTCCTTTCCGGAGAAATAGTTTTGTTCAAAAATATATTCTAGCATATTTGAAAAGCTTAGTCAAATGTTTTTATATATCTTTTATCTTTATGTTTTATTTGTAATATGTGGCATAAGAATCCAGCTTCCATTCTCCGTTTTCTTTAATTAAAGTGAGATTTTCGATGGCAGGAAACTTTGTTTCGCCATCGTAAGGATCCATAACACTCACATCCATTGAAACTTTGATTTCATCGGAAGTTTGCGACTGAACAGTTGCTTTTTTGTAAATGTAATTTCCCCAGATCATAGGTTCGCTTGGAATTACATAGTAATATAGCTTGCCGTTCTCCTCTTTATACATTGAAAACAGATGAAGTGAACCATACATATCTGTATACATAAGCCTGTATTCGGGACCTCCGCGGGCGTTCTTTGCCATTGTGAGCAGCCCATCGGCATATGAGGCGGAAAATACTTTCCTTACGGCATTATAAACATCATCAACGGTTTTGTAGGCAGGATCAATTACTTCACTCCTCCACATATATGTGGTTCCTGCCACACCGTCAACAGCCACGTCTAAGTCTACACTGTATTCGGATTGTTTTAATCCCATACCAAACAGTTCGTTTACGATATAGATGTAATTTTCTATAGAATTAATAGCGATGGATCTTATCTCCGAAGCAGAGAGAAGACTGCCGGTTGAGCCTCCGCCCGAAGAATAATCCTCAATCTTTTCAAGACCTACCGCGATTCTCAGAACTATTCTGGCGTCGCCTGCGGTAACATTACCGTCGCCGTCAATATCGGCGATTTTTTTTACATCACCGCTGACTTTATCAAGTCCGACTGCAATGCGCAATACTCCTCTTGCATCGCCGGCATCAATTTTGCCGTCACCGCTAACATCACCCTGAACCGTTGCGCCAAATGCAAGAAAAATGCACTGTATGCTCATAAGAGTAGCAAGCATAAAAACAAGAATGGATTTTGCCTTTTTTTTCATTTTATAGCCCTCCGTTTTCGTTTTTTTTATTTTACCATCTGCAATATAAAAAGTCAATCGACGCGATTTGACTATGTTTTTGTTAAAGCAAAGTATTTACATTAAAATCGTCTTGTGATAAAATGCTTTAAGATAATTGTTTTTATGAACCGGAGGAAAAATTATGGATATCAAAGAGAGATTCTTAAAATATGTTTCGTTTCACACCGCTTCAGATGAGGATTCTTTAAGCTGCCCGTCAACCGCGCGTCAGATGGAGCTTGCAAAATATCTTGCGGAGGAGCTGAAAAATATAGGGCTTGATGATGCGTGTTATGATGAAAAAGGCTATGTTTATGCGCATCTTAAAGCAAATTATAACACGGATGAGACCATAGGCTTTATAGCCCATATGGACACGTCCCCATCGGCTCCCGGAGATAATATTCATCCGCGTTCATTTATTTATAAGGGCGGCGATATAGAGCTCCAAAACGGAGTTGTTACCTCCGTAAAAGATTTCCCGCAGCTTGAAAGCTACAAAAATAAAGAGCTTATAGTAACTGACGGAACAACACTTTTGGGCGCGGACGATAAGGCGGGCGTTGCAGAGATAGTGAGCGCGGTGGAATATCTTATCGCTCATCCCGAAATCAGGCACAAAAACATCTCAGTCGCCTTTACGCCCGACGAAGAGGTCGGCAGAGGCACCGAGAGCTTTGATATAGAAAAATTCGGCGCTGCTGCCGCATATACCGTGGACGGAGGCGCTTTAGGCGAACTCGAATATGAGTGCTTTAACGCGGCGGCGGTTAAAATAACCGTTAAAGGCGTTAATATCCACCCGGGCACCGCAAAAAATAAAATGAAAAATTCCGTGCTTATGGCAAACGAATTTATTTCCCTTCTGCCTGCCGCCGAAACTCCGGCGCACACAGAAGGATATGAGGGCTTTTATCACATATGCGAAATGAAGGGCGATGAGAGCGAGACCGTTATCAAAATGATAATCAGAGATCACGATAGAGCGAGCTTTGAAAACAGAAAGTCATTTATCGAAAATCTCACGAATTATATGAACTCTGTTTACGGCGAA
>JAFLUL010000006.1 GCA_022508845.1 Oscillospiraceae bacterium | reverse complement strand
AGGCTTATACTTCGCGCCGCGGTAAATCTTGAAAAATTAAATCTCTATTGATAAAAATAAAATTAAAGACGTTTGCTGTAACCTGATGGGACAGCAAACGTCCTTTTTTCAGTTTGTGGGCAAGTAAAAAACGCAGTTTTTAACTCATCAACCGTAGGTTGAGTCGGAATTATCCACCTTTAGTTTCGCTTTTTCAACCTCTCGTTTCTTGCATTTTCGGATTTTATACCGTACACTTTTTTGTGAAAGGAGGCGATAAACCTTGAAAAAAATATTTGGGAGGAATATAATTATGACAGACAAAAATACGGAGGGTCAGGCTATGGCGGAGATAGGAAAAAATATCGCAAAGCTCAGAAAGCAGGGTAATTTAACTCAGGATCAGCTTGCCGATATGGTGGGTGTTTCGCCGCAGGCGGTTTCAAAGTGGGAAAACGAGCTTTCTTGCCCCGATATAACGCTGCTGCCGTCCATATCAAAAATTTTCGGAGTGTCGGTAGACGAGCTGCTCGGAAATGAAATAACTGACGAAAAAATCCGCGAAACGCAGAATAATTATGAAAAAGCCTCAAAAAACGATGGCCGTTTTAATATGGCGCGTCAAATTAAAATCACTGTAACAAAGCCCGACGGCAAGGAAACAAACGTAACTTTACCGTCAATGGTTGTTAATTTCGGTATGAAGCTCGGGATTGCCTTCGGCGGGGTTAACTCCGAGCAGCTTGAAGTGATAAAAGACGCCGTTCAAAGCGGACTGACCGGCGAGATACTGAAGGTTGAAACTGAAAATGACGAAACAGTTATAATTAAGATTGAATAAAAGACTGCTGCCGGGTATAGATTCAGCAGGGTTTTCAAAAAAACTTATACATTGCGCTTTAGCCGAAAAAGGAAGTTTTGAAATGAATATTTTTCAGCGATTCAAAAAACTCAATATAGATCATTCCGCCATCGGTTTGGGGCAGCTTAACAGCTTTACCCCATATTTTTGCACCCCTAAGGGCGCTAAAGTTATCGGATGGGCGGGTGTTGACGGCATCCACTACTGTTTTATAAAAGACTTCGGCGAGACGGTGTTTGCGGTCAATCCTTCAAACTATTCAGGGAACAATGTTCATCCCATTGCCCGGAGCTTTGAGGATATGCTGAGTCTCCTTTTGGCCTGCGGCAGCTTGGACGCCGTTGAGCAGGCTCATATGTGGGACGAGACGGCATTTGAAATATATATAAAAGAAAACCTGCCCTCAGAAGAGCAAGCCGCGGCAATTGCGATGATCCGGGAGCAGCTCGGTATTGAGCCTATGGAGCATCCCTATGCATATATTAAAGCCTTGCAAAATGGTTTTGACTACAGCAAACTGAAATTCAGTTCGGACTATTATGAGCTGCTTGAACCCGTTGAGGAGCAGCCCCCGGAATGGAAGGTGGTTTACTGCGGCGGATTCGGGAACCAAAAAGGCCGTGCAGGAAAAGAAATCGCACTGGGAAAACGGTTTTTATGGGGTAAGGAAACATGGCATATCCCTGCAATGTATATGTGCAGCAAAGGACTTGTTATTGATTTTTGCATAGAGGTCGGGGCGGAGCGTGTTCGGGCTTACACTAAAAAATTTGATGCTCTGCATATCGAAGATGAATCCTGCTCTGAAATGCAGCTCAGCCGGATCCAGGCTGCAAATCCATTGAATATAGATTTTTCATCGAGAATTACTCTGGACGAAGAAAAGATAAGAGAAAACTGCAGCTACGGTGACATTTGGATACCCGAATCCTGCTTGACGGATGACTGTAAATCAGATCTATCTGTCAGATGGACTTTGGAACATTACGGCCTTGATGTGACCTGCGGATGGGTGATACGCAGGGTATCTTTTCCTTGGGCAGGTAAGCGGCCTCAGAGTATCAAGTCGCTGAATTTAACGCTGGAGCGAGAAATGTCTGATGTTGTTGGCGCCTCATTCAAAGCCCCCGCTGCCGGAGAGAGTATTACCCTGACAAATCCGATCACCGGCAAGGATCATATTCTAACTGTATGGGAGAGAGAAGCCCAAGAAATAGATCAAAGCCGTTTTCGCGATGACAGTATGGAATATCCCACCCACTGTGTTGGGCTGACATATACTATCTTCCCGGAGTTGCAAAACTTTTATCTTCGTGACTGTGATAAAGGGGACAGCCCTCGCGCCAAAAAGCCGGACCTCAACGGTATTATCGGCGGTGCGATGGGAGTTATCGGTATGATTATTAGTGACGGCAGCCGGGATGAGTTTTTCCATCCTGACGGAACTCCTGCCAAAAAATATGCGTTTTGCTCATCAATGCACTTTGAGCCGGTAATGGAGCCGGAGCTTAATATCGTTTTCCGTGAGAAGCATATTCCCGATGTTGAAGTTAAGCTTATTTGATACGGCGAAAACAGCATAAAAAATGGTATGCGCCTGTTTAAGGTACATACCGTTTTTTTTGATCGGTTAAAATACGTCAATTATATCTTTTATGTCCTGCTCGGTGATAGCCCAGCTTGTGGCTATGCGCACCGCAGTATGGCTTTCGTCCGGTTTTTCCCAAAAGCTCATAATTATTTTTTCGCTTAAGCTTTCATATTTTTTATCATCAAGCAGAATAAAGATCTGATTTGTAGGAGCGTCAAAAAACAGCGTATAGCCTTTTTTTACGAGAGCTTCCTTTATCCTGTCTGCCGCTTCAACGGCGGGAGAGCCTATTTTTTCATAAAGATTATCGGTAAAGAGCATATTAAACTGCAAGCCGGCAATTCTGCCCTTTGCAAGAAGCGCGCCGTGCTGCTTTACGGTGGTGAAAAAGTGCGGTATCAGTCCTTTTTCGGTTATAACAACCGCCTCTCCGAAGAGAGTTCCGCATTTTGTTCCGCCGATGTAAAAAACGTCACAAAGCCTTGCAAGGTCGGGAAGAGTTACATCGTTTTCTTTGCTCCCGAGGGCATAGGCAAGCCGCGCGCCGTCGCAATAGAGCCTGAGACCGTATTTTTTGCAAGCTTCGCTTAATTTTTGAAGTTCCGAAAGGGAGTAGAGAGTTCCGTATTCGGTTGGTTGAGAAATATAAACTGCCCCCGGGAAAACCGTATGCTCGCGGTTTCCGTCCGCCAAAAAGCTCTGCATAAACTTTTCTATCTGCTCTGCGTTTATTTTTCCGAGCGTATGAGGAATAGTTAAAACCTTATGTCCGCAAAATTCAATTGCTCCGGCTTCGTGGGTGCTGATATGTCCCGTTTCGGCGGCAATAACGCCCTCATACGAACGAAGAAGCGCGTCAATAACGGTCATATTGGTCTGCGTGCCGCCTGATAAAAAGTGTATTTCCGCGTCAGAACATTCGCAGGCAAGGCGAATTTTTTCTCTCGCCTCTTCGCTGAACTCATCTGTTCCGTAGCCGGAAGTCTTATATAGATTTGTTGAAACAAGAGCTTCAATTATTTTGGGGTGCGCTCCTTCGGTGTAGTCGGAGGCAAAATTAAGCTTTTTCATAGGCTTTTATCCTTTTATTATGTATGAATATAATCAGCAGTCCTGTGGCTATAAAAAGGCCTATCCCTAAGCAAAGCATAGGCGCCATCAGCAGATAAGCCGGAATAAAGCTTATTTCCCTGCCGGGGAAGATCATATTCCAAAAGAAAGAGGGTTCATAAAACGGATACGGGTAGTAGTGCATTTTTCCAACCGCTCCGCGCATAATTGAGAACACGGAATATATAAGCGGATAGATGCCGAAGAGCCACGCCTTTTTTGCAGGGATTTTCTCATTTGATGATGGAAAAAACCAAATAACTACAATAAAAACGGGCATTATCATATGATAGTATACCTGAATAAAGCTCTGCATAAAGTGGTAGGCGTTATCCCATTTAAACGGGGGAGTAAAGCCCATGGGTATCCCGGCGCAGTAAACTATTCCGGCAATAAGAATATATGTTGTTGCCAAGGCTCCGAAGAGCGGAGAAAATGCTGTTTTTTGCAGTTTTTTTACCCCGAATACAGCAAGTGCATTTAATATGAGGTAAATATATCCGAAAAAGTTTGACTGAACGGTGAAATATGAGATTATATTATATTTTCCGTAGTCCACCGGCGAATATTCGGGATCGTATTCAAAGCGGTAAACGCAAAGCCTGTAAACAATAAGGCTCATTCCCAGAATTCCGAAAAGCATTAAAACAGTTCCGAAGGCTTTATTCTTATAAAGCGGATTTATTTTCATTTTGCTTCATCCGCCTTGACCTTTTTTTCAAACCTTGCCCTGTTTTCCGCCTCGCTTACGGGCTTTTCGATTTCTCCGGCGTTTTCAAGCGATTTCTTCGTCAGCATCGGACCCACAAGCTCATAAATGAGAACGCTGAACAAAATGATATTTCTTATCGTGCTTCCGTGTTCAGCCCCCAGAGCCTGCGCGCTTACAACCATACCGAGAGCAACGCCCGCCTGCGGGAACAAAGTTATGCCGAGGTATTTTTTAACGTTATTGTCACATTTCATAACTGCGGACGAGAACAAAGAGCCGAAATATTTTCCGAGACATCTTATAATAATGTATACCGCGCCTATAAGTATTATCCAGCCGCTCTTGAAAACGGACAGCTCAAGCTGTGCTCCCGAGAGAACAAAAAACACGGTATAAAGCGGCGCGGTCCAGCGTTCCGAGCGTTTCATAATGTCAACCGAATATTCGCTCAGATTGCAGAATACTGTTCCGAGCATCATGCATACAAGAAGAGATGAAAAGCTTATTTTTATTCCGCTGCCGCCTAATTCTATCTCGCTGCCCGCGAGGGCTATTGTCATAACAACAAAGGCTATCGTAAGGGACAGGCGGTTTTTGTTTGAAAAGAACAGCTTTTCGAGCTGCGTTAAGAGCCATCCCATTATAGAGCCTAAAATCAGCGAGCAAATTATTTCAACAAGCGGGTTAACTATAACCGAAACGGCGTTTATGCTGCCGCCGTCAAGCGCTTGCGCAACGCCGAATGACACAGCAAACAAAACCAGCCCCACAGCATCGTCAAGGGCAACAATAGGCAGCAAAAGGTCTGTAAGCGGTCCCTTTGCCTTATACTGCCTAACAACCATAAGAGTTGCCGCGGGAGCGGTTGCGGAGGCTATTGCTCCGAGAGTTACCGCAACAGGCAGAGGAAGCTTATCTTCTCCCAAAACAAAGTGAAGGCCAACAAGCGCAATATCAACAAAGAGCGTTGCGCAAACCGCCTGAACAATGCCTATCACAGTTGCGGTTTTTCCTGTTTTTTTGAGCTGACCGAGGCGAAACTCGTTGCCTATATCAAAGGCAATAAATCCGAGAGCCACGGTTGATAAAAAGCTGACTTCCGAAATTTCATCCATCGAGGCAAAGCCCAGCCCCGAAACGCCGATGCGTCCGAGGACATAAGGCCCAACAAGAACTCCGGCGACTAAAAACGCCGTAACATCGGGAAGACCCAGCTTGAGTTTTTTTAATAGTCGCGTCATCATAAGCCCGGCAATGAGTGCCACGGCAACGCTTAATAGCAAGTTCATAATAATTTCAGCTTAGGGCTCACACCCACCACATGGCTCCTGTTTCTTCTGTAATAAGAACGTTTTTGAGCGTCGCGACCGCCTTTGAAAGTCCTTCGTTCTGGCTCATAAGGCTGTCCTCGTGTTCAATGGAAAGAACATAATCGTAGCCCACAAGGCGCAGATTTGAAACCATATCCTTCCAGTAAAGCTCATCGTTTCCGTAGCCAACGCTGCGGAATATCCACGAACGGTTTATTTCGTCCGCATATGGCTTTGTGTCGAGAACTCCGGTGCGCGCAGTGTTGTATTTATCAATTCTTGTGTCTTTGGCGTGAACGTGGAAAATTGCGTCGCCGAGGGCTCTTATTACCTGAACAGGCTCCATACCCTGCCATATAAGATGACTGGGATCGAAGTTTGCGCCCATTTCGGGCCCGACTGCCTCTCTGAGGCGAAGCATAGTGTCGGTGTTGTAAACGCAGAAGCCCGGATGCATCTCAAGGGCTATTTTATCAACTCCGTGTTCCTTTGCGAACTTAACAAGGTCTTTCCAGTAGGGGATGAGAACCTCGTTCCATTGCCAGTCAAGTATGTATCCAAAGTCATTAGGCCAGGGGCAGGTTACCCAGTTCGGATATTTTGCGCCCTCGTGGTCGCCCGGGCAGCCCGAAAAAGTGTTTATCTGGTGAAGTCCCAGCTTTTCGGCAAGAAGAATAGTTTTTCTTATGGTTTCGTCCGCCGCTTTAGCCTCAGCTTTGTTCGGATGAACGGGATTTGAATGGCATGAAAGAGCCGAAATTCCCATATTGTATTCTTTAATAAGCCCTTTAAACGTGTCAAAGGCTTTTTCATCGTTAAGAAGGATATCGGGATCTGCGTGGGCATTTCCGGGATAACCGCCGCAGCCTATCTCAACCATCTCTATGCCAAGGCTCTTAAAATATGCGAGAGCTTTTTCGAGCGGCAGATTGCTTAAAAGTGTTGTAAAAACTCCGAGCTTCATTCTTTTTTCTCCTTATCTTGCGTTGGCGTTCAGCCATTTCATGCTTCTTTCAATATCCGAAAGACCGTCCGGTACGGGATCGTCGTTTTCGAGAACAAGCCATTCAATTCCCGCGTCCTTTGCCGCCCTTATAACAGCGTCAAGATCGTTTTCGCCCTCTCCGAGAGCCGTAGGGGTATGTCCCTTGCCGTCCTTTATGTGAAGGTCAACTATTCTTTCCTTGTTTTCGGTTATAAGCTTATAGTTGTCCTGACCTGCGGCAAAGCTCCAATAGGTGTCTATCTGCATATGGCAGGATTCTTTCAGTCTGTCAAATATCGTGCCGGGCTTCTCGGCAAAAAGCGGAGGGGTAAATTCGCTTGTGTGATTATGGAAATAAACTTTCATTCCCTGCTGCTGAGCTATTTTATCGGCATTTCCCAAAACCTCAATAACTTCGTTCAATGAGGTTTCGGTTGCGGTGTCTGCCCCGCCTATGCCAAAAATGTCCGAGCCGAGGGTTTTTATGTAGTTTATTGAATTTTGGAGATTTTCCTCTCTCATATCGTTAATACTCATATGCGCGCCAACGCATTTAAGTCCTGTTTCATCGAGCTTTGCTCTCAAATCTTCGGCAGAAAGTCCCTGGAAGCCCGCAAACTCAACGCCGTCAAATCCAAGTTCCTTAACTCTTTCGAGGATAGCAAGAAGATCCTCTCCAGAGCTTATGTGGTGTCTGAGCGAATAAAGCTGTACCGCAAATTTCATAATTTTTCCTCCCGGAATGATTTTCTATTATAATAAAATAATTTTTAATAAATTTCAACAACAAATCTTATTTATTCATTCATCTGTCATTTTTTCCGCTTCTTCTATAAACATCTCATAGACCGCTTTAATTATGCTCTCATCCTCAACGCCAATATAGGTGTCGGTTTCGGAATCAAGCTCCTCAACAACCTCAAAGATATATAACAGCCCGTTATATGCAGGGGAGTTGTTGTCGGGCAGCATAACGGCATAATCCGCGCCCTTATACTCAATTACGGCAAGAATTTCAAAATGGTTTTCCCGCCCCTGTTCGTCTGTAAAGCTGACAAAGAATTCACTGCTGTCTGTGTTTTTCATATATCCTCCTCAGTTCGGCAATACTATCAAATTATCAAAGCTCAGTATGTTTTCAAGTCCAACAGAGGCTCTGAGAATCAGTCTCGCATCGGCTGCGGTAACTTCTCCGTCTGCGTCCGCATCGGCGGCTCTTAAGGGATATCCCGAGAGGGTTATCAGTTTAACGGCAGCTCTAAGGGCTCTGCGGGCGTCAGCCGCGGTAATATCTCCAAGTCCGTCAACATCGCCCCGCTGAAAATAGGGGGATATGTTTATGTTGAAAACTTCCGAAAACTCTTTATATACGATCTGAACGGTCTGTGCTCCCGAAACGGATGGGTCTATTTCGCTCATCGAATAATCCGAAATGGGTGTTTCTTCGCCCGATTTTTTTGTTATATAAACCTTAAGCTCGCTGAGGTCGATTTTTTCGCCGAGAGTGAAATTCATCACCCGGGGGGTTATGACCTTCAGCCCTGTTATTTCGTCTATCGCGTAGGTAAAATCAAGAATTATGCTTTTTCCGCCGTAGCTTACGGTTACTATATTCCCCGAACCGAGAATGAAATTTGAGGGATCGCAGTTTACATTGCAGTCCTTCGGATAAACCGTAATGCTCTGATTGTTGTCGAAAACGGCGGTTAAGGTAAGTCCGTCAAGGCTCGGAACTGCAGTTTTTGAATAGGTAACAAGCGATTTCGGCAGAGTTTTTATGCTGAGAGATAAAAGCGTTTTCCTCTTCGCGCTGAAAGAAACCGAGCAGCTTATTTCAGGGTATTTATAGTATATGTTCAGAGTGTGTTTTCCGTAGGAAAGCTCCTTGTCCTGCGTTTCCGAATGGCAGCCGAGCAGCGTAAAGTCGCGGTTAGTGAGAATATCCTCTGCGGCGTAGATTTCGTCCGCTCTGCCGTCGGAGTAGGACAGCTTAAGTTTAAGCCCTGATAAATCGAGCGTTTCGCCCTCGATGTAGTCCGTTTTATCGGGCAATGAAACAACTGTAATATTCCCGAGAGGCACCTTAATGACCTCGACCGAAAAACTTGCGTTAAATACTGCGCCGCCCGGAGCGGAATAAGAAATATAAACCGTTTTTGTGCCGTAGGACGAAAAATCCGGAACATAGAGCTTATAGCCCGATATCTCGGCGTCCTGTTTTCCGTCCGAGAAGGACGCGAAAATTTTTAATCCCTCGGCGGAAAATTCCTCTTCTCCCTCAATATAGCTTGTTTTTGTGGGTATGGACTTAACGTATATTTTCTTTATGTTTTCGGTGTTCTGAGCTTTTTCGCCCGAGAATGTGAGCAGCGGCATATAAACCCATCCGCTTATTCCGTTTGATTTGAGAGTTATAAAACCGAAATTGTTCTGCGTTTCGGAAACATAAACTATATCGCCCTTTTGCAGCGTCCATATCGGCGATCTTAAAGCGTCTGGGGAGGGAAGCATATTTGCCTTTTCGGCCGAAACGGTATATTTAACTCTGTCTGCAGCAAAAGCGGGTAAAACACTTCCTATGCACAAAAAGATACATAAAACCGCTGATAAGATTTTTTTAATCTGCATTTCAGAGCCTCCCATAGAGCGTCAGAATCTGTTTAAGCGAGTCAAGTCCAACGGCAATTCTCAAAAGCTGGCGGGCGTTTCCTGCGGTTATAACTCCGCTTCCCTCAAAATCGGCGCGTGAAAGAATATTGCTTTGCAAAAAGTCAAGTCCGACAGCGCACCGAAGAGCCAGCCTTGCATCGGCGGCGGTGATTTTTCCGTCTGAGTCAAGGTCGCCCCAGTGTTCTTCGATAAGCTTTTCGTTCTCTGCCTCTTCTTCAGTAAGCCATCTTGCAAAAAGAAGAATATCTCCCGTTCTGTCGGCGGCAATTGAAGTGACCGCTTCTCCGGTAAAATATGCGTTTTCGTACCATCCGCCGAAAACATAGCCCAGCGGAGCGTTTACGGCAAAAATTTCCGTTTCCTCTCCGAAAACGCGTGTTTTCGGATTGCCCGTGTTGTCAACATATATAAACGACCCTGCGCGGGTAGTGAGGACATAATTAATTTTGTATGTTCTGGCGTCCCATTTTGCGGTAAGAATGTATTCGGGAGTGTTTGCGGGAATAGAGTTTACAAATCCGTTTGGAGTTTCCCATCCGGCAAAAGTATAACCCTCAAGAGTTGGGTTTTTAAGAGTATATTTTTCATAGGGAGTGAAAATAAACGAGGGATTTGGGTTATCGGCCTTATCGCTGATGTTATAAATTATTCTTGCTGTTGCAGGACAAATAAGTTTATCTGCCCCGCATACGGGAGAAGCGTCAATATAATCTCCTTCAAACTTTAATGCAATGCTGAATGTAAGCTTAAAATTAAATGCGGAATGTTCATAAAGCCCTGCCGAAACAAGTGCGGGAAGAATATCCCTGCAAAGAGATAATGAAAAGCTCTTATTATTAACGCCCTTATCTCCGATAACGGCAGATTTGCCGCCCTTCTCGGCATTTATAAGCAAAACCGTTTCATAAAGCAGCCAGCTCTGCCCGGCGGCGATAAGCTCGGCGTCGGTATATTTTGATTTAACGTTTTCATAGGCTGCAAGCCTTTGTTTTTCATAGGCAGCCGCCTCTTCGCAGGAGAGCGAAAAAGCGTAAATTATGTCGTTTGATCCTTTTTCTACGCTTAAGCTCTTTACCTCGGGCGAAGAAAAAACATTCTCCGCTCCTGCGGGAGCAGAAAAATAAGCAAATATAAATGTAAAGCATAAAAAGGCACAGAATAATCTTTTCATACCGTTTCCCTCCGAGTGTATTATATTATTTTAATCATCTTAAGTCAACTGTTATTAAATGTATTAGGCGTAAATTATGCAATATAAATTTTGATAAAACAGGGGCATATGCGCGCACGGTTCTTGACAAATAAGCGTTTTTTGTGTAAATTATTCCTGTATTTCAAAAAAAATTCGGAAAAGTGTTGTAATTCTTATGATCAAATTAAAGAAAACGGCATACATCATTTTGGTTTTATCAGTAATAATTTCGCTATCCTCGTGCTTCACCGTAACAGTAACTCCGGGAGCGTCAAACGCTCCGTCTTCCTCCGTTAGCGATTTTGTTGCTCCGTCCGAAAATCTTCCCTCCGAAACTCAGCCGCAGGAAAGCTCCGAAAGCGCCCCTGCTTCGGATCCTGAACATCTCAGCGAACAAACCTCCTCTCAGCCCGAAAGTGTTTCCCTGGAAGAGAGCTCCGTTTCGGAGGAAGCTTCCGCAGGTGTTCCCAAAACGCCCGACAATATGAGCAGCGAAGAGCTCCTCTCGCTTTTCAACTCCGTTTTGAACTCTGTTAAGGACGATAAGGTTGGATTTAAGAAATCAAAGCTAACCTCCGTTGCCGATCTTCAGCTCTCCAATTCCGCCGCAAACACTCTTGTGGGATTTGTTAAAAACGCGCTGCTTTCCGACACAGCCGACGAAGCAGTAGTTAATAATGGCGAAAGCGGTCTGGATGTTATGTCGCCCTCAGGCAAGACCTATGTGAGCTCGCTTGCAATGTCCGATATCGCTTTAATAAGCTGCGTTCCTTCCGGCGAAGGCTATGTTATCAGGGTAGCTGTTAAAGGCGAAACAAACCCCGCGGACGGCGGAAGCCTGAGCAGAGTTTTTGACTATATCACAGTTGATGATGTTGTTAATATTTACGCTCCTAAGGTTGGCGCAACGGTTGCCAAGGATGATATTGAGGTTGTCTTTTCAAACTGCACCGCAACTCTCAATCTTAACTCCGACGGCACGGTAAAGAGCTATTCAACTTATGTTGAATGCGTTATGAATATGTATAACGCCAGCATAAAAAAAGTTGTCACAATAAACACCGATCTCGCAATAACCCTCTCCAGCACAACGAATTATACTGATTTCACCTACTGATTTTTCCTGCTTTATTTAATTAGACAAATAACGACGTTTTGTTTTGTGCAGCTTAACTAAACGCCGTTATTTTTTTGAAGATAAATATTAAAAGTTCACAATAATTTTTATAAACACCCTTGACTTTTTCATCCGATTGTTGTACATTATTTGTTGTATAGCGTAGAGTTATGCGCCAAATCCGGAAATAATATCCGAAATAACTGAAAGGGGTTCATACCTTATGAAGAAAAACATAGTAAGAGTTATCTCTTTACTGCTTGTTGCGGTAATGCTCGTTGCCTGCACCGCGTGCACTCAGACCATTCTTGTCCGTTTTGTTGACAAAGACGGAAACGATATAAGCTTTGGTTCAGCTCTTCCCGTTGGCAACGGTTCTGCTGAGACTCCCTCAGATAATAACGGCGGTCAGGACACTCCCAGTGACGTTCCTTCCTCCGATAATCCGAGCGAAGCTCCCTCTGATGACAACACAACCACAGCTCCTTCAAATGAAGGCACCACCGCAGCTCCTTCAAACGAAGGCACCACCGCCGCTCCCTCAAATGAAGGAACCACCGCTGCTCCCTCAAATGAGAGCACAACCAAGGCTCCCGAAAACACCACCGCCGCCGCTCCCACAAGCAGCGCTCCTTCAACCAAGGATGAGGTTGTTGCTTTCTATTCCAAGGCTGTTAACGACATTAAGAACAATGCTGTTGCAGGCTTTGATAAGATCGAATTCCAAACCATTAAGAACTTCAACATCACCGGTAACGGCGTAATTGACGGTATTATTAAGAATATTGCAGGTCAGTTCTTCACCGATGAAGCCTCTGCTGAAACCAAGGTAAGCGCAAAGGGTTCCGATGATGCTAAAAACAGAATTGAAGAATGGAACCTTAAAGATAATTCCAAGGTTGTTTCCGCAACCTGCAAAGATAACGGCGGCAAATACACCGTTACTATAGTTATGGCTGACGAAGATACTCCCCATAAGGGCGGCAACAGCCATCTTGATGCTGTAGGAAGCGTTCTTGTTTGGGAAGACATTGAAAAAGAACTTAAGGGTATCAGCCAGGTAAAAGAGTGGGAAAACGGCAATGTTCAGGTTCTCTACACCAAGTACACCATCACTGCCGTAATGACTCCCGACGGACACTTTGAATCCATTACACATCACACCGATGTTGTAATTCAGGTAAATCATGTTAAGATTTCTTTCTTAGCTCTTGACAACAAGAATGTTGCTATGGAGAACACCATTCGCTTCACCAACTTCAAATACTAATCTCTGAACAAATGTAAAACAGCGCGCGCCGTATGGCGCGCGTTTTTTCTATGCTGCTTTTGTTTCTGCGGTCATATTGTTTTCCCTGAGAGGAATATACAAAGCTTTCTTGTTTAGCTTTTTCTGTTTTTTTACTTCCCGTGCGCGCTGTCTTTTTAACGACGCACCCTTTATTTTTTTTGTCAGTCTGTTTTCAATTTCCAAAACTTTCTCCTCCTGCTGAAAGAGGTAGATAAGCGCGGCTGAAAAAAGTAATTCGCCTAAAATTATTATTCCGGTTTTTATGTCCATAGCCTCGCCGCCTTTGCTGAAAAGTGTGTTCTCAAACTGAATATACCACCATATCTTGTGTTCTGTCAATGGCTTCGACATTATTAGAACTAAAGCGATAAAAAGTTTTTTCCTTTCCTCATCCCCCCCATCTCTGCGCTTCAGGCGCATCCCCATTTCGTGAGCGTCAGCGAACAAATTATTAAAAATTTTTTCCATAAATCTATTTATATTCTTAAAAATATGTGATATAATAAATTGATTTATTATGTATTCTTTTCGGAGTATTCTATTATGTTTACTGATTATGCAAAAATTAAAATAAAGGCCGGCAACGGCGGCAACGGCGCGGTGGCTTTTCACCGTGAAAAATTTGTTGCTTCCGGCGGCCCCGACGGCGGTGACGGAGGAAAAGGCGGCGACATAGTTTTCATAGCGGACGACCATCTCTCCACCCTCACCGATTTCAGATATAAGCGCTCATATCAGGCCGAAAACGGCTCGAACGGCTCAGGTAACCGCAAAACAGGAAGAAGCGGAAAAGACCTTATTATTAAGGTGCCTCGCGGGACGGTTATAAAAGAGGCTGAAAGCGGCGTTGTGCTTGCCGATATATCAGGTGACGGTTCTTATATTCTCGCAAAGGGCGGCAAGGGCGGCTGGGGAAACCAGCATTTTGCATCCTCAACCCGTCAGGCTCCCCGATTTTCGCGCGATGGCTATCCCGGAGAGGACTGGGAGGTAGTTTTGGAGCTGAAGCTCCTTGCCGATGTTGGGCTTTTGGGGTTCCCGAACGTTGGAAAAAGCACTCTCATTTCGGTTGTAAGCGAGGCAAAGCCCATTATAGCCGACTATCATTTTACAACAATAACTCCCGTTCTGGGCGTTGTTCGTATGGATGAAGAAACTTCCTTTGTTATGGCTGATATCCCCGGGCTTATCGAAGGCGCAAGCGATGGAGTAGGTCTCGGCCACCGCTTTTTAAGACACGTTGAAAGATGCCGTATGCTTGTTCATATCGTTGATGTTTCGGGCAGCGAGGGCAGAGATCCGATAGATGATTTTAACATAATAAACAGCGAGCTGGAAAAGTTTGATCCTGAGCTTGCAAAATGCCCCCAGATAGTTGCTGCAAACAAAATCGACCTTGCCGAAGAGGAACAGCTGAATAAGTTTAAGGCATTTATTGCCGAAAAGGGGCTCCAATATTTTGAGATTTGCGCGCCGATTGAGATGGGAACAAAAGAGCTTATAAACGCTGTTGCCGCAAAACTTAGCACTCTTCCTCCCATAAAGCACTATGAGGCCGAGCCTATACCGCTCCAAATTTTGGAGGGCAAAAAGAAGAGCACCGGCTTTAAGATAACGCGTGACGGCGATAATTTCTATGTTGACGCCGAATGGCTTATCAAGATAATGAACAAAACCGATATGGACGACTATGAGAGTATGCAGTATTTTCAGCGTGTTCTCGAGCAGAGCGGTATTATCGCCGCTTTGGTGGACGAAGGTATAAAAGAGGGCGACACGGTAATAATCTACGATCTGGAGTTTGACTATGTTCCCTGATGAAAGGCTCAAAAAAGTTGAGATAAAAGAATTAAACGGCGTAACGCTCGCTTTTATAGGCGACAGTGTGTATGAGCTTATGGTGCGAAGCCGCATTCTTGCCGAAAATCAGGGCAGAGTTCAGGAACTCCATAAAAAGACGGTTGCATTTTCAAACGCATCGTTTCAGGCTCTTGCCGCAAAAAAGCTTCAGCCGAGGCTCAGCGAAGCGGAACTGTCGGTTTTTAAGCGCGGGCGCAATTCCCACCCCGGACACACTCCGAAAAACAAATCGCAGGCGGATTATCACCTTGCAACTGGGCTTGAGGCTCTATTCGGCTGGCTATACATAACGAATAAAACCGAAAGACTTGCAGAGCTTTTTGAATTTATAGAAAAGGAAGCAAATAATATAAACTATGAAAAAGAACAGGACAAAAGAAAATAAAAAAATTGATGCAAAAAAAGTTCGAGCTTTCTTTGCGGACGGCCTTCTGCTGACTGTCGGTGCGTCTATGTATGCAGCGGGTGTTGTTTGCTTTGTAAGCCCCGCAAAGTTTGTTCCGGGGGGACTGACTACCCTTGCCATGATAATCAACCATCTTGTTCCGTTTTTGCCTGTGGGCATGATGGTGTTTTTGCTTAACGTTCCGCTTTTTATAACATCGTGGAAGGTTTTCGGCTTTAAGTTTATTGCCCGAACGCTTTATTGCTCGGCGTTTTCATCCGTTGTTATGGATCTTATAAATTCCCTGAGTGTTAAATATCCGTTTCTTTTATACAGCGGAAACGAGAAATTTTTATCGGCAATTTTCGGCGGTGTTGTTATGGGTATAGGCCTTGGCACTGTCTTTCTTCGCGGCGGAACAACGGGCGGCACCGATATTTTAGCTCGGCTTTTGCGCCTCAAATTCCCGCATCTCTCGGTTGGCAAGCTTGTTATGATAAGCGACCTTGCAGTTGTTATGCTCGCAGGTATAGTTTACAAAAGCATTGAAACGGTGCTGTTTTCACTTGTTGTGATCTTCCTCAGTTCCTTTGCCGTTGACTATGTTATTACGGGCAAAAACCATTCAAAAATGCTTATGATACTGACCCATCATCACAATGAAGTGAAAAATGATATCATGAAAACCCTTGACAGAGGCGTTTCAATATTAAAGGCAAAGGGCGGCTACACCGGAGAGGATAAAGAGATGCTTCTTTGCGTTGTCAGAGCGCATGAGGTGGCAGATATCCGAAAAATCGTTGCCAAATACGATGAAAACCCATTTATTATAATAACTGATTCAAACGAGGTTCTCGGAGAGGGCTTCAAATCGCATAAGGACACGCTTTAAGAGGTAATTATGAAACAAAAAAAGACCCATATCAGAAATTTTTCAATTATAGCTCATATAGATCACGGCAAATCTACCCTTGCCGACCGTCTGTTGGAGCTTACCGATTCGGTATCTGAAAGGGAAATGCAGCAGCAGGTTCTCGATAATATGGATATCGAGAAGGAACGCGGCATAACCATAAAGGCAAGAGCGGTAACTCTTAATTATAAGGCAAAGGACGGCGAAAATTATGAGCTGAATCTTATTGACACCCCCGGGCACGTGGACTTTAATTATGAGGTTTCCCGTTCGCTTGCTGCCTGTGATGGGGCGGTGCTTATTGTTGACGCAACTCAGGGCGTTGAGGCGCAAACTCTCGGCAATACTTATCTTGCGCTTGACCACGATCTGGAGATAGTTCCCGTTATAAACAAAATAGATCTTCCCGCCGCCGACCCGGATAGGGCGGTAAACGAGGTTGAAGAGATAATCGGGCTTGATTGTTCGGAAGCTCCGCGAATCTCGGCAAAAACAGGCGAAAACGTCCCCGATGTTCTCGAAAGTATAGTTAAAGCTGTTCCCTGCCCCGAGGGAGACGATGACGCTCCCTTAAGAGCTCTTGTTTTTGATTCGGTGTATGATAATTATAAGGGCGTTATAGTTTATGTCCGCGTTATGGACGGCAGCTTAAAGGCCGGCGACACTATGAAATTTATGGCAACCGGCGCGGTTTTTACGGTTGTTGAAGTTGGGCGTATGCGCGCGCTGTCTTTAGAGCCCTGCTCGGAGCTTAAAAGCGGAGAGGTTGGCTACATAACCGCCTCCATAAAGAGCGTTGTTGACGCGAGAGTGGGCGACACGGTAACAAAAACCGGGAATGAGGCAAAAGAGCCGCTTCCCGGATATAAAAAGGTCAATTCTATGGTTTTTTGCGGAGTTTATCCTGCCGACGGAGCGGACTATGAGGCGCTCAGAGAGGCTCTCGAAAAGCTTCAGCTGAACGATGCCGCCCTCACCTTTGAGCCGGAAACCTCCGGTGCTCTGGGGTTTGGCTTCAGATGCGGTTTTTTGGGACTGCTCCATCTCGAAATAATTCAGGAGAGGCTCGAAAGGGAATATCTTTTGGATCTTGTTACAACCGTTCCGAGCGTTGTATATAAAATTCATCTCACCGACGGGACCATGGTTGAAATATCAAACCCCACAAACTACCCTGATCCCGCAACAATAGATTTCAGCGAAGAGCCTGTAACCGACGCGCATATCTTCGCTCCTCCAGAATATGTCGGCGTTATTATGGACTTATGTCAGGACAGACGCGGCTCGTTTAAGAATATGGACTATATTTCAACCGACCGCGTTGATATCCACTATGTTTTGCCGCTCAATGAAATAATCTACGATTTCTTTGACGCGCTCAAATCCCGAACAAGGGGTTATGCCTCGCTCGACTATGAGCTTAAGGGCTATGAACGCTCAAATCTTGTTAAACTCGACGTGCTTCTTAACGGCGATATTATAGACGCGCTATCGTTTATTATCCATTCCGATAAAGCATATCCGAGGGCGAGAAAGATTGCCGAAAAGCTTAAGGATAATATCCCCAGACAGATGTTTGAAATCCCCGTTCAGGTTGCAATAGGCGGCAAGGTCATTGCCCGCGAAACCATAAAAGCCATGCGAAAAGACGTTTTAGCCAAGTGCTACGGCGGCGATATAACCCGGAAGAAGAAGCTGCTTGAAAAGCAGAAAGAGGGCAAAAAGAGAATGCGCCGCTTCGGTACGGTTGAGGTCCCGCAGGAGGCGTTTATGGCGGTGTTAAAGCTTGATGACCAGCAGTAAGAAGCCTTTTGGCTTATATATCCACGTTCCCTTTTGTTCTTCAAAATGCCCATATTGCGATTTTTATTCCGAACGAAAAAAAGATAATATCCCGCTTTACTTAAACGCTGTTAAAGAAGAGCTTGCCTTTCTTAATAGAAGCAAAAGCTTTGTTTCTCCCGAAATTTATAATAGGGAGGTTTCGTCCGTTTATTTCGGCGGAGGAACGCCATCGGTTCTCCGCGCATCCGATATAAAAGGAATTTTGGGGACTGTTAAAGAAAAGTTTATTTTAAGTAAAAACGCGGAGGTTACGCTCGAATGCAATCCCTCGCTAAAAAATAAAGAGGAATTTTTTGAAGGCTTGAAAAACGCCGGAGTAAACAGAGTTTCTTTAGGGCTTCAGTCAGCTGTATTATCCGAGCGAAAGGCTCTCGGAAGGCTTGGCAGCGCAGAGGATGCGGCTCAGGCGGTTTATGCGGCAAAAAAAGCGGGGATAGAAGATATTTCTCTCGATATTATGCTCGGTATCCCTGAGCAAACTCAGGACAGCCTTAAATTCAGCCTCGATTTTGCTCTGAACCTGCCGGTTTCGCATCTCAGCGTTTATATATTAAAGCTCGAAGAGGGAACGGTGTTTTTTTCGAGGAAGGATAAACTGGATCTTCCCGATGATGACGCGGTTTCGGATATGTATCTCTTTACGTGCGAGCATCTGAAAAAAAAGGGTATGCGCCACTATGAAATATCAAATTTTTGCTTTGATAACTTTGCCGGAAAGCATAATCTTAATTATTGGAAATGCGGCGAATATCTCGGAATAGGTCCTTCTGCGCATTCGTTTATTAACGGCAAGAGATTTTATTTTGAACGGGATATAAGCGCGTTTATCTGCGGAGCGCCGCCGATTTTTGACTGCGATGGCGGCAGCAGCGAAGAAAGACTGATGCTCGCGCTCAGAACCGATGAGGGAATTTCCATTCCCGAAAAAAGCGAACGGCTGAGCGAAATAATAAAAGAATTTCAGAATTTCGGACTTCTGAATGTCAGCAATGACCGCGTTATATTAACCGATAAGGGTTTTTTAGTTTCAAATTACATTATTTCGGAGATATTATCAGAAATATGAAAGGAAAAAAGAATGCTTCTCTCAGAAATATTAAAAGGCGTTGAATACACTGCCGAGGACTTTTTCGACACGGAAATAACCGATGTTGTTTACGATTCCCGAAAGGCAAAGGACGGCGCAATGTTTGTTGCCCTTGTCGGCGCTTTTTCCGATGGTCACGATTATATCAGCAGCGCGGTTTTAAGCGGTTCTAAGGTTATTCTCGCCCAAAGAAAAACCGCCGTGCCGCAGGGCGTTCAGCTCATAGTTACCGCCGACACCAGGGCAGCGCTCTCGGTTATCAGCGCAAACTTTTTTTCTCATCCCGAAAAGGAGCTGAAAATAATCGGCGTAACGGGAACAAAGGGCAAAACCAGCATCGCGGGAATGCTCGGCGAGTGTCTCAATAACGCGGGAATGAAGTGCGGAACTATCGGCACTGTAGGAGCTTATTATGACGGCAAAATCTTTCCGACGGCAAACACAACGCCCGAATCCTTTGAATGTATGCGTCTTTTCCGCGATATGATAAACGCGGGATGCAAGGTCTGTGTTATGGAGGTTTCGTCCTTAGGCCTTAAGGCTCACAGAGTTGATGATATCCGCTTTGACGCCGCGGTTTTCACAAATCTTTCACCCGATCATATTGGAGGCAACGAGCATAAGGATTTTGAAGAATATGCCTATTGGAAAAAGCAGCTCTTTTATAAGTGCGGCTGTGCCGTGCTCAATAAGGATGACGCTTTCTCAAAGGAGCTTAAAGAGATAATCAGTGTTCCCTGTTTTGAATATTCGGTTTTTGAAAAAGCCGATTTTTATGCCGAAAACATCCAAAAGCTGAGAGAAAAGGGCTTTTTCGGAGCTTCGTTTACCTGCGTTTCGGGGGAGACCCAGGCTGAAATGAAAACCGCAGTTCCGGGACTTTTCAGTGTTTCAAACGCGCTTGCGTGTATAGCTGTTTGCAAAATTCTCGGAGTTGAAACAGGCGTTATTCAAAAGAGTCTTGAAAAGGCCAAGGTGCTCGGCAGAAACAACTGCCTTGATATTGACGCTGATTTTGACGTTATCATAGATTACGCCCACAACGGCCAGAGCTTTAACTCTGTTATTGACACGTTTTCCGAGTATGAGCATTCCCGCATCATCACCGTTTTCGGATCGGTTGGTGACAGAGCCTTTTTGCGCCGTGAGGAGCTTGGGCTTATAAGCGGAAAAAGAGCCGATCTCAGCATTATAACCACCGATGATCCGGGCTTTGAGGATCCCGAAAGCATTTGCGCGCAAATAGCGTCCTACGTTCAAAAGGCAGGAGGAGAATATAAGATAATCGTAAACAGGGAAGAGGCTGTTAAATACGCCCTCTCGGTTGCGGGAAAGGGCGATATGGTGCTTTTGCTCGGCAAAGGCCACGAGGACTTTATGAAGGTAAAAGGAAAAAAAGAACCATATTCGGATTATGAGTCCGTAAAAAAATATTTTGAAGAGAGAGTTTAGAAATTCGGTTTATGTATAGATTTTGCGCTGAGTCTGATTTGCAGGCTTTTGAAAATTTTGTTAAGAATAACGGCGGAATATACCTTCAAAGCGTAAAGTGGGCGGATGTTAAAAAGGACTGGAGCCACCGCTTTTACAGCGGCTTTGACGGAGATAATACCCGCGTTTTATCTGCGCTCATTCTTGAACGCACTCTTCCCGCCGTTGGGAAAATATGGTATTGTCCTGCCGGAGCCGTATGCGATTATGATAACGCCGCTCTTATTTCGGATTTTTCAAAATTTATGCTTTCCGAAATGAAAAAGGGAGGTGCGGCGGCTCTGTTTTTCGACCCTGCGGTTGAGCTCAGAATAAACGGGGAAAAGCAGGATAGGGGAGTTAAGGTTCATAATTCCCTCTTAAGAGCGGGCTTTATGCTCAATGAGGACGCCTCAAAATGCCTTTATAAAGCTCCCGTTCAGCTAATGCTGCCTCTGAAAAACGCCGAGGGAGAAATTGTTTCTCCGGAAAAGCTTCTTAAAAGCTTTGAAAAGGGAGTAAGGTATTCGGTGAGAATTGGTGAAAACAGGGGACTTACCGAAAAAATCTTTACCGAAGAGGACGTTAAAAATGATCCTGAAATTCTAAGCGCCTTTGCGGCGGTTATGCGTGACACGTCCGACAGAAACGACTTCACCGAGCGCGACTCGGGTTATATAGAACACCTTCTCACCGTTTTCGGCGCGGATGAGATGGATATTATGCTCATTTATTATGATAAAAACAAGGATAAGGCTCTTGAAGAGAGCCGGATAAAGAAAAAAGCGGAGCTGCTCTCCCGGCTTGAAAATGCTCCCGAGAAAAAAATCCGGGGCATAAAAGAAGAAATTGAGTCAATTGACAAACAGACCGAGCATTTTAACGAGCGCATAAAAGAAACTGAAAACGAGGGCGATGTTATAGCTGTAGCGGGCGGACTTACGGTGCATTATAACGGTATGAGCTCCTGTCTTTTCGGCGGCGCGAGAAATATTCTCAGAAATAATTTAAGAGCAAGCCATTATTTTAATTTCAGACGAATTTGCCGCAGTATTGAGCTTAAAAACTACTGCCACGATCTGGGCTATGTTCTCTTAAAGCCCACTTCGGCTGATACGGACGGAACTCTCGGAGAGTGTGTTCCCAGAGAGGATTTCGAGGGGATAAACGCGTTTAAGAAGAGCTTTGGCGCAAACTACACCGAATATATCGGCGAATATATACTTGTTGCCGATAAAATAAGGTTTTTTGCATATAATAAGCTCTTCGGATATGCAAAAAAAGCGCAGCATGTTGTTAATAAGATAGTTAAAAAGACAAGATAAAAAATTCCGAATTTATATGGGTCGGTGATAATGTGTCAACCATCAATAACCGCAGCTTTTCTTGCGTAAGAGCTTGCCCTGAAAATGAAAACTGGGAAAAGCTTATAAAGCGCAGGAGAGTTCTCTATGAAAAACCCAACGACTGCCGCGATCCCTTTGAGCGCGACTATACCCGTATTCTCCACTCCCTTGCCTACCGCCGCCTGAAGCATAAAACTCAGGTGTTTTTCAATATTGAAAATGACCACATCTGCACCCGTATGGAGCACGTTTCTCACGTTGAGAGCGTAAGCACAACGATAGCAAAGGACTTAGGGCTGAACGTTGAACTTACGCGCGCAATAGCAATGGGTCACGATCTCGGCCATGCGCCTTTCGGACATCAGGGAGAGCGTGAGCTTAACGCCATTTCGCAGAAATATCTCGGTAAGAGCTTTTTTCACGAGAGAAACGGACTTCGCTTTGCTGACGACATTGAGCTTCTTGAGGATGATTATAAGGTATATCGCAATTTAGACCTCACCTATGCGGTAAGAGACGGAATAATATCCCATTGCGGCGAGCTTGATGTAAACGGGCTTAAGCCCCGGGACGGATATATAGACCTTCAGGAGGAGTTTTTGTCGGTAGGACAGTTTTCCCCGTATACCTGGGAGGGCTGTGTTGTTAAGCTCTCGGATAAAATTGCCTATGTGGGCAGGGATATAGAGGACGCCGTCCGCCTTAAATTTTTAACGAAGGAAAATATTGAAACCCTGACCGATATGGCGCGTGCCTACGATAAAATGGCAATTAACACAACTGTTATCATTCACAATATGATATATGATGTCTGCAAAAACTCTTCTCCCGAAAATGGTATTTGCCTTAGCGAAGCCCTTTTTGAGCAGCTTTGCGAAATCAAGGATTTTAACTATAAATATATCTATAAAAACAAGCGGCTTGATCCGTTTACTCAATATGCGAAGGTGGTTATCAGTCAGATTTTTGAAACCCTGCTGGACTGCTATCGCGGCGAGGACACAATAAGGGAGCTCAGAAGCAGGGCGGATATCTATCCCGAACTTATGACGGCGTTTGCCGACTGGCTTTCAAAGTTTTGCGAACCGGAATTGAGCCTTTTTTACAACACAAACGAAAAAACGGTTAAATGTATAAATAAAAAGATATACGGATATATTGACAGCGAAGAAATTTACTGTCAGGCGATAATTGATTTTATCTCCGGAATGTCGGATAACTACTGTATAAAGGTGTTTAATGAACTTATTACATATTGAGGAATAAAAATATGTCTCTTATCTTAGCTTCGGGCTCTCCCAGACGCAGGGAATTGCTCTCGTTAATAACAACGGATTTTACCGTTAAAGTATCAAATGCGGAGGAAAAAACCGGGGAGGGGCTGTCTCCCGCCGAAACAGTTGAGGCTCTTGCCGAAATAAAGGGCGAGGCTGTTTTTTCGCTGTATCCGAACGATACTGTTATTGCCTCGGATACGGTCGTTTCGATCGGCGGCAAAATTCTCGGAAAGCCTCATTCTCCCGAGGAGGCGTTTTTGATGCTGAGCTCTCTGTCCGGCAAAACCCATACTGTTTATACGGGCGTATATATAAAAAACGCTTCATCTAAAACCGTTTTCAGCGAGAGGACCGAGGTAACGTTTTATGAGCTGTCCGGCGAAGAAATAAACGGCTATATTAAAACCGGCGAACCCTTTGATAAGGCCGGAGCCTACGGAATTCAGGGGCCCGGAGCTGTGCTTGTTAAGTGCATCAGCGGTGATTATTATAATGTTATGGGCTTTCCCATCGGGAGAATAAACAGGGAATTAAAAAAATTCTCAATTTGATAATAATTTTTGCATTGATATTTTTGTTAAAACTGATATAATTAACTATAAATAATTATATAATCAAAAATCGCTTGCGGTTTTTCCGAAATTCCGGATTCTGAATTCCGAATTTTGCTTTTTGAATAAAAAATGGAGGATTATTTATGAAAAAAACCATTTCTCTTGTTCTTTCCTTTATCCTGTGTTTCGGCTTTGTTTTCAGCGTTTCGGCTGCTGACGACGATGCCTACACCATCCGGAATCCTTACGCGTCCGTAAATTGGGAAACAGTTTCTCAGTATAAAACCGCGCTTCATTCTCACACAAACGCCTCCGACGGCTCCAGCACTCTCAAGGAGAGCATTGAACGTCACGTTGAAACAGGCTTTGATATTATTGCCGTAACGGATCACGGCACCGTTGACTATTCGTGGGAAAAAGGACCGAGCCGCAATCTCGTTAAATCTCTTCTCTCCGTAGCCGGACGCAGCAAGGGAGATATAGTATATCTCGGCAGCGAGGGCACCTTTGCAAACGGCGTGAGCTATACATACTCAACTGCTGAAAACGGCGATCAATATCTCAATGCCGACGGCAGAACCATACTGAAAATGCCCTACGGAATTGAAAACAACGCAATTTCCGTAAACGCCCATGTAAACAGCTGGTTTGTTGATTATTCCGATAATTCCGTAACCATCTATGAGGACGCGGTTACCGGTGTTGACGCGGCGGGAGGCCTCTGCGTTATAAATCATCCCGGAGAATATACCAAGGCGCGCTATGAGCTTCGCACCGAAAACGCCTATGATGAAAACAATCCCGCTTATTCATACTATATAAACAAATTTGCCTATCTCATAGAAAACTACGATGCTCTTATCGGAATTGATATGAACTCAAAGGGCGACGCCCGCACCAGGTTTGACAGAAAACTCTGGGATATTCTTCTCAGCCGTTTTGCCGCAAACGGTGAAACTCTTTATGCGATTGCATCGAGCGACGCGCATCATCTCGGAGTGCTTGATTCGGGCTTTACTCTTCTTCTTATGAATGATCTCACCTCCGCCGAAGCAAGAAGGTCGCTTGAAAGCGGCGAGTTCTTTGCCGCAAGCCATTGCATAGGAAATTTAGACGAGCTTCAGGATATAGCTGCCGCGCTTTTGAAATATTACGGCTCCGATAACGACGTTTATAAAAAAGTGAGCGCAACCGCAGAAGCTATGACAGAGAAAATCGAGGGCATCGAAAACGGAGACCTCAAAGCCGATGAGAGCATCGGAATTGAATATTCGGTTCTTGACAGCGACGGATATACAACCGTTTCCACCTTCCCCAAGGTTACTTCCATAAACGTTGACGACAGCGAAAACACCATTGAAATAAATTCCGAAAACGCCATGATAGTTCGTTTTATATCCGAGGGCAAGGTGTTTGAAACCAAATCGGCCGACGCCGCCGTTATTGACCTTGACGACTATGCCGGTGAAATAGGAAATTATGTCCGTGCTGAAATTTTCGGAGAGGGCGGCATAGTTTACACTCAGTCGTTTACCCTCAACGCCGATGAAAACGCAGGAAAATCTTCGGTTGTTAAAGGCTCTTATTTCAATCTCGGTTTCCTTGATTTCCTTCTTGCAGAATTCCATCATTGGTTCAATATTATTGTAAGATGGGTATCCAATTTGTTCTGATTTTGTCCAATTTTAATAAAATAATGCATTTTTCTGCCCGGTTTTCATAAAAACAGCAAAAAAGTATTGACAAAATGATATTTTTAACTTAAGATATAGTCGTTATATACTATGCGGAGAAATATATGTGTTTGAATACAACAAAAGCCTTTTATTCGGGCAAAACGGATGAGGAACTTGCGGTTATGTCGCAAAGCGGCGATAAAAACGCGCTTTCTGTGTTGCTTATGGGCTGCCGTTCGTTTGTTGAAAGTATTTCTTCACGCTATATCGGCGTTTCTCTTGAAAAGGACGACCTTTTTCAAGAGGGAATGCTGGCTGTTTTATCTGCGGTATACACATATGATCCCGAAAAAAACTCTTCCTTCAAAGCCTATGCCGGTGTTTGCGTAAACAATCGTCTGCGCTCGGCTCTCAGAAGCGAAAACGAAAACAAAAATATCCCTTTAAACACCTATATCCCATTAGACGATCTCAACATATCCGGAGGTACCGAACCGGAAAACAAGCTCATCTCCCTTGAGGAGACCGAAGTCTTGTATAAAATTTTTGACAGGGATCTGTCTGCACTTGAAAAAAAGGTGCTTATATGCCGGCTTGAGGGGCTTTCCTATTCCGATATTTCCCAAAAGCTGAATATTACCGAAAAAGCAGCCGATAACGCTATGCAGCGAACTCGAGCCAAGCTTAAAAGATTATTATTTTAACGTTATCAGCAGTTTATTACTGTTCAGATAAAAATTTCAGCGCAGATCCCCAAAAAAATAACAGCGAGGTAACACCAGATGTACGAAGACAAAACCCTTATTTGCAAAGAATGCGGAAAAGAATTCGTATTCACTGCGGGTGAGCAGGAGTTCTATGCAGAGAGAGGCTTTGAAAATGAGCCTCAGCGTTGCAAGGAATGCCGCGTTGCTCGCAAGCAGGCTGCCAGGGGCGAGAGAGAATATTTCGTGACAGTGTGCAGCGAGTGCGGGAAAGAGGCAAGGGTTCCTTTCAAGCCCCGTGAAGACAGAGCGGTTCTCTGCAGCGAGTGCTTTGCAAAGTCAAAATTAGGCTGAGATCGGTTTTCGGGTTTAACACCTTAAAAACGCTTTTTCAGTTTAATAATTTTTCAAGCAAAAAAAAGAGCATTTTTGGATGCTCTTTTTTTTGTGGTTAGGCGAAATTTGCAGTAAAAAAACCTGTAAATTTTCTATAAATATTTATTAAATACTTGAAAAAAATAGTCTATTATAGTAATATATAAAAGTAAAAGTGTATCTCGAAAGGGGAAACATACTATGAAAACGAAGCATAATGTATTAACAAAAGCTCTGTCGGTCTTTCTTGCAGTGCTTATGGTTGCAGGCTCGCTTGGCGCGGGGCTGTATGTTCTGCCTGTAATTGCCGCTGATCCGCGTTCGGCAGCAACGCCGATAGGCAACACTACCGAAAACGGGGCGGAATGGGGTGCGCTCAGGTTTATTGTTCCTGAGGCCATATATTTATATCCGAACGGCTCGTCGTTGACTTCATCAACCTCATCGCCGTTTCAGTATTATATAAATAATGACGAGAATAATTCCCCGATTTCCGAAGCTCAGTCCACGGGAAAAATTTATTATTCTTATTCCTATGAGTATGACCGCACTCCTTACGGCGCGGAAACGGCAGCGATAAGCTATCAGTTTGTTAACGGCAATTTCGCCCCTCTTTCCGGCGGCAGCATTACTCTTTCAAATTCAACTATTGCTTCCGGTGAAAGCGTTGAAATAACCGCCGGTTCGTCACCCTCGCTTGTATATAACTCAAGCAGCTGTTATATTTTATGGACGCTTACATTTACCGATGCAGTTGACGGAAAGGTAAAACACACTTACGCTCTCACCTATGTTTATAAGCCCTATGTTGCTCCCGTAGGAGCAATGGTGCGCACAAAGAACACCTGGGGCGGATCGTCGCCGTTTTATTCATATGCGCAGCAGATAACGTGGATCTCGGGCGCTCACTCCATCTATCAGCAAGCCGCTGTTACGCACGATGGCAACTACTATCCCAATTATTCTGGCGATAAGGGATTTTCCGCATTTATAACTGCCGGAGATACCGCCTATGTAGGTAACACTGCCTATGCCGCTTCTTCAACTTCAAGACAAAACGATGCTTCTCTCGGCGCCGGCGCCACCATAGGCAAGCTTGCCTTTATAAACACACCAACAAACACAGCGCACTTCGGCGATGCTGCTAACTTCGGAAATGTGGGTGCAACCGACTGGGGCTCAACAAACGCTTCTGCTTCCACATTTAATGTGAGCAGCTTTGACTATTGGTATAAGGAAACCGGCAGCGGCAAGCATAATACCTTTGCTGCGCTTTTTGCCACACCCTATGCAAATATTTCCATTGATACCTCCCGTTACAGCAACCTCAGTCAAATACCCAATCTCGCAGTTGGTCTTATGGTAACCGATGATCAGGGAAGCGATGACGGAAACTGGTATATTGCCGACTATTCCACAGGAAATCGCAGTCATGGC
This sequence comes from Oscillospiraceae bacterium, assembly GCA_022508845.1. Classification (GTDB taxonomy): domain Bacteria; phylum Bacillota; class Clostridia; order Oscillospirales; family Acutalibacteraceae; genus RUG806. The sequence continues at coordinate 17,546 of JAFLUL010000006.1, read as the reverse complement.
TATGATTATGCCGTAACTGCCGACAATGGCGATTTACGTGGAACATATTTTGATGAGAAAACATATATCATTGCAGGACAGGGAACAAACAGCTGGAATAACTTTGGTAAAAAATATGAGTTAGAAGGTGTAAAATACGCCGGCGCCTGGCCGCGCACGCTTATGAATGTTCCGAACACTGCCGATGTTCCGGATTACGCCACAACCTATGATTATGCAATCAAAGGTATGTTCACCACCAGAGATGACGGTACGGACCCTGACTATTGCTATACCTATGCTATGGTTCAGCTAAGAGCAAATCAGTATGATAAATCAACTCTTCGCTCCGCTGTTCAGCGCGCAATATCGGTTATGCCCGCTCTCGGCGTAACGGGTATTTCAAACGGATATATCTCGAGCTGCTATTTTGATCCAAACTCCAACTATAAGTGGACTGCGCTTCAAACAGCATTCAGAAACGCTCTTGTCGGACTTACAACCCTTGACAATAACTCCAATCCCAACACCCTCGCAATCGCTCTGAACAATGCTCTTGACGGACTTTGCACCAGAGTAACTCTGGACGTAAACGGCGGTTCCTTTGAAAATATCAAAACCGTTGACTACATCAATATCGGAGTCAGACAGAATGTATACTACTCTCCCGTAGCCTCAAATCCCGCCAAGGCATATTATACCTTTAACGGTTGGGCGGGAAGCGCAAACGCGCCCTTCGGAGCTTCTTCTGTAACCATTGGCTATAACAACACTATTTACGCTATATGGAAACCCATTCAATACACCATAACGCTGCTCCCCGCTGATGGAGACAGTGTAAATACCGAAACTAAATACGCTTCGTATAGTGTTGAGACCGCAAGCACAATGGAAGATTTGTTGGCTTCCGAAGAAAACGGCCTTGAGAATTTCCCCGCTGAGCGTGAGGGCTACAGCTTCTGGTATTGGGAGGTCGTTTCCGCGGATGAAGACAGCAACTGGACTGAAGGCGAAAAGATCTATACCGCTGATGAAATCGCAAAACGCCACGGCGACGTCACCTTGAAGGCAGTTTGGGCGGAAGGAATGGTTGCGGTCAATGTTTATAACTATGAGATGAATCTCTCCGGTTCATACCTTAACGAAAATAACCGTCTTGTTCCTGCCGACACATACAGCACCTATGGCAAAACAAATGATATCGTAACCATTACTCCCGCGCCGCGTGTCGGCTTTACCGTAAATAAGCAAAAATCCCGTCTTACAGGCACCGTTGCCGCAAATGGCTCCCTTGTCCTCAAGGTATATTATGACCGCCTTAAGCTCAATGTTTCGTTCGTAAATGATGACGGCACCGTTCTTCAGGACGCCAAAACCTATCTTTACGGCGCATCTCCAACCTACACAGGCGTTACGCCCAGAAAAGCGTCGGCTCAGGGCATATCCTATACCTTTGCAGGCTGGATAGATGAAAACGGCAGTTTCTTCACTCCCGAAGGTCTTGCAGATTATGAGATAGTCCGCGATACCGTGTTTACCGCGGTTTATGACGAATCCGAAATTCTCTACAATATATCAAGCTCAGCAGGTGTTGGTACCGTTATTCTGGCTGATGAGGGAACCTACACCTACGGAACCGAGCTTACTGTAAGCGCTCAGGCTCTTGACGGTTATAACGCTTCGGATCTCAAGCTCTATGCAAACGGCGTTGAAGTGGATAATCCCTATACCTTTACCGTTGAAGAGGACGTTGAATTTACAACCGACGATCTTAAGGTTGTTCCAACATATATTGTTCAGTTTTATGCTGCCGACGGAGAAAGCATTGGCACCGTCACCGTTAAAGAAGGCGGAGACGCAAGCAATGCTGTAACGCCTCCCGACAGAACAGCTGAAGGCTATACCTTTGCTTTTTGGAGCCTTCCGGTTGATAACGTCACCGATAATATGACTGTTATAGCGCAGTATTATAAAAACGGCACAGAAAACTACACCTTCAAATTCTATAATGATTCACTTCTTCTTGCAACCCTCGTACGCGCTGAGGGCGAAGAGTTCGTTTATCCCGATGATATTCTCGGAATTCCCGAAAGAGACAGCCACGATTTCATCGGCTGGGTTCCCTCTGATTATTCTCCTGCCTCCGAGAATATGGATGTTTACGCTCAGTTCCTTGCAAACGGTGAAGTTCAGACCTACACTCTTACGGTGAGATACCATAACGGCTCATCCACTCCCACCGAAATCTTTACCGGCGAGCCCGGTACTGTAGTTTTGCTGCCCTATCCGGTATTTAAGGGACATATCTTTACCGGTTGGACAGGAAATACTGCCGGAATTAACGGAGAAGCGTATATTTTCCAGAATTCCAATGCCGTTATAGAGGCAACCTGGTATGATCTTACTGATATGAATAAGGCCGAAAAAGAAATTGAAGCCATCCTTTCCGAAAGCAGCCTTTATAAAGATACGTATATAAGCGATTTGGAGCAGCTTAAGGCTTCCTATACCGAGCTTACTTCAACTATCCCCGCAAGCAGGGATGCTCTTGATGAGCTTTATGATGAAATGACTGAAGCTCTCAGTAATGCCGCAAAATATCTGCTTTACACTCTCCATATTAAGGTGGATGGTGTTGAAGTTGAAACTGTAAAGGATATTGCGGGGGCAACCGTTACCCTCACTCCTCCCGAAAAACCCGGCTACAGCTTTAACGGCTGGAAAGTGGTTTCCGGAACGGTTAACGGTAATGAATATACCTTCACCAACGCAAATGACACCGCCGAGGCAACATGGATAATATCCGCTGAATCTATTGCCGCTTTGGGAGAACAGATAAGATCTCTCTCCAAGCAGACTTATCACGTTGATTATGTTGATTCAATGCTTGATCTTCTTAAAACAGTTGAAGATATGTATAAGGCTGATCCGGGCGATATAGATAATATTGCCGAGAAGCTCGAAGAAATAAACGACCTGCTTGATAAGAAAGACGAAAATAAACATACCTACACCGTGTCCGCAGGTTATGCCGACGCTCCAACCTGTACTGCCTCAGGCACTGAGAAAATTGCCTGTGATCTTTGCGGAAACGAATATTATACTCTCGTTTCCGTTCCCGCGCTCGGACATAACTGGGGCGAATGGACGATTATAAAAGAGGCAACTCTTGATGATGACGGAATTATGCAGCGCGTCTGCCTTAATAACTGCGGAGAGAAGGAAGAAAAAACAGTAAGCCTTTATGATTTTTCCGATAAGGCAGTTAAATTCGTTACTCTTAACGGAGTTAGCTATATCGCATATCCCTCCGAATCAAGCGAAGGCGATGTTATCAAATCGTTAACTCTCTATAAGTGGTTCTCCGATAAGGAGCTTCGCTTCAGAGTTGTTATATCAAATTCATTTGCGTTCCAGGCATATGTTGTGTTTATTGACGGCGAAAAGGTGTCCCCCGATGCGGAAGGCTATTATACAGTACCCGCCGAGCAAACTCTTACAACCGTAACCGTTTCCGGCGTTGTTATTGACGAATCAAACGGAACTAAAAACACCTTCTGGGATTGGATAGTAAACCTGTTCAGAAGCATAGCCGACTTCTTCAGAGGTCTCTTTAATTAAAATTCGCCGGAGGGTAAACGAATGAAAACGGTTAAGGTCGGCATCGCCGGTACTCGCGGACTTTCAACTCTTAAGGGCTTTCAAAGCATAGAGGGCGTGGAAATTTCGGCTATGTGCGATCTCGATGAGGATCACCTGAACGAAGCAGCCGATAAAATAGGCGTTAAAAACAGATACCGTGTTTTTGAAGATATGCTTGAAAGCGATATAGATGCGGTTGTTATCGCAACTCCTATGCAGTGCCACGTTCCTCAGGCGATAGCCGCTCTTGAAGCCGGGAAGCATATTATGAGCGAGGTAACGGCCGGCGTTACTATAGATGAGCTTTTCTGGCTGTGCGAATGCGTTGAGAAGTATAAAAAGGTGTATATGTATGCCGAAAATTATATCTACACTCCTCAGGTTCAGCTCGTTAAAAGCCTTGTTGAAAGGGGATTTTTCGGCGAAACATATTATGCCGAGGGCATGTATATGCATAATACTTCAAACCTCTTAATCTATCCTAACGGTAAAACCTCCTGGCGAACCTATTGGCAGGACGGAGTCAGGGGCAATTTCTATCCAACCCATAGCATTGGCCCCGTTATGCAATGGTTCCCGGACGACCGCATAAAGGAAATAACAACCTTCTCTCCCGGAGTTCGCCATCCCTACGGCGTTAAGCAGGACAGCGGCACAACAACAATGTGCCGCACCGAAAAGGGAAATCTCATCAATATCCGAACCGACTGCACCTCCCCGCATCCCCATAATATGGATTATTACCATCTCCAGGGAACTAACGGAGCCTTTCGCTCAAAAACCCATAATTCAGACCTTGACAGGGTTTCATTTGTTGGAGACGGCAACCCGTCGTATTCTATGAAATGGCAGGCTCTTGAGGATTATAATGAATACCTTCCCGAGAGATATAAGTTGGCTCAGTCAGACGAACTGAGCGCAGGACACGGCGGCGGAGATTTCTTCATAGTCAAGGATTTTGTTGACGCTGTTAGGGGAGAAAAGCCCCCTGCTATTGATGTTTACACCGCCTGTGAGTGGACCGCGGTTGGGCTTTTATCCGGTCTTTCCGTTACAAACAATTCAAAAACCCTCGAAGTGCCGTGTTTTCGTCCCGAAATGCCGCTTGAAGAAAAGCGGATAATCCTTTCGTAAACAGCATAATAATTGACCTGTCGGATTTTTTCGGCAGGTCTGCTTTTTTTTGTAAAAATGATTGTATAGTTCATATAAAACAGTTATAATATATTCATCATAAAAACGGGGGATACTTATGGCTCACACCGAAAAAATAAACGAAAACTGGAAATTTCATCTGGGAGACGCTCCGGGTGCGGACTATATGGGGTATGATGACAGCGCCTGGAGAACTGTAACTCTGCCTCACGATTGGGCTGTTGAGCATCCGTTCAGCAGAGCTCATTCGAGCGGAACGGGCTATCTTCCGGGCGGAACAGCAATTTACCGCAAGCATTTTATTTTGCCTGACAATATAAAAGATAAGCGTGTAAGAATCAATTTCGATGGAGTATATAAGCATTCGCGCGTTTGGATAAACAGCAATTATCTCGGCTCGCGCGCGTCGGGCTATTCGCCGTTTTCGTTTGATATAAGCGATTTCGTCCGTCCCGGCGAAAACGTGCTTGCGGTGAGAGTTGAGCATAACGAAACCGCTGATTCCCGCTGGTATACCGGCAGTGGGATTTACAGAGACGTTGTTCTCAGCATAAGCAGCAGATTTTCCTTTGCCGAAAACGGAATTTTTATTGAAGCAAAAAACATATCCGAAAACGCTGCGGAGATAGTAATTGAGTATACCGCTGATGGCTGTGACGCCGCAGAATTTGCATTGATCGATAAATTCGGCAGCGCCGTTGCAAGAGTAAAGAGTGAGGGCGAAAAGGGAAAAGCATTTCTCTCTGTTAAAAAACCCGAGCTGTGGAGCCCGGATGAACCGTATTTATATTCAGTTTGCTGTCAAACGCTGAAAAACGGCGAGATAACCGACACCGAAACCATTCCCTTCGGCATAAGAAGCCTTCGCTTTGATGCAAACGAGGGCTTTTTCTTAAACGGTGTAAACACAAAAATTAAGGGTGTTTGCTTTCATCATGACGCAGGCTGCCTCGGCGCCGCCGTATCCGAAAGCGTTTGGGAGAGAAGGCTTAAAAAGCTTAAGGCCGCCGGCTGCAATGCTGTAAGAACAGCGCATAATCCTCCGTTTGCAGGTCTGCTTTCCCTTTGCGACCGATTGGGGCTTATGGTTATGGATGAGGCGTTCGACGAATGGGAAGGCGCAAAAAATAAGTGGTGGCAGGGGCATAATGTATATCCTCCCAAGCGCTATGGCTATGCCGAGGATTTCCCTTTATGGCATAAAGAAGACTTAAAAAGTATGGTTCTCAGGGACCGCAATCACCCGAGCGTTATAATGTGGTCTATAGGAAATGAGATAGACTATCCGAACGATCCCTATGTTACTCCGTATTTTGATGAGGTTCTCGGAAATAACGATAACGGCAAGCCTGCTGAGGAGAGAAGATATAACGATAAAAAGCCCGATGCCTCGCGTCTGCCCGTTGTTTCAAGGGAGCTTGTTTCAATCGTCCGTAAGCTTGATGCCGGCCGTCCGGTTTTATCTGCAATGTCCTTTCCCGAGCTCTCAACGCTCACAGGCTTTGCTCAAACTCTCGATATTTGGGGCTATAATTACCGTGAAAATTTATATGAACAGCATCATAAGTCATTCCCCGAAGCTGTAATTTTCGGAAGCGAAAATTCACATTCGCCCGAGGCTTGGTTTTCTGCGGCGGACAACAGCTATATCTGCGGTCAGTTTTTATGGACAGGCATAGATTTTTTGGGGGAGTGCGCAGGCTGGCCCGTAAGGATTTCCCAGGCGGGAATGCTTGATCTCTGCGGTTATGAAAAACCTCTGTATTATCAGCGAAAAGCTCTTTGGACTAACGAACCTTTTGCAAAGCTTGCCGTCTCAAAGACCCAAAAAAGAGGGGTTCGTGGGGATAATTATGTTTATTCGGGAATTATTGGCGAAACCCTCTTTATAAGCTGCTATACAAATGAGGAAAACGCCGAGCTGTTTATAAACGGAAAGTCTGCGGGCAAAAAGAGCGTTGATAAAAAGCTTTGCCGCGTAACCTGGGAGATAGAATACGTTCCGGGCGAGATAAGTGTTAAAACCGAAAACGCCTTTGATATCCTTTATTCAGCGGAGGAAGCAAAAAAAATAATTCTTACCCCCGAAAAAGAAGTTCTTTCAGACGGAGATATTGTTCATATTGAAGTAAGTCTTGAAGATAAAAACGGTCATATCGCTTCCGCCGAGGATAAAGAAGTGTATTATCAGCTCTTGGGCGATGCTGAAATTCTCGGTATAGAAAACGGCAAACCGGACGACCTTACTCCCTACTCGGAGAAATTCAGAACCACATATAACGGCAGGGCATTGGTTTATTTAAGAGCAGGATCGCTTAAGGGTAAAATAAAGCTCTTTGCCTATGCAAAATGCGGTATCGCCGGCGAGACGGAGCTTATTATAAAATGATAAAGCTTTATTTAACCGACTGTTCCCCGCTTCAAAACAGGGATACATATAAAAAATACTATTCCGTCCTTCCTCAGATAAGAAAGGAAAAAGCAGACAGGTATTTAAATGTAAGCGATAAGTGTCTTTCTGTTGGGGCTTGGACGCTGCTAAACGCTGCCATCGGTGAAAAAAGCGGAGAAAACGTTCTTTTTGAAGAGAACGGCAAGCCCTATTTTGAAAATACCCCGATAAAGTTCAACCTTTCTCATTCGGGGAATTATGCGCTTTGCGCCGTGTCGGGCGGAGATATCGGTTGCGATATTGAAAAAATAAAAGAAGTCAATATGAAAGTTGCGCACCGCTTCTTTTTTAAGGAGGAAATCGACCTGCTTGATAGCCTTGAAAGCGAGGCTCAAAAAACAGAAATGTTCTTTCGCCTCTGGACTCTTAAAGAGAGCTTTATGAAGGCAACCGGGCTGGGCTTTAGGCTCGGGCTCAGCGATTTTTGCGTTTATTTTGAAAACGGTTCACCGAGGGTCAAACAGAGCGTTGACGGCAGAAATTATTATTTTAAGGAATATAATATTGAAAAAAAATACGCAGCCGCTGTTTGCTCGGCTGCGGAATGTGATTTCCCCGAAAAATTAAACGTTATAAAGCTGTAACGGAATATCTTATGATATTTACCGTACACATAATTATAACTATCCCCTGAACGGCAATAAAAAGCTTTTCAACCGTTTTGTCGCTCGCTTTTTTGTTTATCATTCTGCCTATAACTGCTCCGAGAACCCCTGCGATAACAACAAACGGGAGCAGCTTTATCCCAAATGCTTCAATACCGCTGTTAACGGTTATTGAAGCTATTTTTGAAATCTGCGAAACAAAAACAGAGCTTAAAGAGCATATAACGGCGGTTTTTGCCGAAAACCCGAAAACAATGGTCAAAACGGTAACGTTAACAGGCCCGCCGCCTATTCCCAAAAAGGATGAAACAACGCCCAAAAACAGCCCCACGGGAATGCCGGCGTATTTGTTTTTTGTTCCTATAACCTTTTTTTTGCCGCTCATATAAATAATAACCGCGATAACTATGCTGAGCATAACGGCATTTTGGGCAATTTTAACCGCGCTGTCGCTAAAATTTGCCGAAAACCCTCTGAAAACAGCGTCTCCAGCAAGCCCGCCGAGAAGCGAACCAAAGGCAACAAAGGCAATTATTTTGGAGTTTTCTTTTTCCTTTTTAAAATTGCCTATATTTGAACTAACCGAGTAAAGGCTCATAGCAAGCATAGTTGAAGCTGTTAAAACTGCCGTCTGGGAAGCTCCGTATTTTCCCAAAATATCAAAAACCGGCTTCATTATTATCCCGCCGCCCATGCCTGAAATAGCGCCTGTCAGCGTTGAAATAAACGCAACTGCAGTGTAAATTATGTTCTCAATCATTTTTCGGAATCATCTTCATTTTTTTTAGAGTTTTTAGCAGTAAGCGTTGTCCTTCGAGTCATCAGCCGACAACCCCTGCAAATAGGCTAAAGCATATTCAAATTTATATTCTGATAAATTTTTTATCAAAGCAATGCATTTTTCCTGATTGCCCATATGCTGTCAGATCCTTATTTCAATTATACACACTTTTTGCCATATATCAACCATTAAATTTTAATTCCGGATCAAATTATCCCCTCCCGCATCCCTTATCCGCTATCCCGCAAGCGGAGAGAGCAATATCCCCGCGAGCAAAGAGGACAATTCCACGGTTGACTTTTATATATTATAATTGTATAATCAAATCGAAACGGAGGTAATTATTATGAACCTGAAAAAGAAAACGATTCTCAGCATATGCCTTTTTTTTCTTATTTTCGGCGGTTTGCTTATAACTGCAACCTTCACCGATCTGCAGGTCAGCAACATCCTTACAAAATTCTCTCTTCCCGAGGGCCAATATTATGCCGATGATATTTTCGGCTCTGTTTTTGAAACTATAGGTACCTCTCCCGAATATTTTATAGGCGCTTTTGCGTTTCAGATAATTCTCATTTATATCACCCGCTTTTGGAATAAAAAAGCTCTGAAAACTCTTCTTGTGGCTGCCGCCGCTGTTGCCTCTTTCGGGCTTTACTGCGTTTGGTTTAACGAGATGTTTAATTATATTTTCCGTCATTATGATATCAGTCCTGCCTTTATATGGGGTGTGATTGGCTTTTTAGGGTGCTTCACAACAGTTTTCGGCACTCTCGCAGTGAATAATTTTTCAGATGAAAGCATAAAAAAAATGCTTAAGTTTGCCTTTGTTACCCTTGTTGCTATGGAAGCCGCAGTGCTTACGGTTCAGATGATAAAAATTCCTATGGGGCGTATGCGTTACCGTGCTATGAACACTATAAACGATTTTTCATATTATACCCGCTGGTATGTTGCAAACGGCCAGCCCGATAAGGATATGATGCGTTCCCTCTTCGGAACGACCGACGCCTGTAAGTCCTTCCCCAGCGGACACACCAGAGCCGCCGCTTCGCTGTTTTACTTTACAACGCTTATCGACGTCTTAGGCGTTAAGAGCAAAAAAGTGCGGTTTTTTGTATGGATCGGTGCATTTTTATTCACTGCCTTAGTTGCCGTAAGCAGAATTATGGTCGGCGCGCATTTCTTCAGCGATGTGCTTATCGGCGGAACAATAGGCTTTGTTTATGTTATACTTTCAAAAGAATTCTTTATATGTGGCTGTTCCCATATCAAATCATTGATAAAAAGATAATATTGATACTGGAATATTGTTGAAAATTTATATATATTTATAATATCATAGCAATTTTGCTGTGTATAAATATGTAATGTTACAAATTTGTTAAGTTAATCAAAACTGTATTGACAAAACTGATTTGTTAGAATAAAATAGTTTGGTAAATACGCTTTCTTTATTTTTACATATTATTTATATGGCGCATTCAAAAAGGGGAGGCTTTTTATGACTGAAAAAGAGCTTGGAAGATTAAATCGCCGCCAGCTTCTTGAAATGCTGCTTGAGCAAACCAAACGCGCAAATGACCTTGAAAGCGAGCTTGAAAAAAAAGAAAAACAGCTTGCCGAAAAAGAGGCGTTGCTTTCCGATAGGCGCGTTATCCTTGAAAAAGCCGGCAATATTGCCGAAGCCTCTCTCGCAATAAGCAAGATTTTTGAATCAGCTCAATCCGCTGCCGACATTTACCTTAAAAATATCGAAGCGCATTCAAAGCGCGGCGATGAACTTCTTGCCGATGCAAAAAAACGCTCCGACGAAATGCTTGCCGAAGCAAAAAAACGTTCCGACGAAATGCTCGTTGACGCAAAAAAGCGCTGTGCCGTTTTAGAAAAGCAAACCGCGGATAAGATAAGGGCCTTTAAGGACGAGGTTGGACGTCTTAATTTCTCCCGAGATAGTCAGCCCTCGGAATAAAAGAAACAGGTGTGCCGATGGATAATATAAACAATGCCGATTTATCGGAGCTTACCGAACAGATTGAACCTGAAAATCAGGAAGATCAGAATAATCAGCCGGAGCAGTCGCTTCCAACATCCGAGCAGATAGAAAAAGAGCTTTCTCGAATTTCCCAAAATTCAAAAAAGTCCAATCCGATAAAAACACTTATTCAGGTTTTGATCGTTTCAGCCGCGGTTGTCGTTCTCATAACTTCGCTGCTTACCCCTGTTATTAAGGTTTCCGGCAATGCAATGCAGCCAACGCTCAACAATGATGACGTTTCAATAGCTATAAAAACAACAAAGCTTGAAAAAGGCGATGTTTGCTGTTTTTATAACAACAATAACCTCTTTGTAAGGCGCGTAATAGGAACCCCGGGTGATGTTATAGAAATCAGTGAGGACGGAACTGTTTTAGTTAATTCCGAAACTCTAAATGAAGCCTATATAACCGAAAAAGCTCTCGGGGACTGCGATATGACCTTCCCCTTTACAGTTCCGGAAAATAACTATTTCGTTTTGGGCGATAACCGGCCCGTTTCAAAGGACTCAAGAATAAACGAAATAGGCTGTGTTTCATTTGACCGTATCGTAGGTAAGCTTATTGTTACCGTCTGGCCTGTTTATGCAATAGGAATTGTTGACTGAATAAAATACATACCATAAAAGGTGGTATTTTAATATAAACAAAAACAAAAAATGAAAAAGGAGAAAACAACTATGAAAAACAATGTAGCAAAAAGAGTTCTCGCTCTCGCAGTAGCATTTATGCTTGCATTTGCTATGATCCTCCCGGCTTTTGCTGAAGGAAGCACTACCCCTTCAATAACAATTGGTTCTCGTGGTAATGCTTCGGCTGCAAACCGTACCTTTGGCGTATACCAGATCTTTACCGGCGAACTGAGCGATACAAAGAATCAGTTAGCTAACATCGAATGGGGCGCACAGATTAAGGACAATGCCGATTTGAAAGCAGCAATTTGCACAGCTGCCGGTGTTGCCACAACTTCTTCCGCCAGTGACGTTGCAAAAAAGCTTGCTGAACTTGCCGCCACTCCTTCTACAGGCGATGAGCTCGTAAAGAAATTTGCAGAAGACGTAATGGCAGCGCTTCTTGCGGCCGGTGTAGAAGCTGACTATACTATCAACGGCGGAGAGACAAAAGAAGTTCCTGCAGGTTACTATCTTATTGTTGACAACACATCAGTTAATAATAAAGATATGGTTAAATCTTCTGTTATGCTTGATGTTGCCGGCCCTACAACAATAAACATTAAAACAACAACTCCCGAAGTTGATAAGGTTATTGTTGAAGATACCTCAGAAGTAAAGGGAACAACTGCTGAGTTCGGCGAAACAATCACATTCAAACTCAAAGGTACTCTTCCCTATAACTATTCCGATTTTGATTCTTATTACTATGTATTCCACGATACTCTTTCCTCAGGTTTAACATTTGACGGTGAATCATCCGTTTCAGTTAAAATTAACGGTGAAGGCGCAGATATCGGACATTACACAGTTGTAACAGGGAATAGCACCGGCGATGATTGCAATCTCCACATCGTGTTTACTGATCTTAAAGACACAAGTGCCGCATACGGTGATACTATCGTTGTTACATACACCGCAACTCTCAATAAGGACGCTAATTTAGGCGACACAGGCAATACGAACGGCGTTCATCTCGAGTATTCAAACGATTACACTTGGGATGGTGAAGGCACTGAACCCAAAGGCAAAACCGAAGAGAAGACAGTTTATGTTTATACCTTCGGTGTTGAACTTGATAAGGTTGATGAAGGCAACCAGCCTCTTAACTCTGCTAAGTTCAAAGTTTATAAGATAAATACTGACCAATCAAAATCCTGGCTCACCTACAATGATGAAGGCGAAGTAGTTTGGGATCCCAGTGAAAGTAATGGACATGAATTTACTACTGCTAACGGCGGTATAATTAACATTGACGGTCTTGAGCCCGGAACATACTGGGTAAAGGAAACAGAATCCCCCAAGGGCTACGATAAGGTTGCTGATTTCTCATTCAAGATTGAAGCCGGCGCTGATGTTAATGGCGGAATAACTGATCCCGCGCCAACTCTTAGTCTCGTAACAAGCACCAATGAAGAGACTGTTTCAAGTGCAACTCCCAGCGAGGATCATGAAGGAAGATTTGTTCTTTCCGTTACCGATAAAACCGCAACAGTTCTTCCCGGAACCGGTGGTATTGGTACAACTATCTTCTATACTCTTGGCACAATAGTTCTTGCTGCTGCTCTTGTTTTCCTTTGCATTTCAAAGGTTCAGAAGAAAAAGGCTGTTAACAACTAATTTTTAGAAACAAACCTATTTTCATCCGGGGGATTTTATCCTCCGGATGACTTGAACGAGGAGAGACCCTTATGAGGAAGCATTTATCAACCATTATTGTTGTTCTTGCTCTCATTATCGGTGTATCCCTTATTCTCTATCCGATGGCAAGCGACCTTTTGAATACCCTCGCACATAAGCAGGCGATAAACAGCTATATTTCTCATGTTGACACAATGACTCCCGAGGAATCAAACGAGATGTTTGAGGCTGCTTTGGAATATAATAGGCAGCTTGCCCGAAATTTTCCCTCAACCCTATATCTTTCAAGCGAAGAAGACCTCGAAAAATATTATAATACTTTGGACATAACCGGAACCGGAATTATGGGGTATATTATTATACCTGCAATTGACGTTAATCTCCCGATTTATCACGGGACAAGCGAATCGGTTCTCCAGGTCGGCGTTGGCCATCTTGACGGCTCCTCTCTTCCTGTTGGAGGCGAAAGCTCCCATATCTTTCTCTCAGGCCATCGCGGTCTTCCCTCCGCAACATTATTTACAAACCTGCCCAAGCTGGTTATCGGTGATATTTTTACCATACAGGTCCTCAAGGAAACTATGGCATATGAGGTGGATGATATTCAGGTCGTTGAGCCGTATGTGTTAAATTTTTCAAAAATTGAGAGAGGTATGGATTATTGTACGCTTATAACCTGCACCCCCTACGGTATAAACACCCACCGTCTTTTAGTCCGCGGACATCGCATTGAAACTCCGCCGGACGGAACTCTTTCTTTGAAAGCAACAAGATCTGAGGCTCAGATAGTTGATCTTTTATGGAATATTCTCTTTGCTGAGGTTCCGATTATGATGATAACGATTGTTGTTATCTTTGTGAGCCGCAGAAAAAAGCGTAGTTAATTTTTATTAAAAATCTAAATTTGAAAATTATAAAGGAGCGCTCATTATGAAGAAATCCTTTTTAATTAAATATCTTGCGGCGTTTTTATGCCTATTTATGGTCGTCTCATTTTTTTCTCCCGCGGTTTTAGCGGAGGACTGGCAGGACGATGATTATTCAGTAACTCTTATCTTCGTCCATGATGGCGAGCCGGTAAGAAACGCCCATTTCCGTTTATATTATATAGCCGAAGCCCTTGATGGAGTTGATAATAGGGAATTTTTCGGTGATTTTAAGGATTATCGCGTAACTATTGACCCGTTTATGAATGATAAACTGAGTGAAATAGCATCAACCCTCAGCGCATATGCCGCAAGAGACGCTCTTGTTCCCGATGCTCAGGGTGAAACCGATAATATGGGACGTCTTAAGTTTAAAAACTTGGACGGAGGCGTTTATCTTATTGACGGAAACTCAACCGTACAAAACGGAGAGGTATATAATCCTCAGCCCTTCATAGTCTATCTTCCTTCTGTTGTTGATGATGAAGAGCATAACCGCGTTAATGCGAATATTAAATATGAATATCTGAACACCTATTATGAGAAGATCGAACGCAAGGTTGTAAAAATTTGGGATGACGAAGGAAATCCAAATCGCCCGAATCAAATAGTTGCTCAGCTCCTCTGCGACGGCGAAGTCTTCGATGAAGTAGTTCTTAACGCTGAAAACAACTGGCGTCACACCTGGTCAGGCCTTGAAGCTTTTCATATCTGGCAGGTTGTTGAAAAAACAGTTCCCGGCGATTATTCTGTTTCTGTAATTCGCGAAGGTAACACCTTTGTTTTAACAAACACATATGAGGGTGATATTCCCGAGGAAGGCTGGCCCACGGAACCAAGCTCAAACGACAGCTCTGATCCGTATGACCCCTCCGATCCCTCAAATCTGTCAAATTCATCAGATCCCTCTTCAGGCGGAGATGGTCCGGACGGAACAACAGGCGGTTCCGGCTCTAACGGCTCCGGCTCAAACGGTTCAGGTTCGAACGGCTCAGGTAATCTCCCGAACACCGGCCTTTTATGGTGGCCTGTTCCTGTTTTGATAACATCCGGATTTGCACTTTTCTCTGTTGGTTTCGTTAAGAGAAAACATGACGATGAAGAGAAATAAACGAAGAAAGCACACCAAAGCCGGTGTTGCGCTCATGCTCAGCGGAGTGCTTCTGGTTGCGTGTGCTTTGGTTTTGGTTGAACATAATATTTATCAGGATCTGAGCGCAGGCAAGCTCAGAAATGAAATTCTTGAAGAGATAGAGAGCAAAATTGAATCTATTGATGAGGATTATGTTTTTAATCCAAAAATGGAAATGCCAACTATAGAGATAAACGGTTATCTCTATGTGGGAACGCTCTCTATTCCGCTTCTTGATTTGAATTTACCTGTTTTAGACAGATGGGATGACAGCAGGCTAAAAATCTCTCCCTGCCGCTATATGGGCTCCGTTTACGATAATGATATGATTATTGCAGCCCATAATTATCGCTCTCATTTCGGAAAACTAAAGGATTTGAAAATCGGCGATGAAATAACCTTTACCGATGTTGACGGAAACGTTTTTAACTATGTTGTTTCCGAAACCGAACTGCTTGATAAAACCGCTATTGAGGAGATGGAGAGCGGCGGTTGGGATATTACCCTTTTCACCTGCACCCCCGGCGGTGCGGCAAGAGTAACTATTCGCTGTACAAAAATTGATTAAATGACCTCGCAGAGCTTCTCTGCAAGGTCAAATTTTTAACTGAGATTTATTTGAGGTGGGAAGATATGAAAACAAAATCCGGAATTTATGACAGACAGCATTCTGCCAAGGGGCTTATCGGCAGGTTTCTTCCGTATTATAAGCCATATATCCGAACTATGGTGTTTGATCTGTTTTGCGCGGGACTTACGTGTATTGCAGAGCTCACTTTGCCGCAGATAATAAAATATTTAACAAATACCGCTGTAAATGATATTGCAGCGCTTACAATAAAAACCGTACTCTCTCTCGGTTGCCTTTATCTTGTTCTCAGGGCAATAGATGCTGCCGCTGCTTTTTTTATGGCTTATCAAGGGCATGTTATGGGAACAAAAATGGAAACCGATATGCGCCGTGACGCTTATGACCATCTTTTAAGGCTTTCCGATACCTATTATTCCAACACAAAAATCGGTCAGATAATGGGCCGTATAACAAACGATCTTTTTGACGTAACCGAATTTGCTCATCACTGTCCGGAGGAATTTTTTATTGCCGCGGTAAAGCTTGTTGCTTCGTTCGTTATTCTTTCAAAAACCAGCTTTCTTTTAACTCTGCTTGTTTTTGCCGTTGTTCCCATTATGGTGCCCATTTGTCTCAAGGTCAATTTTAAGATGCGTGACGCCTTTGCAATGCAGCGCCATCAGACCGGCGAGCTTAACGCGAGAATTGAGGATTCTCTTTTAGGACAGAAGGTTGTTAAAGCATTCACAAACGAACCGCTTGAACGCGAAAAATTCAAAGAGGATAATATGAAGTTTTTTGGAATAAAAAAGCTTTCATATAAATATATGGCAACCTTTCAGCTCACCGTAAGAATATTTGAGGGCGTTATGTATCTTGTTGTTCTCCTCGGCGGTGGAATTTTCCTCTTAAAGGGGCTTATAAGTGCGGGAGATATGGTTGCATATGTTATGTATGTTTCAACTCTTATTGCAACAGTCCGCCGCATAGTTGAATTCGCCGAACAATTCCAGCGCGGTATGACGGGAATTGACAGATTTTTGGGAATAATGGATTCGGATATTGAGATATTTGACGAACCGGGAGCAAGAGAGCTTAAAAACGCCGGCGGTGAGATCCATTTTGATAATGTTGGCTTTTCATATCCTGACGACGGAAATACTGTATTTACATCGCTGAATTTAACTATTCATAAGGGCGAACGACTTGCTATTGTGGGACCCAGCGGAGGAGGTAAAACAACTCTCTGCAATCTTATCCCGAGATTTTATAATATTGACAGCGGCAAAATATATCTCGATGGCGAGGATATAAAGAGCTACACTCTTAAAAGCCTTAGAGAAAACATTGGTATGGTTCAGCAGGACGTCTATCTGTTCTCAGGATCGGTTTATGATAATATAATTTACGGACGCCCGGACGCAACGTATGAGGAGGTTATCGAGGCAGCCAAAAAAGCCGGCGCTCATGAATTCATAAGCGCGTTAAAGGACGGCTACAACACCTATATAGGCGAGCGCGGAGTTAAGCTCTCCGGCGGACAGAAGCAGCGAATTTCAATAGCGAGAGTATTTCTCAAAGACCCGCCGATCCTCATTCTGGATGAAGCAACAAGCGCGCTTGACAACGATTCTGAGTATGAAGTGGCAAAGAGCCTCAGAAGCCTTTCAAATGGCAGAACAACTTTAACAATAGCTCATCGCCTTTCAAGCATTGTTAATTCCGATCGCATTCTGGTTTTAACGAAGGACGGAATTGTTGAAGAGGGAAATCACGCCGAGCTTATGGAGAAAAGGGGCATTTACTACGGATTCTACACAAGAACAAGCGAGGTAAAATAGAGCAAAAAAAAGAGCCGCTGCAGCGGCCTTTTTTATTTAATAGGAAACTTCTCGTTTCCGATTAAATAAAAAGATTTTAACGCCCGCCGAAATTTGCCCTGCGGGCAACGGCGAT